>NZ_JBXWNV010000007.1:0-287767 GCF_059610545.1 Ruegeria sp. CDSC068
GTCTTGCCGTGGTCAACGTGGCCAATCGTGCCGATGTTGACGTGCGGCTTATTACGCTCAAACTTTTCCTTTGCCATTCCTCAGGCGCCCTTTTGCGATTGGGGGGACCCGTGGTCCCGTGGTTACATCTGCGCGCGCGAGATATTTGGTTCAAAGGGGAAAATCAAGCACATCCTGCGTTAAAAGCTGGTTAAGACGCCGGATTTTGGGTGACCTCGACGGATTCCAACGGCTGGATCAGGTCGGGACGCTTGTCGAACCAGCCGTTGTCCTTGTGTTCCTCGGCCAGCCATTCCTCGACACGATCGGCAACCTTGAGCGCCAATCCGTCCATTTGCTCTTCTCTGGTGCGGGTATGCCCGGATCCCGTAAGAGCGCTTTCACCGGTCGTGTCTTCAAGAACCTGGAACTGTTTGCCTTTGGCCAGAAACTCTTTTTTGCGCACGTCATAAACATTCACCAGAACGATTGCTGTGCTTTTGGGATTGTAGATCACCGGCACACCCGGAGGGGCCAGCATAAACCCCTCAAGACTGATTCCTATGTCGTATTCCTGGGCACCCTCATACCGGCCAAGCCGAATATTCACGGCGTTCTGAATGGCGTCTTCCCACTCTTTAGGCGTCGCTTCCCGCGACACCGGCCCCTTCCGTGCCTTTTCAGCAAAGGCATAATTGACGCGCAATTTGAATTCGCCCAGCGACTCAGGCTCTTCGTAAACCTGTGTCTGCGTGCACGCGCCCATCAGGGCCAGTCCGGTAATCAGGGTCAAAGCTCGCAACATGTTCTCGTCTCGATATGCCTGTTTTTCTTTGATCTAGCGCAACGATACGGCTTGTGCCAAGCCGTATCGGCAGAAATCCACTTGCCTGCGCGCTTACTCACGAAAATTTATAGTCGCGCGGGAAGCCATAAGGCGCTTTTTTCCCAACGCTGGCCCGTTTGGCCAGCCACTGTGACATGTCCGCCTCGTGCCGGGTCTTGTCACCGCCCATGGACCACCTCAGCCCCTCTTCCCAGTTGAAGGTCGTGATGTCAGACAGGCCACCATCCAGTTCCAGTGTCCCCTGTCGGCCGCGCGCCATATTGTATTTTTGCAGGCGTACGCCCTTACCGCGCCCCATTTCGGGCAGCTCTTCCACTGGGAACACCAAGAACTTGCCGTTCTGCGACACAACCGCGACGTGATCGCCCGAAACGGGCTTACAGATCATCGCCGTCTCATCGGCTTTGACGTTCAGCACCTGCTTACCGTTGCGGGTCTGGGCCAACACGTCATCTTCGGGCACCATGAAACCGTTACCCGCGTCTGACGCCACCAACAGCTTGCGCCCTGGCTTGTGGATCAGGATGTCGATGATCTGTGCCTCATTCGGTAGGTCGACCATCAGGCGCAGCGGTTCGCCCATACCGCGCCCACCCGGCAGATTGGCGGCGCTGAGCGTGTAGAATCGTCCGTTCGAGGCAAACACCAGCAAGCGGTCAGTCGTCTCGGCGTGGAATATGAAACTCGGGCCGTCGCCGTCCTTAAACTTTAACTCGCGCTTCAGGTCGATGTGACCGGTCATGGCGCGAATCCAGCCCATCTGAGAGCAGACGACCGTGATCGGTTCTTTGTCGATCATTGCCTCAAGCGGCACTTCTTCAACCTGCCCGGCTTCGGCAAATTGGGTTCGGCGCGCGCCACCTTCATAGTCTTTGCCAAAGGTCTTCTTGGTCTCTTTCAACTGCTCGGCGATTTTGGCCCATTGCAGGGCCGGGTCGGCCAGCAGGTCTTCGAGATTGGCGCGTTCCAACATCAATGCGTCGCGCTCACGAACCAGTTCCATCTCTTCCAGACGGCGCAAGCTGCGCAGGCGCATGTTGAGGATCGCATCGACCTGAACCTCGGACAATTCGCCCTCGCCCGGCTTGGGCGAGACATAGTCGGCCTCGTTGGTGGCGCGGATATGGTCGATGCCCCAATCCTCACGCATCAGCGCGGCTTTGGGGTCGTCGTCGTAGCGGATGATGTCGATCACACGGTCGAGGTTGAGGAAGGCAACAATAAAGCCCTCCAACACTTCCAGCCGGTGGTCGATCTTTGCCATGCGGTGACGCGAACGGCGCAGCAGCACCTCTTGCCGGTGATCTAGGAAGGCGCGCAGCACTTCCTTCATCGAGCAGACCTTGGGCGTCACGCCGTCGATCAGCACGTTCATGTTCAGGCTGAATCGCACCTCAAGGTCCGAACTGCGATAGAGCATGCCCATCAAAACCTCTGGGTCCACGTTCTTGGAGCGCGGTTCGAGGATCAGGCGGATGTCATCTGCGGATTCGTCGCGTACGTCGGCAAGGATCGGGATTTTCTTGGTCTGGATCAGTTCCGCGATCTTTTCGATCAGTTTGGATTTCTGAACTTGATAAGGGATCTCGGTGACAATGATCTGCCACTGGCCGCGGCCCAGATCTTCGACCTCGTATTTGCACCGCAGACGGAAAGATCCACGCCCGGTTCGATAAGCCTGCGCAATATTCTCTGGGGGCTCGACGATAATGCCACCGGTCGGGAAGTCCGGACCCGGCACATAGTTCAGCAACGTATCATCGCGGGCATCCGGCACCTTGATCAGATGCAGACAGGCATCACACAGCTCGGCAATATTGTGCGGCGGGATGTTCGTTGCCATGCCCACCGCGATTCCGCTGGACCCATTGGCCAGCAGGTTCGGAAACTGCGCCGGCAGTACGACCGGCTCGGACAGCGTGCCATCATAGTTGTCGCGGAAATCGACGGCGTCTTCGTTCAGCCCCTCAAGCAACGCTTCGGCCACGATGGTCATCCGCGCCTCTGTGTAACGTGAGGCCGCCGGGTTATCACCGTCGATATTGCCAAAGTTGCCCTGCCCGTCGACCAGCGGGTAGCGAACGTTGAAATCCTGCGCCAGACGCGCCATCGCATCGTAGATCGCGGCATCGCCATGCGGGTGATAGTTACCCATCACGTCGCCGGAAATCTTCGCGGATTTACGGAACCCGCCCGTTGCGCTGAGTCGAAGCTCGCGCATCGCATAGAGGATTCGCCTGTGCACAGGCTTCAGCCCATCGCGCGCATCGGGCAATGCCCGGTGCATGATGGTGGACAGCGCATAGGTCAGATAGCGTTCGCCAATCGCGCGGCGCAGCGGTTCAGCTATCTCGCCCCCATTGTCGGGGGCCTCCATATTGGGGTCGTCTATCGTATCGTTCATATATGATGTGATACGCCGCAAGCGCGCGCTGGTAAAGCAATCAGCTTAGATTTTGCTGGGGACAAGTCGCGCTTTTTGCAACAGGGGGAGACAAGTCCCGGAATTCCCCCGGTTTTCGACTCGGACCGCGAAATATGGTAGGCTGTCTTCATTAGACTGCTGCCAATTTCTTGTACCTAACGATTGACCTGGGGGATGCGCCATGACGCGCCTTATTATTTTGACCTTCACCGCACTTGGCTGGTGTTTTTACGTTATGAGCGGCGGACCAGATTTCGAACCGCGCGGCTTGCGGAGCGATCAACCCGTACGCGTTGCTTCTGCATCCCAGCCTGCGGCAGTAGCACCCGCCCGGGTTGAAGAACTTGTGACCAATGTGGCCGTACGGGCCCCGACGGTGCGTGCACAACCCCAACCTGAACCCGAAGAGATCGTGCAGATCGTGGCCGAACCAGCCAGCCTTCAGTCTCTGTCCGGCATCTCGGTGTTCGATGATCAGAGCGCAAACATCACGCTTGCTTCGCTGGAAGATGGCGTGGCGGGATTGCGTCAGACCGATGATGCGCCCCTGCCGGAAACATCAGAGGCCGCAGCGATTCCCGAACCTGAAAAAGACATCCGCGAAATCTCGGGAACGCGGGTGAACATGCGCGATGGGCCGGGCACCATATACCCAATTGTCGGCAAAGCGGCCATCGGACAAAAGGTCGAAGTGCTGAGCGATTCCGGAACCGGCTGGCTGCGCCTGCGCGTGTTGCCCGCGCAACAGGTCGGTTGGATTTCCGCCTCACTGGTTCGAAAAATTCAAAACTGACGCTGCACCGTCATTGTCCTGACCCTCACCTCGCAATAGCTTTGGCCTGAATTGAAGGTCAGGAAGATCATGCAGAAAATCATTCTTATCACCGGCTGCTCATCCGGCATCGGTCTGGACGCGGCACACGGTATGCGTGCGCGCGGCTGGCGTGTCTTTGCGTCCTGCCGCCAGCAGCGTGATTGCGACCGGCTGCGCGCGCAAGGCTTTGAAAGCCCGCGCATCGACTATACCGACGCCGCAAGTATCGCCTCGGGCCTGACCGAAGTGCTTGAGGCCACCGGAGGCACGCTGGATGCGCTGTTCAACAACGGAGCGCACGGCTTGCCCGGCGCAGTTGAAGATCTGCCGACCGAAGGACTCCGCGTGATATTCGAGGCCAACTTCTTTGGTTGGCATGAACTCACCCGACTGGTGATTCCGGTCATGCGCACGCAGGGGCACGGGCGAATCGTTCAGAATTCGTCGGTTCTGGGCCTGGTGGCCTTCCCATGGCGCGGCGCATATGTCGCCACAAAGTATGCCATTGAAGGCCTTACCGACACGCTGCGTCTGGAACTTGCCGGAACGAATATCAAGGCCATCCTGATCGAACCCGGCCCAATCACGTCGAAAATCCGCGAGAATTCGATCCCCTTCTTCGAGCGTTTCATCAACTGGGAGAACTCCGCCCTGCGCGAAAAGTACGAGGCTTCGCTGTTGAAAAGACTGTACGAATCCTCAGGCCCGGATCGTTTCGAACTGCCTGCATCAGCGGTGACCGACAAGCTGGCCCATGCGGTTGAATCAAAAAGGCCGCGCGCGCGCTACTATGTCACTACGCCAACCTATATCGCCGGATATCTGCGCCGCCTTTTGCCCACCCGCACTATCGACCGCATTCTGTCGGACGTCTGAGGCGAAATTACCCGTTCGCTTTTCATGTACATGAGGCTAGATGATAGCCAAACGAAACAAGAAACGCGGACGGTGTGCTTATGGACCTTTTGATGGTCATTTTGCTGTTGGCCATGGCGGCGGTCGTCGTCGTGTTGGCGATCGGCATCTCCAATTTCGGCAAAAGCGGCAAAGCTGCTGCGATGAAAAGCAACAAGATGATGCGCCTTCGCATCCTGTTCCAGTTCATTGCTGTGGTGCTGATCGTGCTCTACGTCTACCTGCGCGGACAAGGAGCTCAATAAATGGTCGTTCTGAACAAGATTTACACCCGCACCGGCGATGATGGAAAAACTGCGCTGGGCAACGGCGAACGGGTCGCCAAGTATTCTGGTCGCGTGGCCGCGTATGGGACCGTTGACGAACTGAACGCTTTTGTTGGCGTTGCTCGGACCGAGGCGGAAGGCGACGTCGATGCCGCCCTGGCGCGCATTCAAAACGACCTGTTCGATCTGGGCGCAGATTTCTGTCGCCCCGACATGGAAAAAGACGCCGAGGCCGACTACCCGCCCCTACGCATCGTTGCATCTCAGATTGATCGGTTGGAAGTCGAGATTGACGTGATGAACGAAACGCTGGAGCCGCTGCGAAGCTTCATTTTGCCCGGCGGGTCGCGTCTGGCAGCGAATCTGCATGTCTGCAGAACCGTATCCCGCCGCGCCGAACGCCTTGCGGTCGAATTGACCAACATGGAGCCCGTGAACGCAGTCGCGGTGAAATACCTCAATCGTCTGAGTGACTGGTTTTTTGTTGCCGCCCGCTGCGCCAACGAAAACGGAACTGCGGACGTTTTGTGGGTTCCGGGCGCAAACCGCTGAAGTTGGCGCGGGATCCGGCGAACCCTGCAGCGACCAACAAAGCAAAACCCCAGCCAAACGGGTGGGGCCCAAAGCTCTGGCACCGGCCACCAAAGCAATAAAATTTCACGCCGTTGCGTCAAAATACATGAAACGCGACGTCTCAAGTTCATGACGTGACGATTTTGCCCTGTTGCAGCGTGAACTGAGACGCTATTCAGTCCCCCGAGAGCATTGGTGGAGTCGCTTCGCGGCTTACCGTTTTTTGTGAGGAGCAAGCGCAAAATGAAGGTACTCGTGCCTGTCAAACGCGTGATTGACTATAATGTGAAAGTTCGCGTGAAAGCGGACGGTAGCGGTGTTGATCTCGCCAATGTCAAAATGTCGATGAACCCGTTCGACGAAATCGCTGTGGAAGAAGCGATTCGCCTGAAAGAAGCAGGCAAGGCTGACGAAATCGTTGCGGTTTCGATTGGCGTCAAGCAATCGCAGGAAACCCTGCGCACCGCACTGGCCATGGGCGCTGACCGCGCCATTCTGGTTGTTGCCGCCGATGACGTCCATCAAGACATCGAACCGCTGGCCGTTGCCAAGATCCTGGCCAAAGTGGTCGAGGAAGAGCAACCCGGCATCGTTTTGGCTGGTAAGCAAGCGATCGACAACGACATGAACGCTACCGGTCAGATGCTGTCGGCCCTGCTGGGCTGGTCGCAAGGCACCTTCGCGTCCGAGCTGGACATCGAAGGCGACAGCGCCAAGATCACCCGTGAAGTTGACGGCGGCCTGCAGACCATCAGCGTCAAGATGCCGACCATCGTCACTGTTGACCTGCGCTTGAACGAGCCGCGCTATGCGTCTCTGCCGAACATCATGAAGGCGAAGAAAAAGCCGCTGGACGAGAAAACCGCCGCCGATTACGGCGTCGACGTCACCCCTCGTCTGGAAGTCGTCAAAACCGAAGAGCCGCCGGCACGTGCTGCTGGTATCGTCGTCGGCTCGGTTGATGAGCTGGTTGAGAAACTCAAAGAAGCGGGGGCTGTGTAATGGCTGTTCTTCTTCTCGCAGAAGTCAACAATGGCGAACTGGCGATGGACGCCACCGCCAAGGCTGTCACTGCCGCAAAGGCACTGGGTGACATCACCGTTTTGGCCGCGGGCGGTTCTGCCGCTGCTGCCGGTGAAGCCGCCGCCAAGATCGACGGTGTGTCCAAGGTACTGGTCGCTGAAGACGCATCGCTGGGCCACCGCCTGGCTGAATCGACCGCGGCCCTGATCGTCGGTCTGGCTGATGGTTATGAGCACATCGTTGCTCCTGCCACCACTGACGCCAAGAACGTGATGCCGCGCGTTGCAGCCCTGCTGGACGCGATGGTGATCTCGGATGCATCTGGCGTGGTTGACGGCTCGACTTTTGAGCGTCCGATCTATGCGGGCAACGCGATCCAGACCGTGAAGTCACGCGATGCCAAAAAAGTCGTCACCTTCCGTACGGCGTCCTTTGACGCGGCTGGCGAAGGCGGCTCGGCTGCGGTTGAGACCATCTCGGTCGGTGACAACCCAGGTCTATCGTCATGGGTCGAGGACAAAGTTGCCGCGAGCGATCGTCCGGAACTAACCTCGGCTGGGGTTGTTGTCTCGGGCGGCCGTGGTGTCGGGTCGGAAGAGGACTTCAAACTGATCGAAGGTCTTGCTGACAAGCTGGGTGCCGCAGTTGGCGCATCGCGCGCCGCCGTGGACTCGGGCTATGCACCGAACGACTGGCAGGTCGGTCAGACCGGTAAGGTTGTTGCACCCGACCTGTATGTCGCGATCGGCATCTCGGGCGCGATTCAGCACTTGGCTGGTATGAAAGACTCGAAAGTCATCGTTGCGATCAACAAGGACGAAGAAGCGCCGATCTTCCAGGTTGCGGATTTCGGACTGGTTGCAGATCTGTTCCAGGCCGTACCCGAACTGACCGAGAAACTCGGCTAACCGCTGGCTTAGCTTTTTCATCGCGAAATTTGGAAAGGCCCGCTAATTGGCGGGCCTTTTTTTATTAATGCAGATTGCGTATTGGTCCCATCAAAGCTGCCGCAATCGCCCGATGGGCAGCTGGGCCAATCATGTGCTCTGCCATTGGCTGTTGCAGTGTACCGAACAACATGTCCTCAATCTCGTCAGACTGGCCGCACACATGGGTTTTGACGTCGGCGATATCCGTGCAGGATTTGCCAACGACCTGGATCATCTGATCCGTTACGTCGACATCGGCGAAGTCAATGTGATGCGCGCCCTGCTCTCCTCGAAGGACCTGCAGCCGCAAGAGGATCACCGGGGTTTCGAGGCCTTGCAAAAATTCACCAATCTTCCGAACCCAGTTTCGGCGCAGTTCGTCCAGAACAACTTCGATGCGCGCGTCGCGAACCTTTTGCAGGCAGGTCATCAGGTGGCGCACGAAATGAATCTCGGTGAAGTCGATTTCGGGATACAGGTTGATCAAGTCCTTCGTTGGCGCCAAAAACCGGTCGTTGCGCCTGGAATGAACGCGATAAAAACGATTGGACTGCCCAAGAAGCCCTGGCGCCTGCATGACGCACAGATCTGCGCCCCTTAGCAAATTGCACAACCCCATGTCATCGCACAACGCGTCAACGCCGCTGAACAGGCATCCAAAGTTCAGAACGCGTCTTTCAAGCCGATCTTCGAGAATAGCTGAGAATGGTCGGTCGACGAATCGCCCAAATGTCTCATCCCCGCCAACGCAAGCTGCGTAGGGTTGATCCAGAACACGCCGAGCACCGCGAAACCACAGCCGCGATCCTTCATATTGGCAAACCTCATGCCCGGGTCCCCCCGAGCCTGTTTGATGATAGCTCATATCACTCACCCATTTTTCACCCGGTTGCCATCTTGCAGCCGCAAGTCTTGAGAAAATCCTAATGTGCGCATTTGAAGCAAAATCGAACGGTCGGATCCCCTTGCCGCCCGCCCCGATCTGTCGATACTGTCGCCGTATCCCGAGACACAAAGGCACCTGAACATGGATGTAAAATCGGTCGGAGTGATTGGCGCAGGTCAGATGGGCAATGGCATTGCTCATGTTCTGGCGCTGGCAGAGTATGACGTTCTGCTGAACGATGTCTCGCAGGACGCGCTGGACAGCGCCGTGGCGACGATTGAAGGCAATCTGGCCCGACAAGCATCAAAAGGCAAAATCTCGGACGAAATGATGCAAGCCACACTGAGCCGGATCAACACGACGTTGGAGCTGCCCCAGTTAGGTCAGACCGATCTGGTGATCGAAGCCGCGACCGAGCGGGAAGCAATCAAACAGGCGATTTTCGAAGACCTGCAGCCGCATCTTCTGCCCCATACGATTCTGACATCCAACACGTCCTCAATCTCGATTACCCGCCTGGCCAGCCGAACGGATCGGCCGGAACGCTTCATGGGGTTCCACTTTATGAACCCGGTGCCCGTGATGCAGCTGGTCGAGCTGATCCGGGGGATTGCCACGGATGAAGAGACGTTCAAATCGTGTAAAGCGGTTGTGGACCGGCTTGGTAAAACCGCAGCAAGCGCGGAAGACTTCCCGGCCTTCATCGTGAATCGCATCCTGATGCCGATGATCAATGAGGCCGTATATACTCTCTACGAAGGGGTCGGCAGCGTGCAGTCGATTGATCAATCGATGCGGCTAGGCGCAAACCATCCAATGGGTCCGCTGGAACTGGCTGATTTCATTGGGCTGGACACATGTCTGGCGATTATGAACGTGTTGCACGACGGGTTGGCAGACACCAAGTATCGGCCCTGCCCACTGCTGACAAAATACGTCGAAGCCGGCTGGCTTGGCCGTAAGACCGAACGCGGGTTTTATGATTACAGAGGTGAAACACCGGTCCCAACGCGCTAACGGGGCCCAGCCCCCTCGCCCGGGATATTATGAGCCAAATGAAGAGCGGATCAGGAATCGCGTGATTTACCAAGCGCCATTGTGCGTTTTCTGAGCCACGCCATGAAACCGCGCGGATCACTTTCCAGCAGCTTCATATCCTCGTCCGAAATCGGCTCGCCAATCACCGGAGATTGCGGCTTGTTGCAAGAGCGAACGATCTCATGCAGCAGCAGCCCCTGTCGTAGGATCGGCGACAGCTTGTTGGCAATCTGATAGGCGCGTGAATTGCTGCCGGGGAAGAAAATCGGAACCACCTGCGCGCCGGATCGGCGGATCATCTTGGCGGTAAACACATTCCATTCCTGCTCTTGCGCAGGACCGAACCAGTCGTCCGAGGACATCACCACACCCGACGGGAACAGCGCAACCACGCCACCTTCCTTCAGGTGTTCCATCGCCTTGCCACGCATCTCAAGCATTTTGGCTTGCGCTTCGGGGTCGTGTGGAAAAGGAACCGGGATCATGAACGAGGTCGCGGCCTCATCCAGTCCGGTCAGGACCGAGCGGGTCAGGATGCGGTAGTCATTCCGAACCTGCCCGATCAATTCGGCCAGTATCATGCCGTCGACCATGCCATGCGGGTGATTGGCCACGACGATCACAGGCCCTTCTTTCGGGATATTTGCATATTGGTCCTGCGGCGTGGTCAAGTTGATTCCCATGACCTCAAGCGCACCGCCCCAGAACCTTTGACCACGATAGTATTCGTTCTTTTTTTCGAACTTATTGACCATCCGCAGAATGGTTAGCTTACCCGTACACCATTCGATGGCGCGGATAGCTGTAGACGTCCATGCATCGTCGAAGGAATTCGCATAGGTCAGGGTTCTACGATCATAGATTTCGCCCTGATCTTCCGTCCCGTCCACCACCGGGCCTGTCTTGGTCTCGTGCGTCGTTTGCGCCAATTCCTGGTTTTCCCGTTCTTCGTATCGCGACTGGCAGGATTAGAACCCTTCCCCGAACTTTCCGTTCACAAGGGTTTCCAATGCATCCGCCAACGCCTCAGCATCCGGTCCGGACGTCTCGACGTCAATAGTCGTTCCGCGAGACGCTGCCAACATCAAAAGACCCATGATGCTGTCCCCTGATGCAGAAAGTCCGTCTTTGGACACCTCTGCCTGCGCGTCAAACCCCTCAACTACTTCGACCAGCTTAGCCGAGGCGCGGGCGTGCAGGCCTTTTTCATTGATTATTTTCAAGCTTCGGTTGGTCATTCTTAATCAATCCGGTCTTAATCTAACGTCACGTTTTGGGCATTGATATATTTGCGTCCAGCCTCCATCGCCCGCCGAACCGCATCCCCGATCGGCAGGTGGCGACTTTTGGCCAATTTAATCAGCATAGGCAGATTTGCACCGTAAAGAATACGCCGATCCTGCGGCGCACAGGCCTTCAGACTTAGATTCGACGGGCTGCCGCCGAATAGATCCGTGACGACAACCACACCGTCGCCGACATCGACACCGTCAGCGGCGGTGCAGATTTCTGACTGCTTGGCTTCCCGGTCGTGGTCAGCCTCAATCGAGATTGCGGCCAGGCCCGGTTGCTTTCCGACAACATGCTGCATTGCGGCCAGATATTCCTGAGCCAGCCCGCCATGTGCTACGAGTACGATCCCGATCAATCCGGCCTCTCATTCAACGATCGTCGTTCCATTTCGCGGTGCCTAATTGCCACTTGCTGCCCCCCCTGTGCAAGGGCCTTTGCGACCGCTTCTGCAGTTGCGACCGATCTGTGTTGCCCTCCAGTACACCCGAAGGCCACCGAGAGATGCGCTTTGCCTTCGGCGCGGTAGGCCGGAAGCAACAATTTCAGCAGATCGACAACACGGTCAAAAAACGGCGCGTAATTCGCGTCAGACTGTACATAGCGCGCCACGTCCTGGTTTCGACCATCTTCGGCTCGCAATTCCGGACGCCAGTAGGGATTCGCCAGAAACCTGCAATCAAAAACCATGTCCAATCCGTGCGGCAAGCCGCGTTTGTACGAAAAAGATTCGATGGATACCGCCAGATGTCGACCGCCTTCCGGAGCGAACCAATGCTCGACCTCCTTGCGTAGCTGGTGAACGTTAATCTGGCTGGTGTCGATCAGAATGTCCGCAATTTCTCTGATCGGGGCCAACAACTCTTTTTCCTGCAATACACCGGCTTCAGGGCCTGCATTGGCCGCAACCGGATGGCGCCTTCGGGTTTCCGAAAACCGCCGCAACAGCACTTCGTTTTGGCAATCCAAATAGAGAACTGTCAGCTCGACCTGCTCGGTCCGCCGCAGCCGCATAACAAGATCAATGAACCCGATGGTCGAGAAATCGCGATTTCGGGCATCGATGCCCAACGCCATTGGCCGATCGTTTTCCGAACCGTCCAACAAACGCATCAAAAGCCCCATCGGCAAATTGTCGATGGCTTCGAACCCCAAGTCTTCAAGCACACGGATCGCCGTTGTCCGCCCAGCGCCCGAAGGGCCGGTGATCAGAACGATCCGCCGCTGTTGTTTCATTTGCTGGGCCATTCCGGGTTCACGCGCCCCATTTTCATCAGTTGCATCAATGCCGAAGCCAAGTTGGGAACGCCGCGCCCGCGAAGCAAGGGCACAGTTTGCCTAAGGGCTCGGATCGAGATCGGATCTGGCAAACGTGCTTCTTCCCGCTGGTCCAGATCCACCACATAGCGCAAGCCCACTGGTCCTACGGGTGGCGCGCGCAACAATCCGATACCGCGGGCCTCAATAACGCCGCGGATATTTGGGGCCGCATCAGCAGTCACTTCACCGCCGTTATTGCGTAAAGCCACGCGGTCATCGCCGACAAGTTCAGCACCCAGCGCCATCATCTGCAAGACCAGCTCTGATTTTCCCGCTCCTGACGCGCCAACAATCAGCAGACCGCGCCCGCCTACAGCCACGCAGCTGGCGTGGAGTATGGCACTGTCCTGTTTTTCCAGATCATAGATTGACGGGGCGCTCATGATTTACACGGGCAAGCCAACTACAAAGCGCGCGCCTAGTGGGTCCGAGGTGATATCGGCATCGGTTGGCCGGATGTTTTCGGCCCAGATCACACCACCATGTGCTTCGACAATCTGCTTGGAGATTGCCAACCCCAGGCCCGAGTTATTTCCGAAGTGCTCGGCGGGACGCTCGGAATAGAATCTTTTGAAGACCTTGGTCAGGGCCTGCTCCGGAATACCGGGACCGGTGTCTTCGACCACGACCAGCACCCTGTTTTCGCGCCGCCGGACCCAGACACGGATCGCATCGCCTTCCTCGCAAAACGAGGTGGCATTGGTGATCAAGTTGACAAAGACCTGCGCCAGTCGCGCCTCCAGCCCGTTGATTGTGATCGGATTGGACGGCAGATCGGTTATATAGTCGATCCCCTTGGCCCGTGCATCTTCACCCAGATGCTGGCTGATATTTCCAACCAGCTTCACCAGATCAAACGGCTGTTCTTCTTCCTTGACTAGTTCGGCATCCAGACGGGACGCGTTCGAGATATCGCTGACCAGACGGTCCAGGCGGCGAACGTCATGTTCGATCACACCCATCAGTTTTTCACGTTGGTCATCGCGTTTGACCATTCGTAACGTTCCCACAGCAGATTGAAGGCTGGCCAGAGGGTTCTTGATTTCATGCGCGACATCAGCGGCGAACTGTTCGTTCGCGTCAATTCTGTTGTACAGCGCGGTCACCATGCCCCGCAGCGCGCGGCTTAGCAGACCGATTTCATCCGGACGCGCGGTCAGGTCGGGGATGCGGATACGGCCGGGGTTCACTCCGGCGCCCCGGTCCTTACCCAGTTCGGCGGCTGCCGCAAGATCCGCCAACGGGTTTGCGATGGTTGAGGCGAGAACAAGGCTAAGTCCGATCGACACAAGAAGCGCGACAACAAACATCTGAAGGATGCGCTCCTGCTCGCGACGGGCGAGGGCGTCAATCTCTCCGGATGGACCGGCCATGGCAACGGCCCCCACGGCGACGCCATCCTGCAGGATCGGAGCGGCTGCAACGATGACCGTTTCGCCAAAGTCATCCTTGACGGCCTGCACCTGCATCTGCCCCTGCAGCGCGCCGGGTACTATGGTCTGAACCCGTTGCGCCAGCGTAGGCGCTTCGCTGGGTTCTGTGGAGGTAAACACTCGCGACAAACCCGTCCACACGGCGTTCAAGGCGTCGCTGATCAAAGTACTGCCGGTCTGAACCTCGGACTCGGACGCCAACAGCGCCTGCTCGGATGCTGCGCCACGCGCCCATCCAATCAGAGTTCCCCGCTCGTCATAGACAAAGACTTCGCCCCCTTGGGGTAGGGCAAGGCCCTCCAGCGTGTCCTTTACATCCAGTGCGCCGGCATCTTGCGACAGGCCGGACGCTGTTTGGCGCAGTTGTGCTTCGAACACGTTGCTGACCAGTTGCGCATCCCCGATCAGGTTACGCGCGGTCTGCTGAACCTGCTCATCGCGGGAATCGTCCAGATACAGCAACCCGGTGACCAGCGTCACCAAGGCGATCAGGTTGAGCGTGATGATCTTGCGCGCAAGCGGCGACCCGCGCATTGCAAACAGGCCGCGGCGGCGGCGCGCGTGCCGAAGTTCGGCTGACTCGGGATCCTGTGGGATGACCCAATCATCCCCCAGAACGACATCACCGTCCCGCAATTCGCTGGCTTGTTCTGTATCGCGCACGAGACCCGGTTACCCCTAGTATATGGCCACGCCTATTCTTCGTTGTACCTGTACCCAATTCCGTACAGTGTTTCGATCGCCGAAAACTCGGGATCTGCGGCGCGCATTTTCTTGCGCAGTCGCTTAATGTGACTGTCGATCGTACGATCGTCCACATAGACCTGATCGTCATAAGCCACATCCATCAGCTGATCGCGGCTTTTGACAAAGCCCGGTCGCTGGGCCAGCGCTTGCAACAGCAGGAACTCGGTCACGGTCAAAGAAACGTCCGAGCCCTTCCAGCTGACCGCGTGGCGCAGTGGATCCATCCGAAGATCGCCGCGCTCCATAACCTTGGCATCACCTGTGTTGGCGGTTGTCACATCGCCAGTCGTCGCCTCTTGCCGGCGCAGCAGCGCGCGGATGCGTTCAACCAATAGACGCTGAGAAAAAGGCTTCTTGACGTAGTCGTCCGCGCCCATGCGCAGGCCGAGAACCTCGTCAATTTCGTCATCCTTGGATGTAAGGAAAATCACCGGCATCTGGGTTTTCTGCCGAAGCCGCTGCAACAGGTCCATCCCGTCCATCCGCGGCATCTTTATGTCCAGAACAGCCATATCGGGCAGTTTCTTGTTGAAAGCGTCCAGCGCTGCCTGCCCATCATTATAAGTCTCAACCTCGAACCCTTCGGCTTCGAGCGTCATGGATACGGACGTCAGAATATTTCTGTCGTCGTCCACCAATGCAATCTTCGACATCGGGTTAACCCCTATTCCTGCTCACTCACGCAATAATTCGCTTATTAGTAGGGCATCTTTGTCGTTTTTATGGCCGCGAATCAATCCGTATCTGCGAATCGTGCGATTGTTGTCACACAGATGCGGCAAAAAAGCCGTTAATACGCGCGTAAAAGCGCCTTGTTTTCTGGCGGGAAATTAGTGGTGGCGCTAAACTTTGACTTGGTTGCGCTAACTGCGCCAAACCGTCCTGTTCATGCCCCAAACGACCATGTTAAGACCCGCGCATCCGCCGGTTTTTCCCGGTATACTGCCCCAAGAGCGCCCCCGGCCCAACTGCCGGCGCGCCGCCACAGGAGAAGAAACGCATGACATCTGGACGGGTTAACCCGCAATTCCGCCTCGAAGATCAGGGCATCGAGGGTCTGGGCAATGTCTATTACAACTTCATGGAACCGGCGCTGATCGAAGAGGCGCTGAAGCGCGGCGAAGGCACTCTTGGCAATGGCGGAGCCTTTCTGGTTACCACCGGCAAATTCACCGGCCGTTCGCCCAAGGACAAACACGTCGTCAAAACCGACAGTGTTGCCGATACCATCTGGTGGGAAAACAACGCCGCGATGACCCCCGAGGGTTTTGACGCGCTGTATACCGATATGCTCGAGCATATGAAGGGCCGTGATTATTTCGTGCAGGATCTCGTCGGCGGCGCCGATCCCGCCTATTCGATCAACGTGCGCATGGTCACCGAACTGGCATGGCACAACCTGTTCATCCGCCACTTGCTGCGCCGTCCGGATCGCGAAGATCTGGAAGAGTTCATTGCAGATTTCACCGTCATCAACTGCCCTAGCTTCCTGGCCGACCCGGCCAAGCATGGCTGCCACAGCGAGACCGTGATTGCGCTGAACTTCGACCGCAAGATGATCCTGATCGGCGGTACGGAATACGCGGGCGAGAACAAGAAATCGGTTTTCACCCTGCTGAACTACATGCTGCCTGAAAAAGGCGTGATGCCGATGCATTGTTCGGCCAATCACGCCGTTGGCAACCCGGTCGACACCGCCGTGTTCTTTGGCCTGTCCGGCACCGGCAAGACCACCCTGTCTGCAGACCCTGCCCGCACGTTGATCGGCGATGACGAACATGGCTGGTCGGATCGCGGCACCTTCAACTTCGAAGGCGGTTGCTATGCCAAGACCATCAATCTGAACGCTGAAGCCGAGCCGGAAATCTATGCGACCACTAGCAAATTCGGCACTGTGATCGAGAACATGGTCTTTGACCCCGAAACCAAGGAACTGGATTTCGAGGATGACTCTCTGACCGCAAACATGCGCTGCGCCTATCCGCTGGAGTATATCTCGAACGCCTCGAGCAGCGCGCTGGGTGGGCACCCCAAGAACATCATCATGCTGACTTGTGACGCATTTGGTGTTCTGCCTCCGATCGCGCGACTGACACCGGCACAAGCGATGTATCACTTCCTGTCTGGCTTCACGTCGAAAGTTGCAGGAACCGAGCGTGGCGTCACCGAGCCTCAGCCCACGTTCTCAACCTGCTTTGGCGCGCCCTTCATGCCGCGACGCCCGGAAGAGTACGGCAACCTGCTGCGCGACAAGATCGCTCAACACGGTGCAACTTGCTGGCTGGTGAACACCGGCTGGACCGGCGGCGCCTATGGCGTTGGCAGCCGGATGCCGATCCGCGCAACCCGCGCACTTCTGACCGCGGCGCTGGAAGGTTCGTTGCGCGACGCCGAGTTCCGTAAGGATGCTAATTTCGGCTTTGACGTCCCGGTCTCGGTTCCCGGCGTTGCCGAAGTTCTGCTGGATCCGCGCCGCACTTGGGATGATCAGGCAGCATTTGACAAGCAGGCTGAAAAACTGGTGCAGATGTTTGCCGAGAACTTCGAGCAGTATCTGCCCTTTATTGATGACGACATCAAAGCCGTAGCAATCGGTTGATTTCAAAAGGGGGCGGTTTTCGCCCCTTTTCTTTTCTCCGGGCGAGTAACCTCTCTGCAATCTTCCTGTGGTTGTATAATGCACCATGCATATACAAATTTATTGCCCGTTGCAGCAGATTGCAGTACTTCACTGTGTCATTATGACGAAAAAGCCCGGCGCTTACGCACCGGGCGGGAAGTAAAAGACCTTGGGGATACTCATGAACGCGCACTCACATTCGCGATTTGAGCAACCTAATCAAGTATCTAGTTTAATCCATCGGGGATGGGTGTCAATATGAGACGTGCTGGAAAAATTCTGTTTCAGCGAGTTTCTAACTTTCGCTCCAACGCGAAAGGCGGCAAGGAAAACAACAGGTAGGCAAATGACGGAAATCTCGAAACTGACCGAACTTCGCAAATTGATGCAGAGTATGGAACGAACCCTTGGACTGGAACAACTCTCTCCGGTTGAGCGTGACATTTACTACGCGGCCGAAGAATTGTCGAAAGCCGATCAGGAAGTCCGCACGTTCGGTTTGATCGAGCACACCCTTGTTCAGAGCGTTTCGCGTCCGACATTTTTCCGTGCGCTGAAATCGCTGGTCCAAAAGGGCTATCTGTCCCAAAGCGGCAATGCCAACCGGGGGCGGTATATCGTACATGCGCCCAGGTGACACCGCCAACCTGAGCGTTGATGGCTAATCATCGTGCGCAGATGGGCCTCTGACACTTTCTTCGCCTCACTGGCTTACATAGTTGCATCATTCCTCACTTTCGAGGTCTTGATGCCGCTGCAAAACGTGTTCTTTCCGGAATATCCAAGCCGGGCCAGCCTGCTGTTCCTACCTCACGGGGTTCGGGTCCTGGCGGCGTGGTTGTTAGGGTGGCGCGCGATTTTCGCATTGCTGCCGGGCGTCTTTGCAGTCTTTGCATTCCTGGGGGGTGCAGATGTCTTTTTGCCCAGCCGCTTGTTGGCAATTGTCATCGCGGTCACAACGGTTCCCACCGTGTTCTACTTGCTCAAGTGGGCAGGTTGGGACTTGTTCCCCAGACCCGATCGCAAACCCTGCTGGTTGTGCGTCATGGGTGTCGGCGTGATCACGTCGTTCCTGGCATCCGCTATGACAAACATGAGTTTTGGCAGCGCAGGGGTAGAGTACATCGCCTTTCTGATCGGCGATATCTCGGGGCTGTTTTTCCTGATGCTGGGGCTTTACTTCGCGTTTCGGTTTATGGACCGCAGAACTTAACCTATCAGACCGCGGCGCAGCAAGTTCAACCCAGCGGCCAACAACACAACCAAAGTCACTTTTCGAAACAGCGCCTGATCGATTCTCGATTGCAACTGCATGCCCACCCACATCCCGATCACCGCCGGAACGATCAGGGCAGCCGAAAACGGCGCGGTGTCGGCCCGCAGGATACCTGATCCCATATGGGCCACCATCAGGGCAATTGCACCCAGCCCATAGATGACCCCCTGCACCCGCATTTGCACGGCTTTCGGCGTGTTCAGGGCCGTCAGGTACGCCACTGTTGGCGGCCCCCAAATACCAGACATACCACCGACAAATCCTGCGACGGCCCCTATGAGAACCTCAACACGGGCCGATGGTTCTTTCAGCGCCAACTTCACACCCAGGACCTGGATCAAGGCAAAGAACGTGACCGGAACGCCAATCATCAACAGGAAGGTCGATGTCGGTACCAAAGTGACCAGCTTGGCTCCGGCCAGAAGGAACACCAAACCCACGATTAAAAAGATGCGAAACTCCCTGACCGACGACACGGCCGCGGAAACACCCTGTCCCAAAGCCTGAAAGACATTAGTTACCAGTGTCGGAAGGATCAGACCCGCGATGGCCAGCTCGGGCGGTAGAAAGACACTCAACCCTGAAACCATAACCATCGGCATGGCAAAACCGACGATACCTTTGACCCACCCAGCCAGGAACGCAACGCTCAGAGCCAGCAGAAGATCCTGTGGAGGTAGTAAAGAAAACAATGTCATGGCCCCCTGATATCATTCCTGACGGGCGCTGCACTGCAAAAACACTCGAGAAATATTAGAACTTTTTCGCAACGTAATACGTATTTTTGTTGCGCTGCACGTGCAGCATGATATGACCAGACGACACGAGAAAAGGACACGATTCATGGCCCATGACGGACAGGATATGACCCAGATGACGACACCTGCGATTTTGCCCGATCTTCTGACGCTGACCCGTGCGGCCGCACCCGCCGTTGAAACAGTGTTTGAGCGTGCGCGTGAGTCGGTGCGCGGTATGGTTTCCGCTGATGGCCGTGTATCCGGTGCCTTGATCGAAGCCAATCAAACTGCCGCCCATGGCTTGTCATGGCTGGCCACATATTCTCAGTCCCTAAAACAGATGCAACGCTGGGCCGAGGCGCTGGAGGCCGATGGCAAGTTCGGCGAGATCGAACAATTGCTGCACCAAATCGCCTTTGGCGAATACCTGCACCAGGTTGCGGGCGGCATTCCGATGAACCAGGGCGAAGTCGTGCGCCTGCAGGACATGGGTCTTAGCTGGGACGCGCTTTCCGGATTTCAGATCCCCGAAATTCAAACGCTGATGGCACAGGCCAATTCTCAGGCCGCCCGCACACGGCTGGTGGCTCTGATGGAAGATCAGGCCGGTGCCACTATGTTCGGCGCCTCAGGCCTGGATGAAGAACTCGAGATGATCCGCGACCAGTTCCGCCGCTATGCGGTCGAAAAGGTCGAGCCCCACGCTCATGATTGGCACCTCAAAGACGAACTGATCCCGATGGAAGTCATCGAGGAACTGGCGGAAATGGGTGTCTTTGGCCTGACCATCCCCGAAGAATTTGGCGGCTTCGGCTTGTCCAAAGCCTCGATGTGCGTCGTGTCCGAGGAATTGTCGCGCGGTTATATCGGCGTGGGCTCTCTTGGTACACGCTCCGAGATCGCGGCCGAGCTGATCATCGCGGGCGGCACCGATGAACAAAAAGCCAACTGGTTGCCTAAACTGGCCAGCGCCGAAATTCTGCCGACAGCCGTTTTCACCGAACCAAACACTGGCTCGGATCTGGGCAGCCTGCGTGCACGTGCGGTCAAGAACGCGGACGGTGACTATGAGATCACCGGCAACAAAACCTGGATCACCCACGCGGCACGTACCCATGTGATGACGCTGCTGGCCCGGACCAACCCGGACACCGCCGATCACCGCGGTCTGTCCATGTTCCTTGCGGAAAAGACCCCGGGCACAGACGAGAACCCCTTCCCCACGCCCGGCATGACCGGCGGTGAGATCGAAGTTCTGGGCTATCGCGGGATGAAGGAATACGAGCTGGGCTTTGACGGTTTCAAAGTCAAGGGCGAGAACCTGCTGGGCGGTGAAGAAGGCAAAGGCTTTAAACAGCTGATGGAAACCTTCGAAAGCGCACGCATTCAAACCGCTGCCCGCGCCATTGGTGTGGCCCAAAGCGCGCTGGATATCGCGATGCAATACGCGCAGGACCGCAAACAGTTCGGCAAGTCGCTGATCAACTTCCCCCGCGTGTCCGGCAAACTGGCCATGATGGCGGTCGAAATCATGATCGCCCGTCAGCTGACATATTTCTCAGCTTGGGAAAAAGATCACGGTCACCGCTGCGACCTTGAGGCCGGCATGGCCAAGCTGCTTGGCGCTCGTGTGGCCTGGGCTGCGGCGGATAACGGTCTGCAAATCCATGGCGGCAACGGTTTTGCGCTGGAGTACAAGATCAGCCGCGTTCTGTGTGACGCGCGCATTCTAAATATTTTTGAAGGGGCTGCCGAAATTCAGGCACAGGTTATTGCACGGCGTTTGCTGGGCTAACCGGAATTAGGCATCCCGTTTCCCCAACTAGACCCGGTCTTGTGCCGGGTCATTTTCTTTGTTCCGAACCCCAGTTTGAAATTCACGCCGTCTGTTCTGTGACAGGATAGAGACCTTTCTGATCCTCAATCGAAAAAACTTCCCCCTTTGCTTTTTGTTGAAACCCCTTTAGGGCACGCTGCGACCCAGACCGGGCCCAAGGATGGTGATGACAGAATGACCCGACTATTTTTTGCGCTTTGGGCGACCGTTGCAGCCCTGATACTGGGCGGATGCGCCACAACCCAGCCTGTGGCGGGCTACACCGAGGTAGACGAGCTGGCACTGGCGATCGAAAACCTTGGACCCCAAGTCGATCCCGCCGAGGCACAAAAGGCCGCCACCATCGCCTACACCTATTCGCAGCAACTGAAGCGGGATTGGAACGTCACAGACCCGGCGATTATCCATAACGCCAAGGTCATCAACGGGTTCCGGGAAAAGGGATTGTGCAACGACTGGGCGCAGGCCATGACCCGCCGCCTGCAGCAGGAAAACTTCCGAACTTTGGACGTGCACTGGGCTACGTCGCCCCCAACCGCCTTTCGGATCATCCACCATTCTGCCGCTATCAGCGCCAAAGGAGACACGATGAAAGATGGCATCATCCTTGACCCATGGCGCAACAGCGGTGCGTTATTCTGGGATCAGGTAAGCGAGGACACCAGATACAACTGGAGGCCACGCCTGGACGTTCGCGAAGAACTTATCAGCGGTGAGATCCCCTACTAGTCTGGCTTCGCCGGTTCCCTCGGCACCAGTAAGAAAGTAAGACACCCGAATGATGCGTCTGATCCTGACACTGCCTTTGATTGGCCTGTTTCAATGCGACAGGGACGAATCTGTTGCCGCTTACGGCGCCGCGGACCAGACTTGGGTGCTGCAGGAAATCGACGGACAGCCTTTCGAGGCCAGCGCCATGTTGCGGTTCCCCGAAGAGGGCAAGATCACGGGTAACGCCCCTTGCAACAGCTATAGCGGCACCCTGAACGCACCCTACCCCTGGTTCGAGATTTTGGACCTGACGGCAACACGCGCGGCCTGTGCCGGGCTTGAGGCCGAAGGCTTCTATTTCGCTGCGCTGATTGCCATGATGCAGTCCGAAGTATCAGGCGACCTGCTGATACTGCGCAATGATGACGGGCACGAAATGGTGTTCAAAGCCGCCGAGTGAACTGATCCACAAATCTTGCCCGCGCATCCGGCAAGGGGTTATGCCCCAGGGACGGGGCTAGATGGTGTTCCAGAAAGTAACCGGTGGTTTTCAACCCTGCGGCAATCTCAGCGTCCGGCGCTTGCCCCTCACCGCGCAAACAGGGTGGCAGGGGCAACAGCTTATCCGCCCATTCGCCAGCACCATCGGCGCTAACGGCTCGACCAGTCTTGGGGGAGACATAGACCAACCCATCCGCCGCCCCTGTCACAGCACAGGCCGACAGGTCCAGGCCAAAGCCCAGTTCTTCAAGCAACGCCAATTCCCAGCGCAGGTAAGCTAGCGGCCAGATTTCGTCCTGCCCCAGCAGATCCAACAACTGTTCGGTCTGTTTGTAGATCGCTGGATGCGGTTCACGCTCGGGCAGGCAAAAGGACAACAGCGCAACGGACGCGTTCAATCCTGCCAACGCCATCCGACCCGAAAATGCCGCTGCTGCGCGTGAACGCAAAGGTTCAACCTGAAAAGCGCCAAGATGTTCTTCCAACCGCGCCCGCCACAAAACATCAAGCTGCGCACCGGGTTGCAGGATCGGGGCGATCTTGCGGCTGGTGCCGCCGCGTACGACGCCTGCATGACGACCGTGGCCTTCGGTGAAGACCTCGATAATCGCCGCCGTTTCGCCATGCCGACGAGACGTCAGAAGGATGCCGTGATCGCGCCAGTCCAAATCAGGCTCCTTTCGTCTCAGGCTCGCCCCCGGTTTGTAACAGACCGCAAGGCGGAAACATCCGCAAGGGCGCAGGCATCCAACTGGTCTTTGGAATTAGAACCGGGCCCTGAAGGCCACCCCAACCAACGGCGCGGTTTCATAGTTTTGGCGGCTGAGTTCCGTGCCGTTCGCATCATCCAGTGTAAGGCGCCCATCCAATTCAGCACCTGCGAAAACGTTCAGCGAAATGCCGGGATTGGGATTGTAGCCAAAGGAAACCACCACTGGAATACTTTTGTCCTCACCTATCCCGTTTGGGGCCAGCCCTTCCTCGTCAAGCCGGAACCGAATGCGCTCAGAGCGAGCAGAAAGGCCGAGGGTCATCGTGTCATTCAGCGCATAGCTGAGTGTCAACCCCGGCCCCTGCGTTGCGCCAATCCCCGAGCCGGTATTCAGGTTCCAACGGTCATTGATATCCCAATCCACCAGAAGCGCCGGAAAAAAATCGATATCATCGTCTTCGAACTGCGAAAACGCTCCAAACGCAGGGCCGATGGTCAGGCTCTCGCTTAACTTCCAGGCAATACCAGCAAAGACACCATAAGTTCTGCCGTCCGCCGCATCAGCGCCGCTCTGGTAGTCCCAGCGGACCTGCGGTGACACGAAAACGCTTGCAGTATTGCCGGCACGAAATCGAAGTGGAACAGAGATTCTGATGTCGCGGATGTCCTCCCACGGTTGGTTATCCGCCTGACTAAAGTTGTAATCGAACCTGCCGATGCTTGCTGACAGCCCAACCGAGGTTCCACCATTCAGATTATACAAAGCGGTTGTTCGCAAAAACGCGCGACTGGCCGAGAACTCCCCGCCTTCACTCAGGTCCGCGTTGCTTTGATAAGCGGCCAACCCATCGATTTGATAAACCCACCCCAACCTCTGCTGCGCAAAGGTGGGCGAAGTCACCATGCCCAAGACAAGGATCGTTGAACAGCAGGCCAAAGTGAAGGTTTTCATCTTTTTTCAACTCGATAGGGGCAAGGACACATTCTCAGATAGCATTCTGTCGGACACGATCAAATGATTGAAGGGAACTGAATTGTAGAGTGTGACAGCGAAGTCGAAGACAAACCCTGCGTACTGACTTTTGCTCACCACCGAAACGGTGGCCGCCAGAAAAGACCTGAGATTGCGCTGTAACTCCCATCTATGGTCAATATGTTACCAACCTCGTTTCCTTGACAACGCGGGGTTGCCACCCTTTATTTAACAACATAGTTAAACAGGAGGTCACGATGCGAGGCATAACCATTACATATTCCTTCGATGGCAACGAAGCCGAATGGCAGGCCACCATCCGCACATTTATCGAGGCAATCAACGCCGACCCCGAGGCGGCCGGAAAATTCACTTATCAGGTTGCGGTCGCTGATGACGGAAAGTCCCGGGTTCACTGGGGCCGCTGGGACAGCGCCGAGACATTGGCTCATGTGCAGTCGCAACCCTATTTTCAGGCCTTCGCACCCAACGTAAAGCAATTCGCCGGTGAAACATTGACCACCACCGGGCACAACATCACACTTAAAAGCAGCGGCTGGTGACGTCTTGGCGCCGGATCGTGGCGGCTGGTCAAAACGTTAAACCAGCGTGAATCAGGATGCCCAGAACCATCAGGACATTCAGCACCATCGAGATACCGTTGCCCACATAAATAGGCAGCTTGCCGACCACCAGCCCGTAGGCGAACCATAAGAATGACAGCACAGCAAAGAGCGACCAAGACAGCAGAGACTGGCCGGTCGCATGTTGTGAATGCGTGAAGTACAGCTTGATCAACTGCGGCAGCGTGGCAAAAGGGCCGACAATGCCAATGAAGATCATGAAGCCTTCAAACCGATGCATCCAATGACCAAGTTCTGATTTTTCAAGCTTTTCAGCGAGTGTTTCGGCCATACATACACCTATTATCTATTCAAACGGTGCGGCGATCCTCGCCGACAGAGTGCGGGTAAAATAGACGTTTTGGTCCGAGCGACCAAGACCCGTTGAACTGCGTGCTAGTCCAATCCCTCTTCGCCCAGCAGATGACGCCCTTGTCGGTCTTCAACCTCGATCACCCAAAGGTCAGGGTCAAAGCTGCGTTGCCGGGTGATGGCGTCGTCGACTTCTGTCTCGGCACCGGAGGAAAGCTCGACCCATTTGCGCTCACCGCTCATCAGATCAAAGCTGCGCTGAAATGCGGCCGCTTGCCCATCCAAGGTGTTTAGTTTGACCAACACCGCGCCCGCTGTGTCGTCGCCATGTGCCACGACAAAAGCAGGGATTTCCTGAAACCGTAACCGCGCCAAATAGGCGTGGACCCAAAAATCAGCCGTCAGGCGGGTCATGCGTTTCCGTCTTTGAAATCCAGACCCATTTCCGAGTAACGCTCGGATTCCTCCAGCCAGTTCGGGCGCACTTTGACCTGCAGGAACAGATGTATCTTGCGGTCCAGGAACTCTTCCAGTTCGGCGCGCGCGGCTTGGCTGACCGCCTTGATCGTCTCGCCCTTTTTGCCCAGCACTATGCCCTTGTGACCGTCGCGCATGACATAGATGATCTGGTCGATCTTGGCAGAGCCGTCTTTGCGCTCTTCCCAGTTTTCGGTCTCGACCGTCAGTTGATAGGGCAACTCCTGATGCAGGCGCAGGGTCAGTTTCTCGCGCGTCATCTCAGCTGCGATCATGCGCAGGGGCAGATCGGCGATCTGATCTTCGGGATACAGCCACGGGCTTTCGGGTAATTCCGCAGCCAGCCATTTGCGCAGATCGTCAACCCCATAGCCCTTTTCGGCGGAAATCATAAAGGTTTCGGAAAACGGGTAGCGTGCGTTCAAGTCACTTGTCAGGGCCAGCAGCACCTCAGACTGGACTTTGTCGATCTTGTTGATCGCCAGCGCAACCTTTCGGCCCTGACCGATCTCTTCCAGACCTACGAGGATACGCTCGACCCCTTCGGTGATGCCGCGATGTGCCTCGATCATCAGAACGACGACATCTGCATCCGCCGCTCCGCCCCAGGCCGCGGCAACCATGGCCCGATCCAAACGACGACGCGGTTTGAACAGGCCGGGTGTGTCTACAAAAACCAGCTGCGCATCGCCTTCCATTGCCACACCGCGAATGCGGGTACGGGTCGTCTGAACCTTATGCGTCACGATCGAAACCTTGGCCCCGACCATGCGGTTCAGCAGGGTGGATTTGCCTGCGTTGGGCTCTCCGATCAGGGCGATAAATCCGGCGCGTGTGGTCATGTGTCTGGCGTTCCTGGTTGCAAGTGCGCACCCCTATAGCAGAAAGGCTGCGCGGGCCAGAGGGATTTGTCGCATTGCGGTCATGCAAAATCGGTGGCACGCCTATTCCAAGCCGCGCCAAATCCAGCCAGGCAACCATCGGAAAATGAGGCACGACATGAAACGTCGCGAGTTTCTTTTGGGCAGCGGGGCCGCTGCCGGCGCGCTGGGCCTGGGCGGTTTCGGGTTGGCGCAGGGGACGCCGGAGTTAACCATTCAACCAGCAAGCTTTGCCCTGCGGGATACGGTGACGACCGGAATGGTCAGCCTGTCCCCTAACGCACCGCCGCCGGTATTGTACGGCAAGCAAGGGGAAGTGATGCGGTTACCCGTGCGCAATACGCTGTCGGAATACACCGCAATGCACTGGCATGGGATGCGGATCGCGAACAAGATGGACGGAGTACCTTACCTGACCCAAATGCCATTGGGTGAAGGTGAGGTCTTTAACTATGAATTCACTCCGCCCGATGCAGGCACCTACTGGTATCATCCACATTGCATGACGATGGAGCAGATGGCCCACGGTTTGACGGGCGTCATGGTGATTACAGAACCCGAAGACCCTGGATTTGACGGCGAACAGGCGATCAACCTGCGCGATTTTCGGTTGGATGAAGATGGCGCGTTCCTGCCGGCCTATACCCAGCGCGGCGCTGCACGGGCCGGGACCTTTGGCAATGTCCACACCGCCAACTGGGTGCAGGGTGCTGTCCACGATCATGCCGCAGGCAGCCTGGTGCGACTGCGAGTCGTAAATACGGACACAACGCGTATCTACAAACTGCATCTTGAGGGCGGCGATGCACGGATTATCGCGTGGGATGGCCATCCGCTTGAGATTAACATCCCGATGCCCAACACTGATGAGCCACTTCTTGTCGGGCCCGGTCAGCGTGTGGATTTTGCGGTAGCAATGCCCGGCGACGAGGGGCGCAGCGTTGCGCTGATGGCAAAATTGCCCGGTCAGCCGCACAGACCTATGGCACAGCTGCGCGCAATCGGATCATCAGCGTCACGGGACCTGCAAGAGTTGCGCCCTCTGCCCGTCAACCCGGTCGCGAAACCCGATCTGACCAATTCCGAGCTGCACGAGTTTGTATTTGGCTGGACCCCCGAAGGTGGTAAACCCAACAACGGGTTCTGCGGCTCGCTGGGGTATAACTTCTGGTCCATCAATCGCAAACCATGGCCCGGCGACGTGGCGCAGGGTGTTGGGCCTTTGGCAACGCTGGAAATGGGCAAAAGCTATGTCCTTCGGCTGCGAAATGAATCTCCTAACTTGCACCCGATCCACCTGCACGGGTTGGCTTTTGTGCCGATACGGTCGAACCTGCGCCAACTTCCGCCTCTGATGACCGACACGATGCTGTTGCTAAAAGGCGAGGTTGCCGAGATCGCGCTGGTCGCTGATAACCCGGGCGACTGGGCGTTCCACTGTCATGTCATCGAGCACCAAAAGACCGGGCTGACTGGATTTATCCGGGTGGTCTGAGGGGCGTGCTAGACGCCCCCCAAGGCATTTCATGCGTTCTGGCGCTCAATCAAGCGCAAGACGGCAACCATGACGATCCCGTAAAGAACATGCCCGATTAGTGCGACCCAAGTGATCGCCGAGAAGTTCAAGAAGGTCGGCAGACCGGACAAGGTCGTGATACCACCCAAAGCAAAAACCCAGAGACCAAACCCGTAAATCGCCGAGGCCACAAACATATGAACGGGGCCAAGTACCTTAACCCATACCGGTTTGAAGATCAGAAACCACCCCAGCGGATAGGCTATCAGGCCCACAAGATAGAAATGCACGAAAAAGCCCAGAAACGCATTGCTGGGCAGGCCGAGACTGGACAACAGGCTCTGGGCCAGCCCTTCCGGTGAAAGATTGGCCCAGCCGATGCCGGGGCTGACAACCTGCCCCCAGAAATCGAAGGCGATCGTGGCGATAAAACCGGCGATGAACAAAAAGCCGATATTCACTGTGGTCAGTTTTGCGCTTTGCATTTGAATGCCTCAAATCATTGTATCTGTTTCGCTTTGCTCGCTTGTTCTTAGACATGCGCCAAAGCGGATGATGTTCAGATACGCCCGCGACCCGAGGTCTGCCATAGGCCTCAAGTTAGATTGAGAATTGTGACATGTTCGGGCTGTCGAAGGTTGCTATTTCAACTGATCCAGCAGTGCCTTTGCGGCGGCTTGTTCAGCCTGACGTTTCGACCCTGCCGTTGCTTGCGCTTCGGTTCCGTCCTGCAACCGAGCCGCAATGGTAAACACCGGGGCGTGATCCGGGCCGCTACGTTTGACCTCGACGTAAGCCGGCGGTTTTTGCCCGCGCGCCTGCGCCCATTCCTGCAGCGAGGTTTTGGCGTCGCGCGCATCCGCTTCAACGTTGTGGACGCGATCCCCCCACAGTCGCAGAATGACGTCGCGCGCAGCCTCGAAACCGGCATCGCGATAGATTGCGGCGATCACAGCCTCCATCGCATCACCCAGCAGGGCCTGTTTGCGGCGCCCGCCTGACAGCATCTCGGACCGACCCAGTTTCAGCACCACGCCAAGATCGATTTGCCGAGCCACATCGGCGCAGGCCTCTTTGCGGACCAAAGCGTTGAACCGAGGGGCCAACTGCCCTTCGGATGCTTTTTTGTCGGCTTCCAACAGGGCAGTCGCCATGACAAGACCCAGAACCCGATCGCCTAGAAACTCCAACCGCTGATTGTCGGGTCGTGTCGAGGACGAGACCGATCCATGGGTCAGTGCACGCACCAGCAGTTCAGGGTTCGAGAATTCGTACCCCAGACGCTGCTGGAACGCCTTTATCTCGGTCGAAAGCTTCAATTGACCGCCTTAAAGAAACGATCCCCGCGCCATGTCCAGAAGAACAGCATCGATCGGCCAGCGGATGAGAACAGGATGCGATCAGCCCGCCCGATCAGGTCTTCGTAAGGCACGTAGCCAACGCCACCTGCGGATTGCGGCACGCGGCTGTCGCTGGAGTTGTCGCGGTTGTCCCCCATGAAGAAGTAATGCCCTTCGGGAACCGTATAGATGCCGGTATTGTCAGCGGCCTGGTTGCCGATGTTCAGCACTTCGTAGGACACACCGTTTGGCAAAGTTTCGATCATCCGCGATTTTTCGCAGACACCGCCAAAGCCGACAGGACCGTTTTCGCAGCGTGGGCGTAAACCTTGCGAACCTTGTGGTTCGGCGACTTCGGTGAACACACCATCAGGTTCCTGTTGTACGGGCGCACCGTTCAGAATGATCTGACCGTCCCGCACCTGAATGCGGTCCCCGGGCAGACCAATAAGACGTTTGATATAATCACGACCGCTGACCGGGTGGCGGAAAACAATGACGTCACCGCGTTCGGGGTCACCACCCCAGATACGGGTGTTTTCATCGCTTTGCATCCAGCCGCAGAGGTCTTCGGCGTCAACATTCAGGCCGACGCTTGGGATGATCAGGCTGGGACAGGACGCGTAAGAATAACCGTAAGACATTTTGTTGACGAACAGGAAATCCCCGATCAACAAGGTGGGCTTCATCGAACCCGACGGAATCCAGAACGGCTGAAACAGGATCGTGCGGAAGACGCCCGCGATCAGCAGGGCATAGACGATGGTCTTGATCGTCTCCCAAACGGCGTTACCTGTTTTGGCTTCCTCGGCCATACTGCTCTCCGGTCGTTTATTCGTTGGGGTGCTACATGCGGGTCAGTTACGGGCAAGTCAAGGCTGCGCGGGGCCATCGTGAAGCGGACGCGCCTCGATCACCACGAATGCCTGTGCCCAGGGGTGATCGTCGGTCAGGGTAACGTGGATGATGGCCTCATACCCTTTGGGCGTCATCTCTTTCAGTCGATCTGCTGCCCACCCGGTGACATGCATCACAGGCTGACCGGTGCGCAGATTGGTCACCGACATGTCCTTCCAGGCGATGCCCATAGCCAGACCGGTGCCCAGCGCCTTAGAGCATGCCTCTTTCGCGGCCCAGCGTTTGGCATAGGTTCCCGCAACATCAGCACGACGTTCCGCCTTGCTCTGTTCGATCTCAGTGAATACACGGTTGCGAAACCGGTCTCCGAACCGATCGAGCGTACCCTGAATGCGGTCGATATTCGCGAGATCTGTGCCGATACCGAGGATCATTTGGCAGTACCTTTTGTTACGAGCTGTGCCTTATGTGCCTGTCTAAGGCCAACGCCGAATGCAATACGGCACACGAGCGACGCAGTAACGACAAAAGCAGCGGTCCAATAATAATCCCAAAAGCCGAACCGCAGATCTAGGAATGAAAGGTCTTCGAACGTAAAGAAGTTAATCAAGACAATGACCAAGAAGAGCACCCCCATTCCAATCACCGCCATCGCAACTGATCCAGACAACATGTTCGTATTGGATGGCACGGCGGAATTGCGATTGTAGCAGTACCCTTCCACAAGGGCGGCTATGGCAAACACGACAAAGCATATGGCAATCAACATGGCAAAGAACTGATCCACAATGTATTGCCCCAAAAAGATCCCCGAGTTGAGGAACAAAAGCCGTGCTCCCAAGTATTTGTTGAATTCAAACTCCAACGACAAAGCCAGCCAGACCAGTTCGACCAAGCCTAAAACGTTCAAGACAACGTATGCCCCTGAAAACACCGCTAGGTATCTGAGAAGACTGAAGTTCACTCCCTTGAACCCATCACGCTAGCCGCACCGTCAAAATCTTGTAACTCGCCACTCCAAAGAACCCAGCAAACGCAAAATCGAACCAGCGGCGGGCGCGGCTGTAGGCGCGCACCATACGCTCGGAAGAGAAGAGAAAGGCGTAGCCGATGAAGATCAGCAAAGATCCTGCATAAAGCATGGCGAAATAGCCCAACAACATCGAAAGGCTGGCATTATTCGGGGCGACGATGGCATAGATCGACCCCCAACTCAGGATCGCCTTGGGGTTTGTCAGGTGAATGGCCGCGCCCTTGGCAAAGATTGTGCGAAAAGAGCCGGTGACAGGGTTGCCCATAGCAACCTCATCAGACGTCATCGCCCGGCGCAGCGCCTTGATCGCCAGCCAGGCCAGATAGGCCACCCCTACATAGCGGATGACCTCGAATACCCAAACATTGGCCAGCATGATCGCCGATAAACCCAGCGCGGCGGCGACGCCCCAAGCGGCAGAACCAGCGCAAATACCCAAGGCAAACACCAGGCCAGCGCGGCGACCTTCGTTCATTGCCGTTCCAGCAATCCCCATTGTTGCAGGCCCCGGAGAGCCACCGGCCATCAGCCAGGCAAACCAGATGACAACAAAACCGGGGGTGATCATTCGCGCGCCTCATCCATTAGGCGCCGCATCTCGGCCATGGCAGGCGTGAGGCCGCGAAAGATCGCCTCGCCAATAAGGAAGTGCCCGATATTCAGCTCGCGCACTTCTGGGAACGCCGCGATCGGTTGTACGGTGTCATAGGTCAGGCCGTGGCCCGCGTGCACCTCAAGGCCCAGTGAATGGGCAAAAGCGGACATTTCACGCAGGGCTTCCAACTCACTGTTGGCTTTGTCGTCGTGGCCTTCGGCCATGGCATCGCAATAGGCACCGGTGTGCAGCTCGATCACTTCGGCGCCGATACGATGCGCCGCCTCGATCTGGCGCTGATCAGCAGCAATAAAGATCGACACACGACAACCGGCATCGCGCAGCGGAGCGATAAAATGAGCCAACTTGTTTTCCTCGCGCGCGACTTCCAGCCCGCCTTCGGTGGTGCGTTCTTCGCGCTTTTCAGGGACGATGCAAACGGCATGCGGCTTATGCCGCAAGGCAATTTTCTGCATCTCGGGCGTCGCGGCCATCTCAAAGTTTAACGGCACCGACAGGACCTCCATCAGGCCATCGATATCAGCGTCCGAGATATGGCGACGGTCTTCGCGCAGATGCGCGGTAATGCCGTCAGCCCCGGCCTCTTCCGCCAGCTTGGCGGCACGCAGCGGATCAGGATAGGCCCCGCCCCGCGCGTTGCGAACCGTGGCCACGTGGTCGATATTTACGCCAAGACGCAGGTGGTTGTCAGACATCGCTCGAATCCTTCTTAAGGCCCTGGTCTGAACCTAGGGTATTCATCAATGGAACGGCAGGCTTAGTTTCGGCCAAGCGTTTGATTTCGTCAAACTTTGCCTTGATCTTGTCGCGACGGCGCTGCTGATAGGTGCGGATCAGCGGCAAGCTGAGATAGGAGCAAATTACACCCGCCAGAATGCCCGGAAGAACGCCGCCAATCATGTAGGGAAAGAACACCTCGTTATAGAAGATGCTGAGCCCATGCCAGTCCGCGACACGGTCGGTGAACATGGCAATAAAGTTGTTCTTCAGATCACCCATTGCATCTGTGAACTTGCCCATCAGACCATGCGTGTCGCCTTTGTGGAACTTGGTTCCCAGCAGGAAATGTCCGGTCTGCAGGCAAACCACACCGATTGGCACATAGGTGAGTGGGTTGCCAAAGAATGTTCCACTCAGTGCCGCCAGAATATTGCCGTTCAGCAAGCGCGCCACCACAGCAGCGACCAGAAAATGCAATCCGTAGAACGGAGTGAATGAGGCAAAGACGCCTGCCCCGATGCCACGCGCAATGCGCTCAGGGGAATCCGGAAGCCTGCGAACACGATGCTTGACGTAGTGAAAGGCCCGCGTCCATCCACCACGGGGATAGACGAATTCAGACGCGATCTGGACAGGCGAGCGTCGGTCTCGGCGCTTAAATACCACTCCTGATCACCCCTTCTCAGCCAGCCGCTACTGCGGTTTTGGTCCTGTCCCTATAGCGTTCGACCGCGGCAACGTCGCTTTCGGCCTCAAGCATAAGCATCAGCGAATGCAACTGTTCCAGGTCACGCAATTCGACACTGACCAGAAGGCGGTAAAAATCCGGTTTGCGGTCGACGAATTCCAGGTTCGAAATATTGGCCTTTTTCTCGCCTATCAACGTACAAATGCGGCCCAGCACCCCAGCATCATTGCCAATCGTGACGTCCAGCGTCGCACCATGAACGGCCGGGTGCGTGCCAGAATGCCAGTGCAGATCAACCCAGCGATCTGGTTCGCTTTCGAACTCGGACAGGCGGTCGCAATCGATTGCGTGCACCACAACGCCCTTGCCGCGATAGGTAATGCCGACGATGCGTTCGCCAGGCAAAGGTTGACAACAGGGCGCGCGGTCGAATTTCTGGCCGGGTTCAAGGCCGATCACCGCGCGGCGCGGAGAAATGGCATCACCGTCATCCTGGGTAAGTTCAGGGTAAACGGCGCTGACCACATCATGCGCCGTCAGCTCGGCGCTGCCGAGACGCGCTAACAATTCGTGACGATCCTTCAGGCGCAGGTGTTTCGCCGCGGTATCCAGCGCCTTGTCGGTTGCCTTTCGACCGACATGTTCGAAACCGGAACGCGCAAGTTCCTTGCCCAGCTTGATGAACCGCTCGCGGTCGACCTCGCGCAGCGCACGCCGAATGGCGGTCCGGGCCTTGCCGGTCACCGCAATCTCAAGCCACGTTACCTGAGGCGTCTGGCCGTCAGCGGTAATTACATCCACCGACTGACCATTCTTGATCCGCGTCCACAGTGGCACACGGATGCCGTCCACCTTGGCGCCAACACAGGCATGTCCAATGCGCGTATGGATCGCATAGGCGAAATCAATCGGCGTAGCCCCGCGCGGCAGCTTGACAACATCGCCCTTGGGCGTGAAGCAAAACACCTGGTCCGAGTACATTTCCAGTTTGACCGCTTCGAGGAAATCTTCGTGATCTTCCTCACTGTCGAACTGTTCAGTCAGGTTCGCAATCCACTTGGCCGGATCAACGGCAAATGGGTTTTCCGAGCGGACACCGTCGCGGTACGACCAATGCGCCGCAACGCCGGTTTCAGCCACATCATGCATCTGACGGGTGCGGATCTGAACCTCGACCCGTTTCCCGTCGCGGCCCGAAACTGTGGTGTGGATCGAGCGATATCCGTTCGATTTCGGCTGACTGATGTAATCCTTGAACCGTCCCGGCACCGCGCGCCAACGCTGGTGAATGGCACCCAGCGTGCGATAGCAATCTTCCTCGGACCGGGTGATGATGCGAAAGCCGTAGATGTCAGACAGGCGCGAAAAGCCCTGATCTTTTTCCTGCATCTTGCGCCAGATCGAATACGGCTTTTTGGCGCGACCAAACACTTCGGCTTCGATGCCCGCCTTTTCCAGCTCGTGCCGCATGTCGCCGGTGATCCGGTGAATCACGTCGCCGGTTTCACGTTGCAAGGTGATAAAGCGGCGAATGATCGACTGGCGACCTTCGGAATTCAGAACGCGGAAAGCAAGATCCTCAAGCTCTTCGCGCATCCACTGCATACCCATGCGACCCGCGAGCGGCGCATAAATATCCATCGTCTCGCGTGCCTTCTGCACCTGCTTTTCCGGGCGCATTGCCTTGATCGTACGCATGTTGTGCAAACGGTCGGCCAGCTTGACCAGAATGACACGCAGGTCCTTGGACATGGCCATGAACAGCTTGCGGAAATTTTCTGCCTGTTTGGTTTCGCGGCTGGATAGTTGCAGGTTGGTCAGCTTGGTGACGCCATCGACCAACTTGGCAACCTCTTCCCCGAACAGTTCGGACACTTTGCCATAATTGGCTTTGGTGTCTTCGATCGTGTCATGCAGCAACGCCGTAATGATCGTCGCATCATCAAGACGCTGTTCGGTCAGGATGGCGGCCACGGCAACGGGATGGGTGAAATAGGGTTCGCCTGAATGGCGGAACTGACCGTCATGCATCTGCTTTCCGAACTCATATGCTCGGGCGATGCGGTCAGCATTAGTCTTGGGGTTGTAGTTGCGGACCAGCGCAATCAGGTCGTCTGCAGAAATCATCCGGTCCGCACCTTTATCTTTGGGGATTACCCCTGGCCTTGAGCCTCCATCAGAGCGCGCAGCAGCTTCTCTTCCGACATATCGTCATCGGCAGGTTTGTCCGACTCCGCACCCATCAGCAGAGCCATCTGATCTTCTTCCGGCTCGTCGACCTCAATCTGGGTCTGGTTGGCCTCGATCAGGCGCTCGCGCAGTTCATCCGCGCTTTGAGTTTCGTCCGCAATCTCGCGCAGCGACACGACGGGATTCTTGTCATTGTCACGGTCGACGGTGATCGGGCCGCCGGCAGAAATCTCGCGCGCACGATGGGCGGCAAGCATCACCAGTTCAAACCGGTTAGGAACCTTGTCTACGCAATCTTCAACCGTCACGCGGGCCATGGGGCGCTCTCCGTTACTGAATCCATGTCAGGAAGAGGTTTATCTAAGGGCGAATCCCTGCCTTGACAAGCAAGAAATGCTGCAAATGCACCGTTCATACAGCCGTGACCTCTGCAATATCCGCCGCGGGCAGGTCTGCCAGCATTTCAGTTACCGTCCGGCCCAGCACAGGATGCCGCCAATCCGAGGCGACGTCCGCCATCGGAACAAGGACGAAGGCACGATCCTGTAGGCGCGGATGTGGAATAATCAGCCGGTCCGGCGCCTTTTGCGTCTGTTCCTGTGCTGGCAGGGTCAGCCAGCTGTCATATACGGTGCGATCCGGCAGAACCAAATCATCATAGCACACCAGATCCAGATCCAGCGTTCGCATACCCCATCGCTGCACCCTTTCGCGGCCAAACTGATGCTCAATCTGGTGAAGCAGGTGCAACAAATCGGCTGGTGTCCTGTTCGTTTCGATCACTGCAGCCGCGTTAATATAGTCTGGCCCGGCACCTGCCGGGAAGCACGGGGTCTCAAAAAAACGGCTGACGGCACGAATCACCACCCCTTGACGCAACATCGCGTCAAGTGCGCTTTGAAGTGTCACCTTGGGGCCAATACCTCTCAATTTGAGATTTGCGCCCAGCGCGATAACCGCTTTTGACATAGATTTGTACGTTCCATTCACTATATTCGGCGAATTGCATGCTTGCGATACGACCGAAATGGCCTAATTATAGAAGATCAGCGCGCCGCATATTTCCAAATACCCACTCACGTAACACCACGGCGTCCTGTATTGTACCGGAAGGACCTATTTATGTTCTATAAAGACGAACGGCTAGCGCTGTTCATCGACGGCTCGAATCTTTATGCGGCCGCAAAAGCACTGGGGTTTGACATCGACTACAAATTGCTGCGCCAGGAGTTTATGCGCCGCGGCAAGATGCTTCGGGCTTTTTACTATACGGCGCTATTGGAAAACGACGAGTATTCCCCGATCCGCCCCTTGGTTGACTGGCTGCATTACAACGGCTTCACCATGGTGACAAAACCGGCGAAGGAATACACCGACAGCATGGGGCGTCGGAAAGTCAAAGGTAACATGGATATCGAACTGACAGTCGACGCCATGGAACTGGCACCGCGGGTCGATCATATTGTGCTGTTTTCGGGCGATGGGGATTTTCGCCCGCTGATTGCCAGCCTGCAGCGTCAAGGCGTGCGCGTTTCGGTGGTTTCGACCATCCGCAGCCAGCCACCGATGATCTCGGACGAGCTGCGCCGCCAGGCTGACAACTTCATCGAACTTGAAGACCTGCGCGACGTGATCGGGCGACCTCCGCGTGAAATGCCCATGGAGCCACGCAGCGTTGCTGCGGGTGGACAGTAAGACCCGGCCACTCACCAAGCCCGGGGGAAGAAATTAGCGCGGTCAGGCTGTACCAACCTGGCCGCGCTTCTTTAACTAAAAGCAGGTACTGAAACACCTGCTGGCTAGCAGTGATTCATGTCAGATCAATGACAATGTCCTGTCTAGACCATAGCCGGGAAAAGACTTACCTGTGGCCTATGGAGACCAAGACATGACCAAGCCGCCCCTTACCCTATACCTCGCCGCGCCGCGCGGGTTCTGCGCCGGTGTCGACCGAGCGATCAAGATCGTTGAAATGGCGCTGCAGAAATGGGGGGCTCCGGTCTATGTGCGGCATGAAATCGTGCACAACAAATTTGTCGTCGATGGTCTGCGCGCCAAGGGGGCCGTTTTTGTCGAAGAGCTGGACGAGTGTCCTAACGACCGACCCGTTATTTTTTCGGCGCATGGCGTACCGAAATCCGTTCCCGCGTCGGCGGCCCAGCGCGAGATGATCTATGTCGATGCCACCTGCCCGCTGGTCTCCAAGGTTCATGTCGAGGCTCAGCGACATGCAGAAGCCGGATTGCAAATGATCATGATCGGCCACAAGGGCCATCCAGAAACCATCGGCACCATGGGCCAATTGCCCGACGGCGAAGTGCTGCTGGTTGAAACCGTTGATGACGTGGCCTCGGTTCAGGTGCGCAATCCGGAAAAGCTGGCATTTGTCACCCAGACGACGCTTTCGGTGGATGACACCAAGGACATTATCGCGGCCCTCGAAGCCCGGTTCCCGGCCATCGTTGGCCCGCATAAAGAGGACATTTGCTACGCCACCACGAACCGGCAAGAGGCCGTTAAGGCCGTGGCTCCGAAATCGGATGCTTTGCTGGTTGTAGGCGCACCGAACTCTTCGAACTCACGCCGACTGGTCGAGGTTGCTGCGCGCGCCGGGTGCAATTATGCGCAATTGGTGCAGCGCGCCCACGATATCGACTGGCGGGCGCTGGAAGGCATCTCAACCATCGCCATTACCGCAGGCGCGTCAGCACCCGAGGTGCTGGTGAATGAGGTGATTGACGCTTTCAACAACCACTATGACGTAACGGTTGAACTGGTCGAAACTGCCGTCGAAAATGTCGAATTCAAAGTGCCTCGCGTCCTGAGGCAAACCGCATGAGAGGCGTCCCCAGGGCGCCGTTGGTTCTGGCGCTGGCGGGGCTGATCCCGTTCATTTGGGGCGCGCTGACCTCCTTGAACGGCGATTTGCAGGATTGGGGCAGGCAAGAGCTTGGGTCGCGGTTCGTCGGGCCGTATATTCAACTGTTCTACGGCTCGGTGATCTTAAGTTTTATGTCCGGTGTTCTGTGGGGGTTCGCCACCAAGACCTCGGGCAGTAAGGCAGCGACGTGCTATGTGCTGTCAGTCCTCCCGGCGCTTTGGGCGTTTTTCATGACCGGCGGTGGACCTGTCGAGGCGGGCATCAACCTGATGTACGGCTTCGCCGGTTTGCTGATGTTGGATGCGATATTTGCATATTGGCGGTTGACCCCAACATGGTGGCTGAGGCTGCGTGTTCTGCTGACAGCCATCGTCCTGATATGCCTTGCCGTAGGAGTGTACCTGTGACCGATCGCAAGACAATTGATGCCTACACCACGCGTGTTGCCGAGTATCTGAGCGTCCCATTGCCGCCCGAACAGATCGAAGCGCGTATGGCCTTTGCCGAAGCGGTTGCGCCGGGTGGCTATGTGCTGGATCTCGGCTCAGGACCCGGCGCAGATAGCATGTTTTTCCTGCGTGAGGGGCTGCGGGTTCGGGCTTTGGATGCGACGCCGGCCTTTGTGGAACACGCCCGCGAAAATGGCGTAGATGCGCATGTCGGTACATTTGACGATGTGACCGAAGTGGCCACGTTTGACGGCATCTATGCCAGCTTTTCGCTGCTGCATGCGCCGCGCAAGGATTTTCCGCGCCATTTGGCGGCCATCCACCGCGCACTCAAGCCTGAGGGTATCTTTTTCCTTGGTCTGAAACTGGGAACCGGTGAACACCGTGACGACATTGATCGCTATTACACCTATTTCTCACAGACCGAGATCGAAGAGGCGCTGGCCGAGGCAGGGTTCACAATTGACCGGATTACAACCGGAGTGGGCAAAGGTCTGGCCGGGTCTTATGACGGCTTTATTCTGGTGATCGCCCATGCCTGAGTTGTTTGCCTATACCGATGGTGCCTGTTCGGGCAATCCTGGCCCGGGGGGCTGGGGCGTGCTGATGCGCGCAATGGACGGCGAAAAAGTCCTGAAAGAGCGCGAACTGAACGGCGGCGAGGCTGAAACCACCAACAATCGCATGGAATTGCTGGCCGCGATCAGCGCGCTGGAAACGCTGGAGCGGGCCTCGAAGATCACCGTGGTAACCGACAGCGCCTATGTAAAGAACGGTGTGACCGGCTGGATTTTCGGCTGGAAACGCAACGGCTGGAAGACCTCGAATAAGAAACCAGTCAAGAATGTCGATCTGTGGCAGCGACTGGACGAAGCGCAGGCGCGCCATGACGTGACCTGGGAATGGGTCAAGGGCCATGCAGGCCATCCCGAAAACGAAAAAGCCGACGAGTTGGCCCGCGCGGGCATGGCCCCGTTCAAACCAAAAAAGGCCCAAACGTGAGCGGTCTTGCACTGCTCGATTATGCCTCAGTTCTGGTTTTTGCCCTGACGGGTGCATTGGTGGCCAGTCGGGCACAGCTGGATTTGGTGGGTTTTGCCTTTATGGCCTGCCTGACTGCTGTGGGCGGCGGAACCGTCCGCGACCTGCTGCTGGACCGGCACCCGGTGTTCTGGGTTGGTCAACCGGACTATATCCTGATCGCCACAGCGGCTGCCGTGGTGGTGTTTTTCACTGCCCATTTGGTCGAAAGCCGATACAACTTGCTGGTCTGGCTGGACAGTTTCGCTCTGTCGATTGCCGCGGCAGCAGGTGCTGGCGCAGCCTTGTCTCTGAACCAATCCGGTGTCATCGTTGTGCTGATGGGCGTCACAACGGGCTGCCTTGGCGGCCTGATGCGGGACGTGGTCTGCAACGAAGTGCCACTGGTCCTGAAACAGGGTGAGCTCTACGTCTCTTGCGCGTTTGCCGGGGCTTTTGCCGCTGTGATTGCGACCCAACTTGGTTTCGACGAGCTGGCCACACTGGCCGCATGTGCGTTGATCTGCTGGGCATTGCGGGCGGGATCATTGGTGTTTGGCTGGCGGCTTCCGGTTTACAAGGCGCGCCCGCCGCGGCAATAAATGGGTGCAAAATGTTCGATCTGCATTTCCTGTGCCACAGAAATGAGAACTGAAATGAAATTCACTTTCCCCATTTTTGTCGCCTCACTAGCTCTTCTGGGTGCGTGTGCAGAGCGATACGACGCGGTCAGCTTCGTTGTACAAGGCGACGAAATCGTTGCTTCGGGGGCTATTGATCACACGACACTCAGCGCTTTTGAAGAAATCACTGCGGCCAATCCCGAGATCAAGACACTTGTACTGCAGAACATCGAAGGCTCGGTCGATGATGATGCAAATGTCGTTTTCAGCCGCGTTGTGCGAGACGAAGGGTTCGATACTGTGGTGCCCTCAAACGGCTTGGTCGCCTCTGGTGGCACCGATCTGTTCCTGGCAGGCAATCGTCGCACTCTGGAACCTGGCGCATGTGTCGGGGTTCATAGCTGGGGCGGCGGCGGATATGTGGCTGCCAACCTGCCCGAAAACCACCCCGAGCACGATCGCTATCTCGACTATTTCAATGATATTGGTGTCGACCCGGCCTTTTATTGGTTCACGCTTGATGCAGCGTCCGAGGACGAAATGCACTGGATGTCAGCAGAGGAAGCCAATCGCTTCAATATGGCGACGCGCAATTCCAAATCGTTGGGATCAACAGTGATTTGCGACGAGCGGTAGCCCCGCTCAACGTCGTAGATAGGTCTGCCAGATCCAGATCACCAGCAGAGCCCCCAGAACGGCACCCACAAAACCGGACAACCATCCTGCCACGGTGATCAAAGCCCGCAACAGAAATCCGCCAACCAGTGCACCAACGATGCCAATCAACATGGTTGTGGGAATGTTGGCCTCGATCCGCATTAAACGGGTGGCTAGGAACCCTGCGGCGGCTCCGATGACGATCAGGGCGATGACAGGCATGTCACTTCCTCCAATGAGTCGGCACGATGATCAGCGCGCCGACGGATGACACAATAGCGTTCAATCCCGGGGACCCAAAAGCAAGGCTAAACCCGAACATCCTGCCAAACATGATCTGAGCAAAGAAAAACAGAAAGGCACCGCCGATACAAATGATGATAGATTGCAGATAGCCGTTTCGGGTAAACCCGGTTTTCTCCGCGAGGCTTCCAACGACGGCTGCGATTAACACCGTCCCCATCAAAGTCATGTACAAGTCTGTTATTCCTTCTAAATCCGACTTCCCTTGGCCACAGGCCAGCCCCGCAGAAAGGTTTCCTTATCCTGTGCGCCTTTGCCCGCCCGTTGCAGGCGCAACAGATCAACGGCACCCTCGCCGCAAGCTACTGTCAAGGCATCGTCCAGAGCTTCGCCGGGTACGCCCTGCCCCTCGGCCAGACGCGACGCCAGTAGTTTCACGCGGTCTCCGTCAATCTCGGTCCAGGCACCTGGGAACGGGGACAGACCGCGGATCTGCCGGTCCACCTCGGCTGCGGGCCGGGACCAGTCAATCCGTGCCTCTGATTTGTCGATCTTGGCGGCATAGGTCACACCGACCTCGGGCTGCGGCTCGGGCGTCAGATCCGGCAGGTCATGCAAAGCCTCAACGATCAGTTTGGAGCCCATTATCGACAGCCGGTCATGCAACTGGTCGGTGGTTTCCTCGATCCCGATATCGGTTGCTTCGCGCATAAGAACCGGGCCTGTGTCCAGACCGGCCTCCATCTGCATGATGCAGATACCGGTTTGCGCATCGCCGGACATGATGGCGCGATGGATCGGGGCCGCCCCGCGCCAGCGCGGCAACAGGCTGGCATGGATATTCAGACATCCCTGGGCAGGCGCGTCCAGAATGGGCTGCGGCAGGATCAGGCCATAAGCGACCACCACAGCCACATCTACGTTCAGTGCAGCAAAGGCATCCTGTTCATCTGACGATTTCAGAGACACCGGATGGCGGACAGTCAGGCCTAACGCTTCGGCCCGTGCGTGAACCGGTGTCGGTCGGTCCTTTTTGCCCCGACCAGCCGGGCGCGGGGGCTGGCAATACACGGCGACGATATCATGCCCAGCTTCGACCAGCGCATCCAGAACCGGAACCGAAAAGTCGGGCGTACCCATGAATACAACGCGCATCTCTACCCCAGCTTTTTGGCTTTGCGCAGAAGCATGTCCCGTTTGACCTTGCTGAGCCGGTCGAAATACATCTTCCCGTTCAGATGGTCGATCTGGTGCTGTACGCTTGTGGCTTCGATCCCGACAAAGTCGCGGCGATCCACTATCCCCTGCTCATTCAGGAACTTGACCGTCACCGCGCGTGGGCGCTTCACCTTGGCCGAAACACCAGGCAGGTTCGGGCTGGCCTCATCATGTTCGCGCAATTCGATTGAGCTGTGCAGGATTTCCGGGTTGGCCAGACGCACAGCCTTACCGCGTTCAGCCGAGCCGTCCACCACAGCCAGTCGCAACATCACGCCGATCTGCGGCGCGGCAAGGCCAACACCGGGCATCGCTTCCATCGTGTCGATCATGTCGTCCCAGATGGCACGGATTTCATCGGTGATCTCGGCGACGTCCTCCGCCTTGGTGCGCAGGCGTTTATCGGGCCATGGCAGGCAGGTGCGAGCGGTCATGCGCGGGCCTGCTCGCGCTTTAGTTTCTGCATCTTCCGCGTGATCATCTGCCGTTTCAGCGGCTTGAGATAGTCGATGAACAGCTTGCCGTTCAAATGGTCGATCTCATGCTGAACACAGGTCGCCCACAGGCCGTCGAATGTTTCCTGTTGCAAGTTCCCATCCTGGTCAATCCACGTGACATCAACCACTTTGGGGCGCGTGACTTCGGCGAATTGCTCGGGGATCGACAGGCAACCTTCCTCGTAGACATTGGTCTCATCGGACGAGGCGATAACCTCGGGGTTGAACATGATCAACGGACGCGGGGCTTCGCCCTCTTCCTTAATGCAGTCCAACACGATCAACCGATCCAGCACGCCGATCTGAGGCGCGGCCAGACCAACGCCAGGCGCGTCATACATCGTCTCCAGCATGTCGTCGGCCAGCTTGCGCAGCTCGTCGCTGATATCTGCCACAGGCGCGCAGCCCTTTTTCAGGCGGGGGTCGGGATGGATCAGGATATTACGTTTCATGGGGTTGATTTAGGCCATCCCGCACTGCACCGCAACGCCCCCCTTGCACCCGCTGGAATTGTAGCTAGCTTTCGTCCGGACAGATGGAGCAGACATGACTTTCAACGACCTGATCGACCGCCGGGGAACCAACAGTTCAAAATGGGATAAGATGGAGCAAATCTACGGTGTGCCCCCGCAGGACGGGCTGGCCATGTGGACGGCAGATTCCGATTACCCAACAGCGCCTTGCGTAATTGATGCGGTTCGCAAAGCGGCTGACCATGGGGTCTTTGGGTATTCGTGGATTCACCCGGAATATCTGGCATCGATTCAGTGGTGGATGAAGAACCGCCATAGCTGGGACATCGACACCGATTGGGTGCTGACTTCACAGGGGTTAGGCAATGCGATCGCCCTGTCTCTGGATGTCTGGAGCGAACCCGGCGACGGCGTCGTCATCTTCAGCCCCGTCTACCATGAGTTTGCCCACAAGGTGAACAAATCGGGACGTCGCGTTGTCGAGTGCCCGCTAGTTCGCCAAGGCGAAACCTATGGCCTGGATCTGGACGACGCTCAGTCGCGTCTGGACGGGTCGGAAAAGCTGTTGCTGTGGTGCTCGCCGCAAAACCCCTCGGGCCGGGTGTGGACACCGGATGATCTGCGTGCCGTGGCCGCATTCGCCGAACGTAATGGGTTGATTTTGGTCTCGGATGAGATCCACCACGATCTGGTTTATCCTGGCAATACGTTCGTGCCGATGGATGTGGCTGCGCCGGATGCGCGGCCGTGGACCGTGACCCTGACTGCGGCGTCCAAGACATTTAACATCGCCGGTCAACGCACCGGTAACATGATCATTCCGGACCCCAAACTGCGCGCGGCCATGCGGCACCGCATTCAGACGCTGGACTATGACCCCAGCGCGTTGGGCGTGGCGATGATAACTGCCGCCTATTCGCCCGAGGGTGCGGCATGGGTTGACGAGCAGGTCGCGCATCTTGCGGGCAACTGCCAGGTCTTTGACGCAGCAATCGCCGAGATCCCTGGTCTGTGGTCCATGCCATTGCAGGCTACTTATCTGGCTTGGGTAGAATTCTCAGGAACCGGCATGACCCATGAAGAGTTTGTCCGCCGCCTGCGCGAAGATGCCAAAATCGCAACGTCCTCAGGCCCCGGTTTCGGCGCAGGTGGTGAGACCTTCGAACGGTTTAACTTGGCCACTCAGCGTGCACGGGTCGAAGAGGCATGCGCCCGGCTAAAGCATGCATTTGCTGATTTGCAGTGAACGAGGCGGCCAACGGCGATGTCGTTGGCCCTGCCCTCAATCCTTGTGCCCAAGCAACGCAATCGGCGCGTCCGGCGCGCGGTAGAAATCCAGCGGAGCCTTGTCGGCTGCGGCCGTGCTGCGTTTAAACTCGTACCGCATTTCGCCTGCTTCATCCTCATCCGCGATGATTAGGCATTGGTACAAGTGACTGACACCATCATAGATATCCACAAGCCCGCGCAGTTGAGGCGTGGTTTCGGCCTCAACTGTAAATCCGTCTTTCCACAATCGAAGAATCTTGTAGGTATTGTCGCCAATATCGACACGAAGGCGGCTGATCTTTTTCAATCCTGCGATTCGCGCCGCATCCAATTCGGCAGTAATTTCCTTTGAAACATAAGTACTCATAAAAATATCTCCCCCGGCAGTGTATTCTATTGTGAGGCGCAAATTATAAAAATCCAGTGAACCTGATCACAGTCAGCGCCGGGATTTCAATTTGTTGCACAGAAATCCCAATCCTTCCTGTGCGTATGCGCAGGAAGGATGCGCGCGCCCTCGCATAGGAACGCCCCATGTACCCGCCTATGTTTGGCGCAAACGCTTTTCGGAGGGCATGAGCAATGGGCCTGTTGGTCGACGGTAAATGGCACGACACTTGGTATGACACCAAATCCACGGGCGGCGCGTTCAAACGCAGCGCCGCGCAGTTTCGCAATTGGCTGACGGCAGATGGCAGCGCCGGACCATCGGGCAAGGGTGGCTTCAACGCTGAAACCGACCGCTACCACCTCTATGTCAGCCTGGCCTGTCCATGGGCGCACCGCACTCTGATCTTCAGGGAACTGAAAGGTTTGAACAAGCACGTCTCAGTCTCGGTGGTACATCCCGACATGCTGGACAAAGGCTGGACCTTCGAGACTGATGACTACGGCGCAACCGGGGACACACTGTACGGTCTGGGCTTTGCTCACCAGATTTACACCAAGGCCGACCCGACATATTCGGGTCGTGTCACAGTGCCGATCCTGTGGGACAAGAAACAGCAGACGATCGTTTCGAACGAAAGCTCGGAAATCATCCGCATGTTCAACTCGGCCTTTGACGGGATTACCGGCAACGCCGACGATTATTGGCCCGAAGCGATGCGCGATGAGATCGAAGAGGTGAATGCGCGCATCTATTCCAACGTCAACAACGGCGTCTACAAATCCGGCTTTGCCACCAGCCAACAAGCTTATGACGCCGCCGTGGACCCGCTGTTTGAAACGCTGGACTGGTTAGAGGATCGTTTGGCTTCAAAACGTTATCTGATGGGGGATCGCCTGACTGAGGCTGACTGGCGGTTGTTCACGACGCTGATCCGGTTCGATCCCGTCTATCATCTGCATTTCAAATGCAACCGGCGGCGACTGATCGATTACCCCAACCTGTGGGCTTATACGCGCGAGCTGTATCAATGGCCGGGCGTCGCTTCGACGGTGAACATGCACCACATCGTGCGCCACTATCACTATAGCCACGAAAGCATCAATCCGCATCGGATCATCCCGACCAACCCGGTTTTGGACTACATGGAACCGCACGGGCGTGGTCAGCGGCCCGCCGCGTAATGTTCAACCATCGCCGCCAGATCTTCTGGCGGCGTGCCGCTTTGCACATAAGCGCACGCGTTTGGACTGTGGGCAAAGATCGAACCGTCTGAAAAAAAGGTGGTGTTGGTAACAAAGATCACTCGCGCCTCGGGGCGGCGATAGCTGGCGAAATCAGCCACTGCCAACGCACTGCCATTTTCCAGCACCAGATCCAACACGATGATATCGAAATCCGTGCCATACAACGCAAGGATCGCAGCCTCTTGCCCGGCAACAAGCGTCACTTCGGCGCCTTGCCGTTCCAGATGTCTTTTCCAGACCCGACCAAGGTCGGGGTTACTCTCAACAATCAGTACATTCATTTGCAACAACCTCGGCACTTGGTAGAGTGTGCGGTGCCGACCCCCGTGGTTTGTGATCACGCTTATTCCTTAACAAAGTGTTAACGGTGCCGGTCAACCGGGCCGATCACGCGGATTTGCTTGTGTAAGCGGCAAAAATCCGCTTGAAGCACAACAAACGCGCAATTCCGACGAGAACACCGATGGCAAGCCCGAACGCAGATTTGAACCCCCGTGCCGCGCGCGACCATGGCGGCGGGCTGGACGGTGCTATCGCCCGGTTCGGCGGGGCACGCGACGATTGGCTTGACCTGTCCACCGGCATCAACCCACACCCATATCCGGTGTCGGGACTGAACCCGTCGGATTGGGCCGCGCTGCCGGATCATGGTGCGTTCGAACGGCTGTCTGCCGCAGCACGCCAGTTCTGGTCTGTTCCCGAAGGTGCCGCGATTCTGCCCGCGCCCGGCGCATCAGCAGTAATCGCCCGCATGCCTGCGCTTGTTGCGACGGGTCGGGTTCAGATCACAGCACCCACCTACAACGAACACGCGGCAGCTTTTTCTGCGCAGGGTTGGACTGTTCAATCGAACGGTCCAGCCGAGGCGCGCGTCCTTGTGCACCCGAATAACCCGGATGGACGTATCTGGACCGTAGAGGACGCCGATGCCCCGCTGACCGTGATTGATGAGAGTTTTTGTGACGTTTGCCCTGACGTATCCCTAATTCATCTGGCCGAGCAGCCCGGTGTGATCGTGTTGAAAAGTTTCGGCAAGTTCTGGGGCTTGGCCGGGCTACGACTGGGATTTGCAATTGGCCGCCCTGATTTGATCTCAAAGCTGAACGATTTGACCGGGCCGTGGTCTGTCTCTGGCCCTGCCCTTCGGATCGGGGAACGGGCGCTGCGGGACACGGACTGGGCCAAAGCAACCCGTCAGCAGTTGGCGGCAGCGACAGAACAGCTAGACCGGATCATGACCGGCAAGGGGGCAAAACTGGTCGGCGGCACCACGTTGTTCCGCCTTTATGACGTCGACGATGCCGCCGCTTGGCAGGCCAAGCTGGCCCGCGCCCATATCTGGAGCCGCATATTCCCCTACTCAAACACTTATCTGCGCCTTGGCTTGCCGCCTGCAGACGGATGGCGTCAGCTTGAGGCCGCGTTGTGAGCACGGCTTTTCTGCTGGTTTGCGCCATGTGTCTGGACGCGGCGCTTGGAGAGCCAGATTGGATCTGGTCGCGCATTCGTCATCCGGCAGTGATGATCGGCACTGTCATCGGCTGGTTGGACCTGCGCCTGAACCGCGGAACGAATAGGCGCTTGAAAGGCGTGGCCATCGTGCTGCTGCTGATCTTTGGCGCAGTGATTCTGGGCCGCACGCTGACCTTGTTTGGGCCGGTGATCGAAATCGTCCTTGCCGCAATTCTGCTGGCACAGAAGTCACTGGTGACCCATGTGCGCGATGTCGGTGATGGGCTTCGCTCCTCCTTAACCGAGGGCCGCGCCAAAGTCGCCATGATCGTTTCGCGCGATACGCGGGACATGACCGACGCGCAGGTCGCGCGATCCGCTATTGAAAGCGCTGCAGAAAATCTCAGCGACGGCGTAATTGCGCCCGCGTTTTGGTTTCTGGTCGCGGGCCTGCCGGGGTTGCTGATCTACAAGGCGGTCAACACTGCCGATAGCATGATCGGCTACCGGTCGGAAAAGTACCGCGACTTCGGCTGGGCCGCGGCGCGTCTGGACGATTTGTTGAACCTCATTCCCGCCCGTCTGACCTGCGTGATGATCGTGGCGCTATCCGGTCAATGGGCGCGCTGGCCAGAAATGGTCGCGGATGCACGTCGCCATATCTCACCCAACGCCGGTTGGCCCGAGGCCGCGATGGCGCGCGCCTTAAACGTCGCCCTTGCCGGGCCGCGCAGCTATGACGGACAGGTCTGCGATCTGGCCTGGGTCAACGGTGATGCGCCACGTAACATCGGCGCGCCGGAGATTTTCCGCGCATGTGACATGCTTTGGCGGGTTTGGGGGCTTGCGCTGGGCCTCGTGTCGGTGTGGGTTGGGGTCAGCTTTATTTTCTGACGGACCCTAAAATGCGTTTACTCTCGGGCATCATTGCCGCCACCCTGCTCGCCTCTCCCGCCCTGGCCCAATGTGGCGGCGGGTTCAATTCCTTTGTGAAGGGTCTGAAGGCCGAGGCCGTTCAGCAAGGGTTCGATAAATCCACCGTGAACAGCTTTTTCAAAGGTGTTCAGCAGGACAGCGCGGTTCTAAAGGCGGATCGGGCGCAAGGCGTATTCCAAATACCTTTCATCGATTTTTCACGCCGTCTGATTTCGCAAAACCGGATTGATCGCGGCAAATCCATGTCTCGCAAATACGATGCGGTGTTTGACCGGATTGAGCGGGAATATGGCGTGTCGCGCGGTGTACTGCTGGCGTTCTGGGCGTTCGAGACCGACTATGGCGCGGTACAAGGTGACTTCAACACCCGCAACGCTCTGGTCACTCTGGCGCATGACTGCCGCCGACCTGAGTTGTTTCGACCACAGGTTTTTGCAGCCATCGAGCTCTACAGCCAAGGGGATTTCGACCCCAACCGCACGACCGGAGCCTGGGCAGGTGAGATCGGTATGGTGCAGATGTTGCCCCGCGACATTCTGGAAAATGGCGTGGACGGGGATGGCGACGGCAAGGTCTCGCTAAAAACCTCAGCCCCGGATGCGCTGATGTCGGGCGGCAAGATGCTGTCGCATTTGGGCTGGCGTCCGGGTGAGCCCTGGCTGCAGGAGGTAACTGTTCCCGCCCAGATGGACTGGTCCCTGTCCGGCCCCGGCAAGTCGCGGTCCGTATCCGAATGGCAGGCGATGGGCGTTCAAGCGCGCAGCGGATCTCTGGCCAATCTGCCCGCGTCGCTGATCCTGCCACAGGGTCGCAACGGCCCCGCATTCTTGGCCTACCCAAACTTTGACGTCTATTTCGAATGGAACCAGAGCTTTGTTTATGTCCTGACGGCTGCCTATTTCGGTACGCGGTTGGAGGGCGGCCAAATCTATGACGCAGGTTCCCCGCCACAAGGCCTGTCGGGCGCGCAGATGAAGCAATTGCAGACCAAGCTTCAAGCGCGTGGGCATAATGTGGGCAAGATCGATGGTATTCTGGGTGCCGGCACGCGGGCTGCCGTTCAGGCCGAACAGGCACGGCTGGGGTTGCCCGCGGATGCGTGGCCAACAGCTGATTTGCTCAATCAGTTATGAGCCCCGATGCGTCCCGCACAGACGGGACGCATCGGGACGCAACACCACAGAGTTATGCAACCTCGGCGCGGTGATGCGGCGCTTTTGGTTCAAACGCGTGTGAAGTCAACGCCCCTCCCCGCGTTTCAATCGCCGTATTGGCAGGGATTTCAGTCCATTCGCCGCTATTCGCGTCCAACGGTTCGGACGAAATAATGAACCCATCCTTACACGCCTTGTAGTGGAGGCTTGGGGCAAAGCGGTCCGAGGCATATCGGGCGGCAAAAAGGCGATCGCCGTCGGACCAACAAGCGGCAAAGCGAAGATATGGCATTGTACCTCGCCGTCGTGACAGATCTTCGACACGTTGGACTGCCCGCTCCATGGCGCCGATCGGATCGATATCCAGACCTTCGCCATGGGCAATCAGGAAAATCGCTTCGCTTTCGGTTGCGCCAAGCCGGTGGCTGTAGAGGTCAGGTGGTATCATCCCGTCCAACTCCTGCCGGATACGGTCATGCCCTCCGGCCTGCCCATTATGCATAAAACTCCATTTTCCAACGCCAAACGGGTGGCAGTTGTTCCGCGAAGTTGCAGTACCCGTTGATGCCCGCACATGGGCCAGAAAGAGATGCGACCGGGTGTGATGCGTTAGCTGTTTAAGATTGGCATCCGACCAGGCGGGGTTAGTGTCCTTGTAAAAACAAGGCGTCTCACGTTCGGAATACCAGGCAAGGCCAAATCCATCTGCGTTGATCGGCGTCTTTCCGATCAGAGCATTTCGGCTCTGAATGACAAGCGATTGCTCTTGGTTCAGAACCAATTCATCTAGATAACGCTTTGCGCCTGCCCAAGCCAGAAATCGGCACATCTGTTAGCCCCATTGAGTATGAATTTTTTTGAGAGCATACCACCGGCTCAGATAGGAAAACTCACCATTCTTCGCGAGCATTCGGCAATATTTCGATCAAATGACAACGCAAAACGCGAATCTTAAATCAACTAATGCCCTACTTGGATTCGATGCCTGATCGTCAAGGCGGCTACCAAACTCATTCAGGCCGGACCGGGTATCTGTCGCCTTTCTCGTCAATCAGAACTAGGCGCTTACCGCTGCGTACATAGAGATCGCAGCGGCTGAACCCGTTACGATACGTGATGCAGACACTGCCGTCGTCGGCAATGGAATATGTCCCAAACGCGGAATCCCCGCTGGCGTAGGTAAAGGAATAAGCCCCACCAGCCGAAAACTTAGACTGTCCGTCGTCATAGAAGGTCAGCGTTCGCCCCGCGAGGGCGTCCAGCTCGGCAGATGAAAGCGGGACATCTCCGGGTTTTGTTGGCCATTCCGCTGCCACAACCGGGCTGGCAGCCAACAAGGCAAAGATCAGATATCGGGTCATGCTGCCACCTTAACCCGCCACGCGGCGATTGAGGCATAACGTTGCAGTGAACGATCAGGCGACCATCTGTTCGGCCTTTTTCAGATCGACCGAAACCAGCTGGCTGACGCCCTGTTCCTGCATGGTCACGCCAAACAGCCGGTCCATCCGCGCCATGGTCACCGCATGGTGGGTGATGATCAGGAAGCGAGTGTCCGTCTGGCGGCACATTTCGTCCAGCAGGTCGCAGAAACGGGTGACGTTGGCGTCATCCAGTGGCGCGTCGACCTCATCCAGCACACAGATCGGCGCGGGGTTGGCGAGGAAGACGCCAAAGATCAGCGCGGTCGCCGTCAAGGTCTGCTCGCCGCCCGAAAGCAGGCTGAGGGTGGATAGCTTCTTGCCCGGTGGCTGGCACATGATTTCCAGCCCGGCATCCAGCGGATCGTCGCTTTCGACCATGACCAGATTCGCCTCACCGCCACCGAACAGGTGCTTAAACAGCATGGCAAAGTTCGAATTCACCTGCTCAAACGCGGTCAAAAGACGCTCACGGCCTTCCCGGTTAAGGCTGGCAATCCCACTGCGCAGGGCCTTGATCGCTTCTTCCAGATCAGCCTTTTCGGTGTTCAGCGTATCGAACTCTTCCTGAACTTCCTTGGCGTCTTCTTCGGCCCGCAGGTTCACCGCACCCATCGCGTCTCGCTGGCGCTTGTGGCGGTTTACTTCGGCCTCCAGCGCGTCGGCTGCAGGCATCTGGTCAGGGTTCACATCCAGTTGGTTCAGCAACTGGTTCGGCGTCAACTGCTGATCTTCAGCGATCCGCTCAGCAGCTGCCACGACGCTTTCTTTGGCTGCGTCACAGCGCGCCTCAGCCGCTGCACGGGATTCGCGGGCTTCAGACGCCAAACGTTCAGCTTCTCGCTCGGCCAGCACGACTTCGCGCTGCTGCGTCTCAGCCTCGGCAAGCTTGTCGGCGGCCTCGGCACGCCGGGCCTCGGCTGTCTCGATCAACTCGTTCAGTTCTTCGCGGGCTTCGGCGATCTCACCAGGGGCGGCCATCGCCTCAGACAGTTCTTCCTCAGAGCTTTCCTTGCGTTCGACCAATTCCGCGATACGTTTTTCTGCTGAATCCAACCGGTGCCGCCAGCCACTGAGGTCCTTGGTCACTTCCTGGGCCCGCCGGGTTCGTGCCTCGCCTTCACGGCGCAGCTCATCATGGGATGAGCGATGGGTCAGCATGGTGATCCGCGCGGCCTCAACCGTCTGTTTGATATCCTCGACCTGCGCGCGCGCGCTGTCGACGTCACCCAGGCCGGCCAGAGCGCCTTCGGCCTCGCGCAGTTGCGCGCGGGCAGACATGGCATCATCCTTGTGTCTGTCAACGGCAAGGGTAAGCGTTTCCAACCTGCCCTGCGCCAGATTGCGGTCAGCCTCGGCCCGGCTCAGCCCGCGCGCGGATTCTGCCATCCGCTGGTCGGCGGCGCGTCGAGCTTCGCGTGCGCGGCGGTCTGCCTCGGTGACATCCGCCAGTTGCTGCGACAGCGCCTCATGTGCCGCGCGGGCACCATCAGCCTGCGCTTCGGCGCGGGTAAGCTCCTGTTTCAGAGCTTCAAGCTTGTTGAGCTGCTCCAACCGCAAGGCTGCAGCGCTTGGCGCATCTTCGGCCCATGCCCGGAACCCGTCCCAACGCCACAAGTCACCTGAACGGGACACCAGACGCTGCCCCGGCTTTAATGAGGCTTGCAGCCGCGCGCCCTGATCCGCATCAACCAATCCGATCTGAGCGATCCGGCGGCTCAGACGGTCTGGGCCCGAGACATGCAACGCCAATGGTTCTGCCCCATCGGGCAGGGGCTGATCTGCATCGTAGCCTGACACCTGCACCCAGCCGGATGGTCCATCGGCATCGACCAACGGTGTACGCAGGTCGTCAGCCAGTGCCGCCCCCAGCGCCTTTTCATAGCCGGGCTCGACCCGCAGCAGATCCAAGACCTGCCCGCCTTCGGCCGTATCCCGTTCGACCAGCTTGGCCAAGGCGGATGTCTCGGCACGGATTGCGCCCAGTTCACCCTCGGCCTCAGACCGCTGGGCGCGCGCTTCGGCTTCTCTCGCTTGCGTTTCATTGCGCAGTTCGTCCGCTGCGGCCAGCGCTTCGTCGGCGGCCTCAGCGGCCTCGCGCGCTTCTTCCTCACCCTCTTGCGCTTCCTCAAACGCTTCGCTGGCGCGGGTCAAAGCATTGCGGGCTTCGTCTACCGCAGCACGGGCTTTCTCTTCTTCGCCTTCGGACCGGGTCAGCGTCTTGCGGCTGTCTTCGACCAAACGCTGAGCCGACTGGTGACGCGCCACAAGACGCGCCACATCTTCGGTTTCCTGCGACAGGTGATCTTCTCGATCTTGCAGCACGGATGCGGCTTCGCGCGCGATCTCGGCGGCCTCAGCCACTTTGTCGTCATGCCCATCTGCCGCTTTGGCCAGTTCGCGCGCTTCCCATTCCAGACGCTCAATCATCTGGCCCGCGTCCCGGTTCAGGCCGGTTTCGCGTTCGATATCGTTGGCCAATTGCTGAATTCGGTTGGTCAGCGTCTCGATCGTCTGACGCGCGCGGGTTTCCTGATCAGCCAGTTGGTCGCGCTGTACCTGCTGTCGTTGCAAGACGGCGGCGGCGATTGCCTCTTCCTCGCGCAGAGGCGGCAGAATTTCCTCGATTTCAGACCGCTTGGCGCTGGCGGCGCGGGCTTCGGCCTCCGCGCGCGAGGCTTCGGTGATCCGCTCGCGCAAGACGTCTTCGGCCTGTTGGCGGGCCATGTCAGCCTCTTTCCAGCGGCGATAGAGCAGCATGCCTTCAGCCTGCCGTAGTTGCTCCCCAATCTCACGGTACCGTGCGGCCTGACGCGCCTGCCGCGCAAGCTGCCCCAATTGGGTGCCAAGCTGTTCAAGAACGTCATCCACACGGGTCAGGTTGGATTCGGTGCCCTTCAGCTTAAGCTCCGCCTCGTGGCGGCGCTGATAAAGGCCCGAGATACCGGCCGCCTCTTCCAGAATGCGGCGACGCGCGCGGGGCTTGGCGTTGATCAGCTCGGCGATGCGGTTCTGCCCCACCAGTGCAGGTGAATGCGCGCCGGTCGAGGCATCGGCAAAAAGCATCTGGACATCGCGCGCCCGAACATCTTTGCCGTTGGTCTTGTAAGCGCTGCCGACATCGCGGGTGATGCGACGCACAATTTCCAACTGATCGCTGTCATTGAACCCCGAAGGTGCCAAACGTTCCGAGTTATCCATCGTCAGGACAACTTCGGCAAAATTGCGGGCCGGACGCGTTGCGGCCCCGGCAAAGATCACATCCTCCATCGCGCCACCGCGCATGGATTTGGGGCGGTTTTCACCCATTACCCAACGCAACGCTTCCAGAAGATTGGACTTGCCGCAGCCATTTGGGCCCACCACACCGGTCAACCCATCCGCGATAATCAGATCGGTCGGGTCAACAAAGCTTTTGAAGCCGGTGAGTTTAAGTTTGCTGAACCGCAAAGGCCGCTCGTCCCATGATTCCTATATCTGGAAGTCTGCGCAACCCATTGGGGGTGAGTCAACGGAGTAACGCAGGATATGGGATTTCACGCCAAGTTATCCACAATATCTTGCCAAAATACGCAAAAAAGCGCGTATCTCAGTAAGAAGCGCACTCAAAAACCTGATAGCCATAGTCTTCGTAGTAGCCATAGTCGATACATTCATAGGGACCGCGAAGAAGGCTGCCGAGAATCAGCTTTTCCCCCAATTCCCGGTCACAACCTAGAATGCCCACGGTGACCGCAGCGTCGCCCAGAACATCCAACAACGGGCAACCCGACACCTGTGCCATAGCCAGTGCGGCCCGGTCCCGAATGGGGTCAAGACGCGGAGCATATTGAGAGTTGATGCGTACAGCCTCGGCCAGTTGATCGCGGACCCGCACGTCAAACACACTGCCATTCACCGCAACGCGGGTCGCAGGCACATCGCGAAAGTGGGGCGTGCCAGCCGAACAAGCGGCCAGCACTAGGAGGGACAGATACCGGATCATGCCCGCAGCATTGCAGCATCAAGGTTAACAAAACCTTTCCGCCGATCAGGCGCGCAAAACCTCACCCAATCGGCGAATACCTTCGCGGATCGTATCCTCATCCGAGTTCGAGAAACTCAACCGGATCGTGTTGGTCCCGCTGCCGTCCGGGAAAAAGGCCCCACCCGGGACAAAGGCTACTTTGACCGTGTCCAGCGCCCGGGCTAACAGTTCGGCCCCGTTTGTACCGACCGGCAATGTCAACCACACGAACATGCCACCTTCCGGCTTGGTCCACTGCACGCCATCGGGCATATGGTCCTGCAACGCCTGCAACATGGCGTCGCGACGGGCACCGTAGACACGACGCAGCATCGGGATATGCGTGTCGAAACAAACCCGTGCCACCTGGTCAATGGCCATCTGGTTGATGGTTGCCGAATGCAGATCGGCAGCCTGTTTCATCAACACCAATTGAGAAATCACTGGCTTTGCCGCCACGACCCAACCAACCCGCAACCCCGGAGACAAGGTTTTCGAAAAGCTTCCACAATAGATCGTGCGGCAATCCTCAATCGACCCTTTGCACGCCAATTCCAGTGCCAGAACCGGGGGGATGGCATTACCGTCATAACGCAGGGCCTGATAGGCGCCATCCTCGATCACCGCACAGTTCAACTCATCCGCCAGATCCAGCAGCGCTTCCCGCCCCCGCAGATCCACGGTTTCGCCTGTCGGGTTGGCGAAATCGGGCGAGAGATAGGCAAATTTGACCGCGCCTTCGCCCGCTAACGCCGCGTATTCTGCCGCGCCCCGGTTGCCATTGATGCTGAGCCGGTCAAAACGTGGTTCATAAGCATTGAATGCAGCCAATGCGCCCAGGTAGGTCGGCCATCCGACCAGCGCAGTATCGCCCGGCGACAGATAGAGTTTACCCAGATAATCCAATGCCTGCTGCGAGCCTGACGTGATCAGGATGTTCTCAAGCCCGCATTCCACTCCGATTGAACGCATGTGGTCGACGAGCCATTCCCGCAGCGGGACGTAACCTTCGCTGACGGAATATTGTAGCGCCTGAGCCTGCTGGTCAGGCCCCAACGCAGCTTGAAAGGCGGCCGCGAACCCTTCGGCTGGAAACAACGCGGGATCGGGGATGCCGCCTGCAAAAGAGATGATCCCCGGCTGATCCAACAGCTTTAACAATTCGCGTATCTCAGACGCTTTCATCCGGGATGCCCGCGTGGCGAACAATTCGTGCGTAGACATGAGTCTCCTCCGCTCTCAGTCACGGCCAGCGTAGAGAGGAACATCACAAAGTCAACAATACTGACCTAATATTTTAAACCACGTGACCCCGCATTCTTGAACCTCGCCGCCATCCGTGGTCATATCATTTGACCAATTTCCGGAATGACGCCCGCATGCCATTTCAAAAAGTTCAGACCGAAAAGCTTTCAATCGCGGTAGTTCGCCAGATTGAACTGCTGATACTGCGCGGCATACTGCGCCCCGGCGAACGTCTGCCCGCCGAACGCGAATTGGCCGAGCGGCTGGGCGTATCCCGGCCGTCCCTGCGCGACGCGATCGCGGACCTGCAAAGCCAAGGGTTGCTGACAGCAAAAGCAGGATCCGGGATCTATGTGGCCGAGGTTCTGGGCTCAGCCTTCTCCCCGGCGCTGATCCGGCTGTTCGGCAGCCATGACGAGGCGGTGTTCGATTACCTCTCGTTCCGGCGCGACATGGAAGGGTTGGCGGCCGAACGCGCGGCCCGGTTGGGGTCGGACAGCGACCTGAAGGTGGTACAGACGATTTTTGCAAAGATGGAAGCCGCCCATACCAGCAATGCGACCGAAGATGAGGCGCAGCTGGACGCGCAATTCCACATGGCTATCATCGAGGCCAGCCATAATGTGGTCATGTTGCATATGATGCGGTCAATGTTCGATCTGTTGCGGCAAGGCGTGTTCTATAACCGCCAGATGATGTTCCAGCAGCAAACTACGCGCGAGGCCATCCTGGACCAGCACCGCGCCATCAACACCGCGCTTCAGGCACGCGACCCGGCCGCTGCCCGTGCCGCTGTCGACATGCACTTAACCTATGTCGAACAATGCCTTTGGGACGGGAAGAAGGCCGAACGCAACGAAGACATCGCCAAACAAAAATTGATGCACGAGGCCGAAGATTAGGCGGGCGTCAACGCTCTGATATTGCGCCAAATCCATACTCAGTGCTATCAGCGATCTCTTCATAGAGCGCCTGATATTGGCCAGCGACCACAGCCTCTGCAAAGCTGTCCACGGCATGTTGCCGGGCAGTACCTGACATGGCCAACCCGGTTTCATTGTGGCGATTCTGGAGGATCGAGATAACACCTCGTGCGAGGTCTTCTGCCTCGAATGGGCGCGCCAAATACCCCAGGCTTTGATTTGGAACCAGATCCGACAGCCCACTGGTTTTGAAACCTGCGACCGGAACGCCACAGCACATGGCCTCGACACCTGTATATCCCAGCACTTCGCGCCGGGATGGCAACACAAAGACATCTGCAGCCGAATAAATACGCTTCAGCACCCGGTTGTCGCTAATCCGCCCCATGAAATGGATCGGATAAGGAAATTCGGCATCGATCTTGTCGCTACCAAATACAACTGCCTGAACATCAGGAACGGCGGAATGCACCCGTCGCATAGCTTCGACAAGGTGGGCAAAGCCTTTGTTGGGATCCTGAGTCGCTTGGACGGCACCAAACAATACCAGCGGAGCGTCCTGAGGCAGCGATAGATCAGCGCGCGCCTGGGCTTTTTCGACAGGTGCCCAGAAATCGGTATCGATTGCGTTGGGGATCACGGTGACAGGCCAATCGCGCATCAACGCACTTTGCCGAACACAGTCAGCCAGCCAATTGCTGGGGCAAACGATCTGAAAAGGTTTTTTCCAATGCGCGGCTTTTCTTTTCCAGACCCAGCGGTTCAGGTCAAACCCACTGAATTCGGATGACACGTAACCGTCACGCCATCTGTCCAGCTCGCTCACATGTTCGGCCCCGGAGAACGGCCACATGTCATGAAACGTCCAGACCACGGGATGTTTCACCGCCCCGATCTCGGCAATCGAAATCATGTCGGAATTCACCCAATGCAAATTCAATATTTGCGACGGTTGGCTGTTCAGATACGCGGCCAGACCCGACCTTGCCAGACCAAGAGACGCCAACCCATTCACCTGAGTTCTTGCATATTTCTTTCGCAGATGACGTGCGTATTCACGCTGGCAAAGCCGCTTTAGTGTTTTCCGCGGCGCGAATTTTGTGATCCGATCCTCGTCCGGGCCATCGACGACGGTCATGTGCGAATTCGTCCCTTTGGACAGCAAGGCAAGATGCAGCCTGCGGGCAGCGATGGCGGCACCTCCGCCAGAATAGCTATGGCTAATATGGTTTATGCGCATTGGAACGAATTCCGTGAGGATGACCGACGTCCAATCGTCAGTGCCTTTGGATTGTCGTCGCCAACTGACATCCCCATTTTCAAATGACGCCAATTAACCAAGAAGTTTAGCCCCCAGCCTTCTGATCTTGCGTCTCAAACGGGTCAAACGATCCGGTCTATAGCTGAAATGCGCTCGCAGCGCCTCGAGCGCGACCTTGTCTTCGGTGACATCGTCGGGAAGTGGCAGGTCAAAGTCATGGCAGAGATCTTTTGGCTTAACCTCGTCCACTGGTCCGCAATGGGTACCAGACCCGTCCAGGCCGATATTCTCGGCAAAAGACCTGCAAGGCGACAGACAAAGGCCATCCTGCCCGAAAATCGTTGCGTACCAGAAAATCGCCCAGGTCCGAATGTCACCGCGCAAATTGCCTTGTACCTGACCCCATAAATCCTCGGCCCCGCTCAGGTTGAACCGATGAATGTCATCATCGGAAAACTGCTGAACCAGTTTTTTCGGGTCGCGTTCGAAATGCTGCCAGCGGTCGGCCCAGCTGGCCCATCCCCAACAGCTCATGAAGCGCCAGAAAACCGCACCACGCCGATCCAACAAGGGAGGAAGGTCTTCGTTGAATCCTGCGATATGCCAGACCCGCGGGTCATCTTGGTATCGATCCAGCGCGCGGTTCATGTAGGTGAGAAACGCGGACGAGGTCACAATGTCATCTTCTACAACAATCGCCCTGCCATAAGTTTGCATCGTAGCGGTAACGCCTTCCTGAATCGACTGGGCCAACCCGGCGTTAGCATCACGTGCGCGCAATGTAAGGGTGGCAAAGCCTGTCTGCGCTTCAATCACTTTGCGGGTTTCCGCAACCGGGATAACATCATCTGCCGAACGCGGCCCATCTAGATAAGCAATTACATCGGTGCGCGCAGCCAAAGGCGACGCAGCAAGCGCCCGCAAGGTCCGCTCAGTGTGATCGGGTCGGTTGAAAGCGAACAGACAGACCGGTGCTGGATCGGCAATCGCAGGTGCTGTGTCAATCATAGCAACTCTCCGTCAGGTTTCGCGCAGGGTATTTCACGCCAAAAACATCGCCAAGAGCAGTTCCCTAAGAAAAGAAACCCGAAAGCGATCAGCCTTCGGGTCACTCTTTGTCGAAACGGCGTTGGAAGCTATCAATGCAGCTTGTCACCAACATCCGCGATGGCCGCGTCGATCAGCTTGTTCGCCTGTGCCGCGGTCATTTGCTTGGCCAGAACCGCGTTGGCAGCCGATACCGCAACGGTGATGGCCTGATCGCGGACTTCCTTGACAGCTGACGCCTCAGCCGAAGCGATCTGGTCCTGAGCTGCTGCCAGACGGCGGGCGATGGATTTCTCCAAATCGACCTTTGCCTGTTCTGCCGCCAGAATAGCGTCTTCCTTGGCTGCAGCCACGATGGCATCCGCTTGGGTCTGCACTTCACGCTGCTTGCGCTCGTACGAGGCCAACAGGCTGCGTGCCTCATCATGCAGGGCGCGGGCTTCGTCCAGTTCGGACTTGATGCCGTCGGCGCGATTGTCCAGCGCGCCACCAATCATGCCCGGAACCTTGAAATAGAACAGGACCGCGATGAAAACGATGAAGCCCAGAGTGACCACAAAGTCGGTGTTGCCAAGCGAGAAGAACGGGCCGCTTGCAGCCAGCGCGGGGCTGGCGGCGCCGACGGTCAGGATAAGGGCAAGAGTATTCCGCATGTCACTTATCCTTTCGTCTGCGCGTCAATTGCACTGTCGATGGCTTTGGCATCTGCCTCGCCGCCCAGTGCTGTGACCAGTTCAGCTGCCGTATCCTTGGCAACCACTTGAATGCTTTCCAGCGCACCGGCACGGATATCGGCAATAGCCTTTTCCGATTCAGCCGCCTTTGCAGCGATTTCCAAGTCTGCCTTGGCAATCGCGTCATCCAGACCTGACTGGATTTCCGCGCGGGCTTCCGCTGCGATACGCTGTGCCTCAGACCGGGCATCGGCCAGCGCCTTGTTGTAGGCCTCTTCAGCCTCGACCGCTTTGGCCTTCAGATCTTCGGCCGCAGCCAGGTCATTTGTAATGGTCCCCTGACGTTCCGCCAGGATTGCCGCGATGCGGGGCAAGGCCACGCGAGACAGGACCAGAAAGATGACGACCAGCGTGATGACCAGCCAGAAAATCTGGTTGGGAAACCAATCGAAGCAGAGCTGCGGCATACCGATGGCCGAGCCGTAGGCGTCGACGCAGGTGCCAGCTACTTCTTTGGCAAGGGGTTCAGTCGCCATGATGTCCTCCGTCGGAACGTTGTCTTTACAACAGGTGGGCCGCTATGGCTTGGACCCACCTGCGCGTAAGGATCAGGTTCCGCAGATTAGACGGCGAACATCAGCAGCAGCGAGACCAGGAATGCAAAGATCCCCAGGGCTTCTGCGAATGCGATACCGATGAACAGGGTTGCGGTCTGCGAAGCAGCCGCCGAAGGGTTGCGCAGGGCGCCGGCCAGGAAGTTGCCTGCTACGTTGCCCACCCCGATTGCGGCTGCGCCGGAACCGATTGCTGCCAGGCCTGCGCCGATGTGTGCGAGATCGCCTTCCATGATGTTTCTCCTTACGAATTGGAAGTTTCGATGTTTGGGTATCGGACCTTAGTGCGAAGGATGCAGCGCATCTTTCAGGTAAACACAGGTCAGAATGGTGAATACGTAGGCCTGAATAAAGGACACGAGGACCTCGAGGCCGTACATTGCGGTGATCGCCAGAACGGACACCGGTGAGATCACGGCAATCGCGGCAAAGCCTGCGAAAACCTTGATAACCGCGTGGCCTGCCATGACGTTACCGGCAAGACGAATGGAGTGGCTGACCGGACGCACGAAGTACGAGATCAGCTCGATGATCGCCAGGACAGGGCGCAGTGCCAGCGGTGCGCTGGACACCCAGAACAGACCTAGGAAGCTTGCGCCGTTCTTGACGAAACCCAGAACGGTTACGGTCAGGAACACAGCCAGCGCCAGCGGGATGGTCACGGCGAAATGCGACGTGGTGGTGAAAGACATGGGCAACATGCCCAGGAAGTTCGCGCAGACGATGAACATGAACAGGGTCATGACATAGGGGAAGTACTTCACGCCTTCTTTACCGCAAATGTCTTCCAGCATCTTGTAGATGAAGCCATAGGCCAACTCAGCAACAGACTGCATCCGGGTCGGAACAATGGCACGTTTCGAGGTGCTGAGAACCAGCAGGGCAAAGATCGCCGCAATAGCCAGAAACAACCACAGAGTCACGTTGGTCGGCGTGTACCACGCAATCGCACCGTCACCGAAAAGCGGTTTAACGATGAACTGATCCATCGGATGGAAAACCAGGCTGCTGCCTTCTGCTGCGGTGGTCTCAGTTGCCACGTTCAGTCCCTCTCGTCCTTATCGGCCGCCTCAGCAGCCGCTTGTTTCTCCTGAACCTCTTTCGCGCTGCGGAGCATAACCTTCACGCCCGCGACAAGGCCCAGCAATGTGAACAGCACCAGAAAGATCGGGATTGTCCCGAGCAGGCTGTCCAGCCCGTATCCGATGCCAAATCCGATCCCAAGACCGGAAACCATTTCGATGACCATCCTCCAGGCAAGCTCGCCCCCGGACACGTCAGCATCCGCACGAGGCTTTGGCGCTTTGGCCTTTTTCGCCGCTGTGATCTTGGCCTCCAGCTGCGCCATACGCTGCTTTTGGTCATCATCGGTCACGGGCAATTCCCTCGCACAGTCTTGGGTAGGTTGCTAAGGGGCGCAAGGCACAGAGTCAACGGTGTTAAATGTCCGACTTGCCGCAGGTTAAGTAATTGAATTTATGCAATTTATTCATGCAATTGAAGCGCCATTAAAATGTCCCGATCCATCGGCGCGCGTAAAAACCACTCAATTCGTATATTCAACCAAATGGTTGACCAAAACCGGGCGCTGTGATTGAGCGATAGCATGTCCAATGACCTCGATACCGTTTTCGCGGCCCTCGCCGACCCGACCCGCCGCGCCATCCTTGCGATGCTGCTTGAGGATGACATGGCCGTCACCGACGTCGCCGACCCGTTCGAGATGTCGCTGGCGGCGATCTCGAAACATCTGATCATCCTGACCAAGGCCGGGTTGATCAGCCAGGAAAAGCGCGGGCGGGTGAAGTGGTGTAAGCTGGAACCGGATGCGCTGCGCGCGGCATCCGTCTGGATGCAGGGGTTCGGTCAGTTCGAACCAGTCAATCTGGATGCGTTTGAACGATTTCTGGAAGTCGAACTGCCCGCAACAGACGATCCCTAGACCTATCTAACTACAAACACCGATACTTTGGCGTGCTTGGCCAGATATCCGGCATGGCTGGAAAAGATGTGGTCCGTGATGCGCGGTGCGTGCGTCCCAACGACGATTAGGTCGGCCCCAATCTCTTCAGCGGCGCGGGTCAAATCACCGTCGACCTCTGCAGCTACATCTACCGAGTGGATGTTGCGCGCGGAAACCTCGGAGCCGCTCTGCTCGGTAAGTTGATCCACAATGGCTTGCAACTCGGTGCTGATCTCCGCGTCTGAATGCGTGACGTCGCCCGGCTGGGTTCCGGTCACGCTGACGATCGTGATCCGGGCGTTTTGCCATCTCGCCATTTGCGCCGCGACATCCAGAGCTTTGCGAATTTCCGGCGGCAGGTGAATATCAACCGGGATCATAATGTGACTAAACATGGCATCTTCCTCCTGCCGGCGATGTTAGCGGGCTCAGGAATAGAGCACTTTGATCTGTCTCATGTAGATGACTCCGACCATTTCATTTGGTTTGGCCGGTTCCCAGCTAGCCTTCCTGACTATATTCGACGCCGATGATCACACCCGTTGCGTCCGCAAGACACAACCACGGTGCCTGAGCGCCAGTGACCTCAATTGTTGTGATTGTTCCAGTCGGCACGGACTCGGTCGAAACCGCGTTGACGTCAGCGGCCTGAACACCTGTCTCAGCCGACACGAGTGCCTCACAACTGCCTTGAAGGTCGGTCTCTGAAGACCCCTGCCCCCCTCCTTGCGTACAGGCGGATAACATCGCACCGACGACAAATAGAATAGCTTGCTTCATCATTCCCTCCGGGATGGTTCATCAGACCCGAGGGTTGTTAGATTACGGCCAAAAGACAAGGGTCATTCCGAGACCGGCGCAGTGTCTTTCGCAGGTTGCTCTTCGCTTTTGAGCAGCAGAACAAGCGCGATCGCGGTTAAAACGACACCGACCAGCACCATGACGGTTGGCGCAGGCCGCCCAAGCGCGATCTCCCACAGGATCACCCAGCTGGGGATCAGATAAGTGTAGGCCATAACCTTGGCCGACGGCAGGCGTAGCGCTGCAAACTGGACCAGAACGAAACTGGAGGCCGTTGCGAAGATAGAAAGATACAGCAGACTGACCCAGACGATCAGCGGCAGGTTCGCCCAATCGGTTGCACGGATGTCTGACCAGCCGACCACCGTCAGGATCACGCAGCCAGCAACCAGTGTTCCAAATGTAAAGACTACTGCGGGCTCACCCCGGTTCAGTTTGCGCACCATCGGCGTGTAGATTGCATGCGCCATGCAGCCCCAGAAAAAGATGATCTCTCCGCCGCCGATCTCGAAGGCGCGAAAGGACTGCCAATCGGCGCGAAAGATAACCCATAAAGCACCGGTTGCCCCCACCGTCAGGGCAAAAGCCATACGCGGAGTGGTGATCTGGCGCAGCAGAACCCATCCGGCGACCGCAGACATGACCGGCGTCAGGGTGAAGACCGCAGATGTGCTGACCGGGTCGGCGGTTTTCAAGCCGTAAAACATAAGAACAAAGTAAGTGGCGAACAGCCCGCCCAAAACGGCGTATCGCCACGGCGCTTGCGCAGCGCTGCGCGGCAAACCGGTGGTGGCTAACGCGGCAATGCCGATGATGACGGTCGCAATCAGAAACCGCCCGGCTGTAATCGCCAACGGCGCAATCTGGTTGGCAACAATAGATCCCAACGAGAAACTACCCGCCACCAGCAGAGTGAATGTGATCATTGCCAAATGACCACGCCCCTGCGGTGTCACGAAAGCCAACCTTTGGACTCTTTCTTAAGGAACGATAGGAATGCCTGCACTTTGGTCGTGCGATGCAGATCGACATGGGTCACCAGCCAAAGTTTGCCGAACCATTCGGGCAATGGCTCAATAACTTCGACCAGTTCCGGATCGCGCGATGCCTCCCATCGTGCCATGAAACCAATCCCGGCCCCGGCCAGAACTGCCTCGCGCAAACAGAAATTGTTGGTACAGCGGAACGCGATGGCCTCGGCCGGGACAGTGGCACGCAACCATTTGGAAAACGGAGCGCGGCTGTTTTCATCGTCCGTGCCGACAAACAAGTGGTCTGCAAATTTGTCAATGCTCGCTGGTTTGCCTCGGCGTTCGATATATGACTTGCTGGCAAACAAGCCGACCTCCTGTTCGATAAACGGCTGCACAACATTGTCAGGTTGGTCCGGGGCGGCACCCGCACGGATGGCCACATGTGCCTCGCCGTATTCCAGGCGGAACAGACGATCCCCGGTCAGGTAACGCACAATCAGACCCGGGTGCATTGATTGAAACTCGGACAGGGCGGGAACGACCAAGGGCGCCAGCGAGGCCAGAGATGTCACAACCAATTCGCCCGACACATCATCGCCACGCCCTTTCATTCGGCCCACTAACTGATTGAACTGATCTTCGGTGGCCTGAGCCACGCGCAGAAGGTCCTCTCCGGCATCGGTTGGGGTATAGCCACGCGCGTGGCGCTGAAAAAGTTTGACGCCCAGCCGCGCCTCGATCGCGTCGATATGGCGGATCACGGTGGCATGGTGCACGCCCAAGATTTCGGCCGCGCCGCTGACAGTGCCCATCCGAGCGACCTGATAGGCGGTTTTGACTTCGTCCCAATTATCCATGCTCAAGCCCACTGTGCAAATTCCAACAATACCTGTTGGTATATCCGCGTTTCGTTCGCTGACGCAACATTCATATTGGAACCGGAAACAGTTACCCCGCCAAAAAGGAAACCCTGACATGACCAAGACCATCCTGCATATCGACGCCTCGGCCCGCCGTACCGGATCCGCCACCCGCGACCTTTCCGGCCAGATTATCGGGCATCTTGGCGCCGGGCGCATCATCCGCCGCGATCTTGCCAGCCCCCTGCCCCTGCTTACCGAAGACTGGATCAACGCCAACTTCACCCCCGCCGATCAGCGTGACGAGGTTCAACGTGATCTGCTGGCCCTGTCCGACGAGTTGGTTGGCGAGCTGCAAAACGCCGACACCATTGTCATCGGGCTGCCGATCTACAATTTCTCGGTGCCTGCGGCCTTCAAGGCCTGGATCGACCTTGTCGCCCGCGTGGGTCTGACCTTTGCCTATTCGGAAACTGGCCCCAAAGGCCTGCTGGAAGGTAAGCGCGCCGTGCTGGCAATCGCGTCCGGCGGCACCGAAGTAGGGTCTGAGATCGATTTTGCCACCAACTATGCCAAGCACGTTCTAGGATTCATCGGCATCCACGACGTCGACGTGATTGCGGCTGACAAGATGGCGCTGGATGCGGACGCCGCGTTGGCGAATGCCCAAAAAGCGGTAACTCAACTCGCCGCCTGATCCACCTCTGGCCTTTGTCTTGTGAAACGTCCAGTCTACCTTAAGCGAGATTTGCAGACTGGGCGTTCATCATGAAGAAAATCGGCATTCTGGGCGGTGTGGGCTGGGCCTCGACCGTGGACTATTACCGAGCGATCGCAGAAGGGGCCAGCAGGCACTTTGCCAATCGCGGCCACGGCTCGCCCTTGCCGATCCCGCCTATGACAATCGAATCCGTTACGCAGGCCAAAACCCGCGCCCTGCGGGGAACCGCCGGGGACGAGGCCAGTTGGTCCGGGTTCGACGCGGTGTTTCGCGAGGCATTGCTGAAGCTTGAAAACGCGGGCTGCGACTTTGGCATCATCGCCTCGAACACTCCGCACGCGCGACTGCATGCGATCCGGCAAGGTATCACCATGCCCATTCTCAGCATTTTCGATGCAACCGCTGAGGCCACAGCATCTGCCAGGGCGTCCACAGCCCTGGTTCTGGGAACGACAGTGACCATGCAGGCCAGCAATTATTCAGACCGATTGGCCGCCGAAGGGATCACTGCAAATGATCGCCTGCCCGAAACGGAAATTGCCGAGATGCAGGCGATGATCGACAGTGACTTCTACGGCGGCGCATCAGCCACGGCGCGCGCTCGTTTACTAACTTTCTGCGACAAGCACGCAAAACCTGGAACTGCGATCTTGCTGGCGTGTACCGAACTGCCGCTGGCCTTTCCCGACCACCTGGATGACCCTGTTTTTGAAGCTGACGGCCACCTGTTCGTCAATCCGTCCGCCGCCCATGCCGCCGCAGCCCTCGAAGAGGCGCTGAGCGACTGATCACGGCAGCCAGGTGACTGCGCATCCGACCTGATCGAAGAATGCCATCAGGTCATCGCGCGTCATGGCGACGGTCCGATCATTTACCAGAGGATGCATATAGATGATGTCCGTCGTTTGCGCGGTGGCGTCCATGAAGAACCGCACATCGTTTTGCACACCGTTGATCATGGCCAGCGGACTGACCGCGCCGGGACGGATACCGAGGCTCTGAAACAACCGCTCCGCTGATCCAAAGGACAGATTACCGATCCCCAGCTCTGTGCCCAGCGCCTTGAGGTCAATCTCGCGGCTTTGTTCGAGCGTCACCAGATAGTTCCGCTTTTTCTTGTCGCGCAGGTACAGGTTCTTGAGGCGCAGGGAGTTTTCGCCCGGTACCAGGAATTGCTCTTCAACGCCTTTGGCATCCTCAACCGTGCGCAGGGGAATATGCGTGTGCAGACGATAGCTCAGCCCCCAGTCATCCAACCGCTGCAACAGCGCGTCTGAACTGATCGGCAACGTGTCTTGAAAAGTGGATGACGCGTCCATGGGAACCTCCTCGTTTGTGGCGCTCATCGCGCAATGCGCTGACAGATTCAAGCCACGACAGGCCTAAAAATCGATGCTAGCGTGCCGCCATGAAAGTCACGCGCAGCACCCCGGACCAACTGATCCTGACCAACACGCCATGGTTCATCGGCATTACGCTGGTACTCTTTATCCTCTGTTTTGTTGGGGCTGGTTTATTCATGGTCAGCGAGGGTGGCGAGGGCATATTGTTCGGCATCTTCTTTGCGCTGTTCGGTGGCGGGTTGGGCTTTGGCGCATTCTGCGTCTTTGTGCGCCGCGTACAGGTCATATTGGACCGCAATAGCAATAGCATCTTGATCCGTCGCCAATCGATCTTTGGATATGACGCAGTAGAACATGAGTTGTCGAACCTGTCCCATGCCGAGGTGGAAACCACCACCTCGACCCGCGACAGGACCACGTCCAAGATGCATCGCCCCGTTCTGGTTCTTAAAAAAGGCATGAGTGCTGGTCGTCACCCGATCGTCGAAGCCTATGTCAGCGGGCGCGGCGCACAGCGGATGGTTGATGCGGTCAACAACTGGCTACCCGCGCGAGAGGTTGACTCGGACAGCCAATCGGCCTAAATCGCCGTCAAACATCCGGAAGCGTCTGATCTTCCGGTCCCTTGAGTCGTTCAGGGATCGCCCCCCACCAGCGTGTCACGCCCGTGGGGGCAATTGTGCATTTAACCGGCGCTTCCTATCTGGGGCACGCCACGAGATAACCGGCATAGGAGGCCGAAGGCATGTTTGAAAATCTATCCGAACGCCTCTCTGGCGTCTTTGACCGGCTGACCAAACAGGGTGCCCTGTCCGAAGAGGACGTCAAAACTGCCCTGCGCGAAGTGCGCGTGGCCTTACTTGAGGCTGACGTCTCGCTGCCGGTTGCACGTGAATTCGTCAAGAAAGTGCAGGATCAGGCCACCGGTCAGGCGGTGACCAAGTCGATCACCCCCGGACAGCAGGTCGTCAAGATCGTGCACGACGCGATGGTTGACACACTGCGCGGTGAGGAAGACCCCGGCGCTCTGAAAATCGATAACCCGCCTGCTCCGATCCTGATGGTCGGCCTGCAGGGTTCAGGTAAAACGACCACGACCGGTAAGCTGGCCAAACGCCTGAAAGAGAAAGAGGGCAAGAAGGTCCTTATGGCCTCGCTCGACGTCTATCGCCCGGCGGCGATGGATCAGCTGGCCGTTCTGGGTACGCAGGTCGGCGTCGATACCCTGCCAATCGTTCCCGGCCAAAAACCCGTCGACATCGCCAAACGTGCCAAGCAACAGGCGACGCTGGGTGGCTATGACGTCTATATGCTGGATACTGCTGGCCGGTTGCACATTGACGAAGTGCTGATGAACGAGGTCGAGCAGGTGCGCAACGCGGTCGACCCGCGCGAGACCCTGCTGGTGGTCGATGGCCTGACAGGTCAGGTCGCCGTTGAGGTCGCCGAGGAGTTCGACGCCAAGGTTGGCATCTCGGGCGTGGTCCTGACCCGAATGGATGGTGACGGGCGCGGTGGTGCGGCGCTGTCTATGCGTGCGGTCACCGGAAAGCCAATCCGTTTTGTCGGTTTGGGCGAGAAAATGGACGCGCTCGAAACCTTTGAGCCGGACCGGATCGCCGGTCGTATTCTGGGCATGGGCGACATCGTTGCCCTGGTCGAAAAAGCCCAGGAAACGATGGAGATGGAACAGACCGAGCGCATGATGAAGCGCATGGTCAAAGGTCAGTTCAACATGAACGACCTGAAGATGCAGCTGGAGCAGATGATCCAGATGGGCGGCATGCAGGGCATGATGGGCATGATGCCCGGCATGGGCAAGATGGCCAAGCAGGTCGAAGAGGCGGGCATGGACGACAAGGTGCTCAAGCGCCAGATCGCCCTGATCCAGTCCATGACCAAACGCGAGCGTGCCAACCCGCAACTGCTGCAAGCCAGCCGCAAAAAACGGATCGCAGCCGGTTCTGGGATGGAGGTCAGTGACCTCAACAAGCTGCTCAAGATGCACCGGCAGATGTCGGACATGATGAAGAAGATGGGCAAAATGGGCAAAGGCAAGATGCTGAAACAGGCCATGAAAGGCATGTTCGGTAAAGGTGGCCCCAGCCCCGAAGACATGGCCGCAGGCATGGACCCCAAGGCGCTGGAACAGGCGGCTAAAGCGATGGGCGGCAAGATGCCCGGTATGCCTGGAATGGGTGGCGGCATGGCCCTGCCCCCGGGTCTGAGCGGTTTCGGAAAGAAAAAGTGACACCAGCACGCTGCACCCAGCCCCCGTCCGGAAAGGCGGCGATGGCAGCAACGCAATATCGCGCGGCCCTGCCGGTCATTCAGACCCGGCGGCTGGTTCTGCGTGCACCCACTCTGGATGACTTGCCTGTTTGGACTACAGTTTGCGGCGAGAGCTTTGGCAGTTCCGAACAGGAGGCTTGGACCGAGTTTTCCTACTATACCTCCGGCTGGCTTCTGCATGGGCATGGCCTGTTCACGGTGACCCTAAAGAACGATGATCAGATCGCTGGTTTCGTTTTTCTGGGGCTGGAATGGGATGATCGCGAACCCGAGCTTGGCTATATGTTCAGCGCCGAGCACCGCAAGCAAGGCTACGCGACTGAGGCCTGCGCGGCCGTACGTGACTTCGGTTTCGACCTGCTCGGATTGGGCCAGTTCGTCAGTTATGTCTCGCGGTCGAACACGCGTTCGAATGCGTTGGCGCAACGCCTTGGCGCATCCCGGGACGCAGCGGCCGAGAGTGCCTTTGACGCAGATCAGCATGTCTGGCGCTATGGCGAGGTGCAGGCATGACACCGTCGATCCCCAGGTTGGAAACCGAACGCCTGATCATGCGGGCCCCTAGCGAAGCGGACTTCGAGGCCGAGGCCGAGTTCTTTGCCAGCGATGCATCGAAATTCGTCGGCGGCCCCCTGCGCCCTGATGAAACATGGCGCGCCATTGCCATGCTGCTGGGTCATTGGGCCATGCGCGGCTACGGGTTCTGGGGCGTCGAGGAAAAGGACACAGGCAGCTATGTCGGCCATGTCGGCCTGTGGTGCCCGCACAGCTGGCCCGAACCTGAAATCGGTTGGACGTTGATGAATAACGCAACTGGTAAAGGTTACGCGACCGAGGCCGCGCTGGCCGCGCGCGCGCATGCCTATGATGTGCTGGGCTGGGAAACGGCAATTTCGCTGATCGACCCGGAGAATCTGGGCAGCAAGGCCGTGGCCGAACGTCTGGGTGCCCAGTTCGATTACACTTTCGAACATCCGGCTTTTGGTACGATGCAAGTCTGGCGGCACCCTGCCCCGGCCGATCTGGTGAACGGCGGAATGGAGGCCTACGCATGACCTCGTACACCATCCCCACCGTAGAAACAGAAAACCTGATCCTACGGGCACCGCAAGAGGGTGACCTGCCCGCGATGACAACCTTCTTCGCGTCGGACCGCAGCCGCATGGTCGGTGGCCCCAAAACGCCACTGGAAACATGGCGGTCCCTTTTGGGCCGGTTCGGGCATTGGGCCATTATGGGTTACGGTGGTTGGCACATCGTCGAAAAGGCCAGCGGCGCCTTTGCAGGCTGGACCGGCATCATCAACGCGCCGGGCTGGGATGAGCCCGAATTGGGCTGGGTCATTTTTGATGGTTTCGAAGGCAAAGGAATTGCGTTCGAGGCCGCGATGGCTGCCCGCGCTTATGCCGCCCAACACCAGGGGGTGAATGGCCCGATTTCGTACATCGCCCATGAAAACAACCGCTCGCGCGCATTGGCCGAACGTCTTGGCGCCACCTATGAACGCGAGGGCGAGGTTGTGGGTCAACGCTGTCAGGTTTGGCGGCACCCGAAATTCGAATTCTCTGACACTGCTTTGACCACCGAAAGGACCGGCCAATGAACAACCCTGTGACTCGGGCTGCGACGTTGCTGAAAGAGCATCGCGAAAGCATCGACCGGCTGGACGCGATCCTCGTCTACACGCTGGGCGAGCGGTTCAAGCACACCCAGGCCGTTGGCAAGCTCAAGGCCGAACACGACCTTCCCCCGTCCGATCCCTCGCGCGAGTCCGCGCAGATCGCACGGTTAGAAGACCTGGCGGACAAGGCCCATCTGGACCCAGATTTCGCCAAGGCTTTCCTGAATTTCATCATTCAGGAAGTCATCCGACACCACAAGAAACACCAGAACTAAACCGGTGAATCACCGGATACGCCATTCAAAGGAGATACCACCATGGCAATGAAAATTCGTCTCGCCCGCGGCGGCTCAAAAAAGCGCCCTTTCTATCGCATCGTAGCGGCTGACAGCCGTATGCCCCGCGATGGCCGCTTCATCGAAAAGCTCGGCACCTACAACCCGCTGCTGCCGAAAGACAGCGAAGAGCGCGTGAAAATGAACATGGAGCGCATTCAGTACTGGCTGGATCAGGGCGCACAACCCACCGACCGTATTGCACGCATGCTGGAAGCTGCCGGCACCCTTAACAAGGCCGAGCGCAACAACCCCAACAAGGGTACCCCGGGCAAGAAAGCTCAGGAACGCGCAGAAGAGAAAGCTGCAAAGGTTGCTGAAGCCGCCGAGGCAGCTGCTGCTCCGGCTGAAGAAGCAGCGGCAGAAGAGTAAGCAGGTCAGCGCGTGCAGGATCAGGACTTCACCGACGATTTTCGCACGCAGTTCGAACTGTTGATGCGGCTCCGGCGCGATGTGCGCCGGTTTCGCACCGATCCCGTGGACGAGGCGGTGCTGACGCGCTGCCTCGACACATTTCGTCTGGCCCCTTCCGTGGGGCTTAGCGAACCCTGGCGCGTCATTCGCGTCGAAAGCGAAGCGGCGCGTGCCGCAGCGCTAGAGAATTTCCAACACGCCAATGAAAAGGCCCTTGCAGGCTATTCGGGCGACAAGGCGCTGAAATACAGCCGCCTAAAGCTGTCCGGCATGCAGGAAGCGCCTGTTCAGCTGGCAGTGTTCTCTGATGAGACGACCAACAAAGGTCTGGGGCTGGGCGCGGGCACGATGCCCGAGATGCGCCGCTACTCTGTCGTCGCCGCGATCACCTTGTTCTGGCTCGCCTTGCGGGCCGAGGGATTGGGTCTGGGCTGGGTCTCAATCCTTGATCCAGAACAGATGAAACGCGATCTGGCTGTGCCTGACGATTGGTCTCTGGTCGGCTACTATTGTGTGGGCTGGCCGGAAGAAATGTCTGAAAGACCCGAACTTGAGCGTGCCGGCTGGGAACAGCGCAGCGCCCGGTTGCATATCGAAACGCGGTAAAGCCAGATGTTCGGACTGATACGGCTTCCCATCCTGTTGCTGATCGCTTTTATTGTGGGCGTGTTCTTTGAGCGCAATAACCAACGCGAGGCATGTGCCCCGCTTGGAGACTGGCAGGACGGATTATGTGTAACGACGGAAGTGCCAAATGACTGATCTGATCTGCGTGGGCAGCGTTGCGGGGTCTTACGGCGTGCGCGGCGAAGTGCGGCTGAAAAGTTTTTGCGCCATCCCAGAGGACATCGAGACCTATTCGCCCCTAACTGATGAAGACGGCAAGGAACGCTATCCGCTGGTCCTGACCCGCCCAATCAAAAACGGCTTTGCGGCGCGTTTGGGTGGGATCGAGACCAAAGAACAGGCAGACGCCATCAACGGCCTCCGCCTATTCGCGCGGCGTGATCAGCTGCCGTCCTTGCCTGATGACGAATTCTATCACACCGACCTGATCGAGCTTGAGGTCTACGACACCGGCGGAACGCTGCTGGGTCGTGTGAAGTCGGTACAAAACCACGGCGCCGCAGATCTGCTGGAACTGCACGGGCCGGGGTTGAAAGGCACCGTTTTTCTGCCCTTCACTCTTGAGGTTGTTCCAACTGTGGATCTGGACAAAGGCCGCATCATCGCAGACCCGCCCGAGGGGCTGATCTGATGCGACGCGTTCTGCTGCATCTGGGGCTACACAAGACCGGAACCACTGCAGCACAATCATTTCTGTATGAAAACCGCGAATTGATCTGGCCACATTTTGCGCTGTTGCTGCCTTACAAGACGCGCAAATTGGGGCTGTCAGGTGCCGCGACCCGCCATTCCATCTATGGAACCGTGGGAACGCTGTCCGAATTCAGCTCGCAGACCCGAGAGTATCTGGCCACGCGGAACTTCGGCACGAAACGCGGCCTGATCGTCAGCGAAGAGAATTTCAGCGGCCTGCGTCCCAGCCGCAATATCGAACAGGGATATGCCGCCGCACCGGATCTGGCCGCCTGTCTGGTGGATGCCATCCGCGATCGGTTCGAAGATCAGGAGGTCGATATCACGATCTACCTGTCCCTGCGGCAGCGCGGAGCGTGGTTGCGCAGCCTTTGGGCACACGATCTTCAGAGAACCCGCGAGGTCCAGGATTTCGACATCTTCCGCGCGAACATGGATCACCTGCCCCCGCTAGAGGAAACGGTCTCGGACATTCGCAAGAAACTGCCGTCGGTCACTGTGACCGAAGAGTGGTTGGAAGAGACGCATTTGCGACGCTTTGGTCCCGGTACGCCTTTTGCCGAATTCCTGAACTTGCCTCGGGAAAAAGCGCAGCTTTTGGTGCCGCCCACAAAATCTAACAGCAGGCTACCGGAAAGCGTGTTGGCGGAATTGCTGACGCTGAACCGATCCCATCTGGACGAAGCGGAGTTGACCCGGCAAAAAGCGCTGGTAGTAGAGCGGGCAAAGAACGCGATGGTCGGCACAATATGACAGACAAGCCAAGCAAATCTCACGGACGCAAGGCAATCCGACCCACGCTGAAGCCGCGTGAATTGATGACTCCGACCCCTGATCTGCACGGGGTCTGGAAGGCAAAAATCATCACCCTGTTCCCTTCCGCCTTTCCCGGCGTTCTCGGCGAAAGCTTGACGGGCAAAGCCTTGCAAGAAGGGTTGTGGCAATTAGAGACCGTGGATCTGCGCCAGTTCGGCGTTGGCAAACATCGCAATGTCGATGACACGCCGGCTGGCGGCGGCGCGGGTATGGTGTTGCGCGCAGACGTGCTGGGTGAGGCAATCGAACACACAATGGCTGGCGTGCAGGGCAACTGGCCATTGATCTACCTCAGCCCGCGCGGTCGCCGCATGGATCAACGTATGATGCAAAACCTCGCACGCTGCGACGGCATGACCTTGCTCTGCGGTCGGTTCGAAGGCGTCGATGAACGCGTGTTGGAACATTACGGCGTTCAGGAAGTCAGCCTTGGGGATTTCGTGATGACCGGCGGCGAGATCGCAGCCCAGGCGCTGATTGACTCAACTGTGCGGTTGATTCCCGGCGTATTGGGCAACCAGGCCTCAGCCGAAGACGAAAGCTTTTCCTCGGGTCTTTTAGAGCACCCGCAATACACCCGACCCGCAGATTGGAAAGGCCGCCCGATCCCCGACATTCTGATGTCTGGTCATCACGGGCGCATTGCCGAATGGCGGCACCAGATGTCTGAAGAGATCACCCGCAAGCGACGCCCTGATCTGTGGGAACGCTACGAGGAATCCGGGGACGACACACAGGATTGATACCCCGAGTGTGGCTTGTATGCAGCACGTTCCTGTATTTAGCGAACACCACTTGAAGCTGATGTTCTGAAAAAATACTCATCTTTCAGATATTGCAAAATGCGATTTCAATTCAACGCATAACAGGCTGCTAAATGAAAAAAATCATATGCTTAGCTGTGCTTGCCCTTTCAGCTTGCACAACCAAGCCTCTTGAGATGGCAGTGCCCACTCAGGCGGGGCATAACCTGCACTCCGCAAAGGTCGCCGTGCAATCATGCGCCGCCGAGGAAGATATTGGGGGCAACAGCGCGGTGATTGGTGGATACGCCACGAATATCCTGCTGTGGGGCGTGATCCTGGGCCCCATCGTTACGGCGCCCTTCGACGATAAGCTTCGCTCACAGGGTGAAATTGACCAGGTGCACCGCTGCATGACCGAACTTGGCTTCGAGCGACGCGACCTGACTGATGGAGAGCGGTTCTGGTTGCACCACACATCTGGCCAAGAACGGGTACGCCGTCTGGATCACCTTGTGGCCGGAGGAACCATTGAAACTTATGGGGCACCAAGCGGCTAAGCGCCCCCCGCCTTCCATCTGGCCCATATCTCAGGCGGGCCGTTGAATGTGTTGATGTCCACTTTCCCCTGAACGCCAGGGACCAAACCCGTGCCCGTATACTGCCAAAACCGCCACGCGGCCTTGGGGTAAACGTTGCGCGGGTGCCCGGCGACCGACCGCAGCCAGAATTCCGTCTTGGGCAGGCGGGCGATATCGGTGTCACCGTAGAAATCCACGGTCGTATAGACGATCGGACGGCGGCCATAGTGGCGTTCCAGGATATCAAGGAACCGCTTCGCCTCGGACCGGACGGTGGCGCCATCGGGTCTGATGGTGCAGGTCTTGGAATGTGGCGTCCATTCCATATCCAGCACATGCGGCAGGTCGGCACCTCGGGGCACGTTCTCGATGAACCATTTTGCCTGCTCATGCGCCGGTCGGCAAAAATAGTAGTAGTGATACGCCCCCCATGGAACACCCGCGGCTTGCGCGCCGCGCCGGTGATCATCAAACAAAGGATCGGCCACGTCGCCCCCCTCGGTCGCCTTGATGAATACGAAACTGACACCGGAGGACTTGGCCCTGCGCCAGTCAATCGGACCCTGCCATCGCGAAACATCGAGCCCGTGAACCGGATAGTGCCCCGGGTGCCGGCCTTCCCACTCATGCGGTTTGGCATCCCCAAAGCTTGGAAAAATGACCGAGGGCGACGTGGTGCTCAGGAATGCCTTAGCTTCGACCTGTTGGGGCGGAGGGCTGCTGCGACCGCAGGACAGGGTCGCGAAGGCCAAAACAGCCAGCATCAATGCTGTGCGCATGGTATGTTCCTGTTCAAAATTTCTGCTCTTATAATTCCCTCTAGAATGCCTGATCTGCCTGACAAGGCAACGGTGTTGTTGGCCGGTGGCGAAATCTTACCATCTGGCCCTGACCATTCTTGCGATTCAGGCTTGATCCCTGCCCACAAAGCCCGTAAAGCAGCGCAATCCGGTGCCGCGACATGCGACTCCGGTGTTTTGGTTTGCATCATGGCGTGACGCCCGGCTTTCTTCGGCCACGGCGCGGCAGGGCGGACCGGACCAAAGGAATATTCGATCTGACCTCTGGCGGGCTGTACGCAGGACCCGGTGAAGACCAAGAGCTCTCAGGCCGTGCTCAACTTCGTGGACCAACCACGAGCAGATAGGAGAAATGCGATGGACCTGATCGCACAGCTTGAGGCGGAACAGATTGCCGCCCTGGGGAAAGACATCCCCGATTTCAAAGCCGGAGACACCATCCGTGTCGGCTTTAAAGTGACCGAAGGGTCGCGCACCCGTGTACAGAACTACGAAGGCGTCTGCATCGCCCGCAAAGGCGGCAACACCATCGCCGGTGCGTTCACCGTTCGCAAAATTTCGTTTGGCGAAGGTGTGGAGCGTGTGTTCCCGCTGTATTCGACCAACATCGACAGCATCACCGTTGTCCGCCGTGGCCGCGTCCGTCGCGCCAAACTGTACTATCTGCGCTCGCGCCGTGGTAAATCCGCGCGTATCGCAGAAGTCACCAACTACAAGCCCAAGGCTGGCGCCGAAGCGTAAGGAACGGAAAGATGAAAAAAGACATCCATCCCGATTATCACGTCATCGACGTCAAAATGACCGATGGCACCGTAGTTCAGATGAAATCCACCTGGGGCGCCGAAGGCGATCAGTTGGCTCTGGAAATCGACCCCTCTGTGCACCCTGCATGGACCGGTGGTTCGTCGCGCCTGTTGGACGCCGGCGGCCGTGTGTCGAAGTTCAAGAAAAAATACGAAGGTCTGGGCTTCTAAGCCGGAACCTTTTGAGATGCGAAGGGCCGCCCACCGGGGCGGCCTTTTTTGTCTGTAGAACGTCGCCAGAAAAAAGTGGCTAAGCCAGCCGCATGATCAACTCGACCTCACCATCGACAAGCCGGCCAGTCGGCGCAAACCCGAACGATTGATAAAGCGGCAGCGCACTGCCGGGCTCGTCGACGACGCTGATCACCAGGTTGGAGCGACCCTTTTTCAAAGCCACGGATTTTGCAAAATCCAATGCGGCCATTCCATAGCCCCGGCCCTGACGAGATTTGTCGACCATCAGCCGCCAGATATAGACGCCATCCGGGTCATCCTCGTCATCCAATTCTGCATCGGGATGTGCCATGTCGATAATGGCAAGCAATCCCACCGCATCGCCGCCATCCCAAATGCCATAGATTTCTGACCCCGGTTCGAAAATCGACTGCGCCATCGTCATTAGATTTGTCGCGACAAACCCTGCCTGATTTTCGCGCACAGACAATGCCGCCAAAGGGCGTAGGGATTTTTGAGAGAGTAGCGCAAACTCAACCATGGAGGCCTACTATCACAGCCGGATTTCCAGTAGAAGAATTGCCAACAGTTGAAGCGAACTCAACTCTTCGCACGCGTCAGCTCGGCTGCGCTGTGTACGGGCGGAACCGGGCCCCGAAGCAACATCAGCGCCAAAGCCATCCCGACTAGAGCCGCCACCGCGGCAACAAGCATCGCGCTGTCGAAGGCGTTGTCCTGCAAGTCCCTAAGGGCCTTGGCTAAAGCGCTGCTAGTTTCAGGATCCATTTTAGCGATCAGTTGTTGGATTTGACTCGGCGTCCCATGGGTTAGGGCATGGGCCAGATCTTCTCGCTGGTCGGAACCGGCGGGCAAAGCATTCATGACCTCGGAAATACCTCTGCGGGTCGTTATCGCTTCGGCCAAACCTCCGACCACGGCGCCCAGTGTCGCGCCAAAATACAGGCAGGCGTTAATCACCCCGGATCCCTGCCCCACATGTTCTTCTGGCAACACGCGCAGACCGAGCCGGGGTAAAAGTGAAAAACAGATACCTAATCCAATGCCGACGATCATCAGCTTCCACCAGATCTCGGCATATTGAGTGGAGTTCGAAGTTGTCATCAACAGCAAGAACCCACAGGCCATCGCCCCCAAGCCGATCACGATAGGCCATTGAAAGCTGTAGGGCGCCAGAAACCGGGGTGCAGTGACCGAGATCACGAACATGCTGAGGCTAAGCGGCATGATCGCTAAACCTGCGCCGATGGGCGAATAACCGAAGGCATCCGGGGATTGAACGAACGTGTTGAAATACACAAAGAAACAGAACAGCGTGAAGCCGGTGAAGAACATGCCAACGGCGGCCATGAAATAACGCGGATGCTTGAAGTATCGCAGTTCGATCAACGGATCGTCGCTGCGGCGAGACACGATAACAAGGATGATTGTCGCAACCGCCGCAACACCCAGCGGCATCAATGTCATCGGCGTTGCCCACCCGCTGCTTTCCCCATTGCTGAGCGCAAAGGACAGCGGGCCAAGGAACAACAGCAACGCAAAAGCGCCCGGATAATCAAACTTGGCCCCGGCCTGACGCGTGTCCGGCACGTAACCGCGTCGGCTAACATGCAGCCCAATCAGGAAGGCGAACACCAGCAACACCAGATCGGTCGCAAACACCGCACGCCAGCTGATATAGTGGGCAAAGGCACCGCCGACGATCGGGCCGACGCCAATGGCAAGTCCGACAATTGCACCCCATGCGCCGGTAACACCTGCACGCTGTTCTTCGGGTGTGGCGGCGGTGAGCAATGACAGAGATGTTCCAAACAGGGCCGCAGCACCCGCACCCTGCGCCCCACGCCCAAACAGAAGCATCGCGCCGTCTTGCGCAAACAGGACCGAGGCGGACCCAATTCCGAAGACAATCATACCAGCGAAGAATACGCCCATCTTGCCGGTGATATCGCCCAACCGGCTGACTATTGTGACCAGCGTGGCGCTGGCCACGGTATAGGTTGCCATCACCCATTGCAGACCGGATGGCGTCAAATCGAACTCGGCCTTGAGGTTGGGCAGGATGGTCGCAACAGCCGTTGTGTTAAACCCAACAACCATCATACAGATAGCCGTCATCGCCAGCACAACGCGGGCACCCCCCTCGTGCGTTGGGTCAGAAGGCGTCTTGTCGGTCATAATTCCACCCCAAAACTCATTGTTCTTAAATGCAATTCATCAGCAGTTTAGCGTTTTTTGTCGCTGCGCATAGGGTCGGCTTTAGATCCAGTAAGACAGAGCCACCGGCAGGACGATGATCGTGACCAGCGTCGACACAAGAATGAAACCAGCAACATCCGGCCCGTATTCCGGTACGTGCTGGTCAATGAACAGGTAAGTCGCAACCGAGGACGGCATCAGGCAACACAGGATCACCGCGCCGCGCTCAGCCCCGGTGAAACCAAAAACCCATACCAAAGCGCTGGCGATTGCAATCGCCATGACCAGATGCAGAACGGTCAACAGCACCGCCCGGCCCAGGCTTTTGATCCGCAACGTCGCCAGCGTATGGCCCAATGTCAGCAGCATAAGTGGGATCGACAGCCCCCCAAGAATGTCGAAGGATTTTGCCAGCGGTTGAGGCAAGCTTGATCCGCTCGCCATAAGGATCAGGGATAGGATCACTGCATAAATGATCGGGGACGTGACGAGCTTTCTGGGTGAAAACTCCCCCGCCGGGATCCACATGCCGACGGTGAAAATGCTGATCAGCACCACCACGACAAATCCCATTGTATAGGCCATTCCCGCATCACCCAACGCAAGCAAGGCGATAGGCAACCCGATATTGCCCACGTTCCCATGCATCAGCGGCGTCAAAAAGGCCCGAACCGGCAGACGCATGGTTTTCAGTGCCAGGAACCCCAACACTCCGAACCCAGCAATGGCCAGCGCTGCGGCCATCATGACGTCCAGAAAGGTGCCTACCGCGATCTTGGTTGTGGACAGGTGCGAAATGATCAGCGTCGGGTACCCAACGCGCGAAACGATCCCACCGATAACTTTGTTGTCGAACGGTGCCTTGATCGCGGCAAGGGCATAGCCGATTCCGGCGCAGATCAGCACCGGCAGAACCACGTTCAAAACGTTCAAAAACAGATGGTCCAACCGGTTCCCCTATTGCAAAACCCTGATTTGAACTGTGAAACAGCCTATTCGCTTTGGCAAGCGCGGGTCCTAACCGACCCAGCCGGTTGAGTTTTCCAAATTAGAGCCTGATATTGCTCTGCGCGGGCGCTTGGGGTTCTTCCCTTCCCGGACTCCACAACATATAGTGGTCGGTAACAACGTGTGGTTAAGCACGGCGGGACGTGGGAATACAAGCATGGCACATATTATCGTAGTGGGGAACGAGAAGGGCGGCGCAGGCAAATCGACCGTGTCGATGCATGTAGCGACCGCACTGGCGCGATTGGGTCACAAGGTCAGCACACTGGACCTTGATCTTCGACAGCGCAGCCTTGGTCGGTACTTCGAGAACCGCAGCAATTTTCTGAAAAACGCGGACCTGACCCTGCCCGGCCCCCGCCATCATGACCTGCCCGAGATTGATGCGTCCAAACTGAAGCCCGGCGAGAATATCTATGATCACCGCTTGTCCGCCGCGGTGTCCGAACTGGAAAGCGACAGCGATTTCATCCTGATCGATTGTCCCGGATCGCACACCCGCCTAAGTCAGGTGGCACATTCGCTGGCCGATACGCTGATCACGCCGCTGAATGACAGCTTTATCGACTTTGACCTGCTGGCACGGATCGACTCGAAGGGTGAAAAAATCCTGGGCCCGTCGGTCTATTCAGAAATGGTGTGGAACGCGCGCCAACTGCGCGCGCAGGCGGGACTAAAGCCCATCGACTGGGTGGTTGTCCGCAACCGCGTCGGCACCCAGCGCATGGTCAACAAGGAAAAGATGCAGCGCGCGATTGAGATGCTGTCCCAGCGCATCGGCTTCCGCGTCGCTTCGGGTTTCTCCGAGCGGGTTATCTTCCGCGAGCTTTTCCCACGCGGCCTGACCTTGCTGGACCTCAAGGATATCGGGGTCAAACAGCTGAACATTTCAAACATCGCTGCACGGCAAGAGCTGCGCGACATGATGAAAGAACTGAACCTGCCGGGCGTTGAGATCGACTTCTAACGGCCCCGTTCGGGCGTTCCAGCCCCAGCGCTACAATACCTCGCTAAAATTGTAGATCGGGTGTGCGCCCCTGCCCTTTTGGGCAATGAGTTTTGACAATACCGGCAGCCTGAAGCTTCAGCGTCGCGTTCAGGCTGACTCTGGACCGCCATTGGTTTCTTTAACTAAAATACAACCATCCAAAACACCTTTTTGGTATTTTTGATAATCCCAGCTATCTGCTTGATCTAATAATAGACAACTTTGAATGGATCAGGATGTGAATTCCACACCAGGCTATCAAAGGACAGGACGCCAAAACGCGCGTTGACGGGAGGACAGCCATGACCGATTCATCCATTGGGACGCCGGAGCAACTTCGGGATCCAAACTATTTTCCAGCCATTTATCGGGCCGTACCGCTGGGGATACAGCACGTGCTTGCAATGTTCGTGTCGAACGTTACTCCGGCGATTATCGTTGCCGGCGCGGCGGGTTTTGGTTTTGGTTCAAACAGCCCGGACTTTCCCGAGTTGCTGTATCTGATCCAGATGTCGATGCTTTTTGCTGGCGTTGCCACGCTGTTGCAAACGGTAACGCTTGGCCCGGTTGGCGCAGCGCTTCCGATCGTACAGGGCACATCCTTTGCCTTCATTCCGATCATGATCCCTCTGGTTGCCGGAAAAGGCGTGGACGGTCTTGCTGCCCTGTTTGGGGGCGTGATTATCGGTGGATTGTTTCACGCCCTGTTGGGCACGGTAATCGGCAGGATACGCTTTGCACTACCGCCCTTGGTCACCGGATTGGTTGTGACTATGATCGGTCTTGCGCTGGTAAAGGTCGGCATCGAATACGCAGCCGGAGGTGTCCCAGCCAAGGCTTCAGGTGCAGAAAGTTATGGCTCGTTGTCCAGCTGGACACCTGCGCTGATCGTTGTGTTTGTCACCTTGGGGCTGAAGTTTTTCGCGCGTGGCATGCTTTCCGTATCGGCCGTCCTGGTCGGTATTTTGGTGGGCTATGTTTATTGCCTCCTGGTTGGGAAGCTGCCCGTTGAAGTGATCTCAGGCTCGTGGGAACGCTCTGCGGCTTTCGCACTACCGCAGCCTTTCAAATACGGCTTCGAGTTCTCGTTCGCCGCGGTAATCGGTTTCTGCCTCATGGCCTTTGTGTCCGCCGTCGAGACGGTCGGCGATGTCTCGGGGATCACCAAAGGTGGCGCAGGTCGTGAGGCGACCGACAAAGAGATACAGGGCGCCACATATGCTGACGGTTTCGGCTCTGCCATTGCTGGTGTCTTTGGTGGCTTCCCGAACACATCGTTCAGCCAGAATGTCGGTCTGATCGCTATGACCGGCGTCATGAGCCGCCACGTGGTCACTATTGGTGCCATTTTCCTGATTGTATGCGGTCTGGTGCCCAAGGTCGGCGGGTTGATCCGAACGGTTCCGATCGAAGTGCTGGGCGGCGGTGTCATTGTCATGTTCGGCATGGTTGTCGCCGCAGGCGTATCCATGCTGTCGGATGTTGTATGGAACCGTCGCAACATGGTGATCTTTGCGGTTTCGCTTTCGATTGGTCTGGGGCTTCAACTCGAAGTCATGAACGTGGCACCCGGATCGGCAAATGCGCTGCAGCACCTGCCCGACACCCTACGGGTTCTGGGCGCGTCAGGCATCCTTCCAGCAGCGTTTATCGCTATTGTGCTTAACCTGATCCTGCCAGAGACACTCGCGGATGAGGCGACAGAAGAAGTCTCTGGGGGTATGGCCGGCCACGGGCGCGGCGCGTTGGTTAAGGACGATCACGTCTGAGCCAGAAACCATTGCTTGGGCCTGTTCACAAATGGATAGGCCCAAGCCGCAATTAATTTCGGCCACGAAACGCAAACTCAATCCCGTGCGTCATTCGCCTTGTAAACCGTAAACAGTTCTTTCGGTTCCGGCACTCCACGCAGCATATAGCGACCGACAGAGACCAGCTCTGACGCGGCAGGTCGTGCAGCCTTTGCCACATCGTCCGAGATCAGGATCCGTTGCCCCAGCGACCGGTGCATTCCGGCAATCCGCGCGGTCTGGTTGACGGTCGGGCCGATGACGGTGAAGTCCAGGCGGTTCTCAGAGCCGATATTGCCGTACAGAATCTCACCTGCATGCAGCGCCAGCGTATAGTTCGACACAGGCAGGCCATCGGCAGAACGTTGTGCGTTCAGTTTCGCCATTGATACCTCCAATTCGCCGACGGCAGCCAGTGCCGCACGCGCGTCCGCATCGATCTCGCCCACATCGAACATGGCCATTAGCCCGTCGCCCATGAACTTGAGGATGCTTCCATCGCATTTGTGGACCACGTCTATCGCAGCGGCCAGATACTCGTTTAGCATCTCAATAAGGGCATCACCCGGCAGCTCTTCGGACAGGCTGGTGAACCCCTCAAGGTCAAAGTTCCAGATCACTGCGTCGATTTGCTGAAGCGACCCGCGCCTGATCTCGCCGGACAAAACGCGCCGACCGGCATCGCGTCCCAAATAGACGCGCATCAGGTCCTTTGATATCCGCTGGTTGTTTGCAGATTTCAAAGCCAATCCGAGATGCGGTAGGGCTGTATTGATCAACGCCAGATCGCTATCCTTGAACCCCTCGGGCGCGTTTGAGGTCCAGGACAACAATACACCGTTCACCGCCTTTTTGGCGTCCTTCGGCTGATTGTGAGTCGGAATGTCAAAGGACACACCCGTCGCGTAATATTCAGTGGCGCCATGTTCGCGCAGTTCATTCAGCAAGGGAAATCGGCTTGGTTCGTTCTGATCCACCAACCGTTCGTGCACAACGCTTTCGCCTTCGTTCAGAACAGCAAACAGAGGGCTAGCACGCCATTGATCGCTGGGTTGTTCAGAGTATTCGAACTTTTGATATTCCCCGCCCTGGCCGTAATACCAGCTATAGCCGGTTCCGCCATAAATCGGGTGCAGGGTCGATTGGGCCGCGTGAAATCGCATCAGCGGAACGCCCAGTTCCACCAGGCGATTGCAGTACTCTTCCAGCAGTTCTTCTTTTTCGACACCCTCAAGCCCGCGCGCCACCAGCCAGTTGATCAGATCGCTTGATTTTGCCGTATCGGCATCCAAGGTCGTCATGTTTTGTCCCATTTTTGTTCTGGGCTTCATCTGGGAATTGCGGCGGCGAATTACCAGTGGTCAATCCATATGCGCCAGACGCCGAAGCATTTTGCGCAACAGTTCCGCTTCGTCCCGCGAAAACAGGCCGGCAAGCTTTGAATCATAGGCCTCGGCCACCAGGCGCAAATCCCTGTAAACCGTCTGACCTGCGGATGTCAGCGTCAATTGTTCAACCCGGCGGTCGGATGTGTCGCGATTACGGGCTAAGTATCGGCGCTGTTCCAATTTCGAAACTGCGCGGCTGACCTTGGTTTTGTGAATTTTGGCGCGCTCACCTATTTCTTTCGCAGTCATCTCGCCGTAATTTCCCAGATGAAACAAGACGCGCCATTCGGTGCGAAGCATTCCGTAACGGTCCTTATAGACCTGCTGAAACTCCAGCGAACTTTCTTCGGCTGCACGGTTCAGCAGGTACGGCAGGAATTCCTGCAGATCAAAGTCATCTTTTTTGGCAGATTTGTCCTGAGTCATGCTTGTTAGTTACAAAATCAACTATTACTCGACAAGCAGCAATTGGAGGAACACGGGATGAACCATCCGACGGATCCGCACAAAATGACGCAAGCCAGCACACCCGTTGGCACGCATGCGGGTTATATGCCCGGCTTTGGAAACGACTTTGAAACCGAGGCCCTTCCCGGCGCGCTGCCGCAGGGCATGAACAGCCCGCAGCGTTGCAATTACGGCCTTTATGGTGAACAGCTTAGCGGCACGGCCTTTACAGCCAATCCGCCCGAGCGCACGTGGTGCTATCGCATTCGCCCGTCGGTCAAGCATTCGCACCGTTATGAAAAAATCGAACTGCCACATTGGAAATCCGCGCCCTGCGTTGACCCGGACGTGATCAGCCTTGGCCAATACCGCTGGGACGCAGTGCCTCATTCCGATGAGGGGCTGACATGGCTCACCGGTATGCGCACCATGACAACGGCGGGGGATGTGAACACGCAGGTGGGCATGGCCAGCCACATCTATCTGGTCACCGACTCTATGGAGGATGACTATTTCTTCTCGGCCGATTCCGAGATGTTGGTGGTGCCACAGGAAGGTCGCCTGCGGTTCGCGACCGAACTCGGAATCATTGATCTGGAACCCAAGGAAATCGCCATTCTCCCCCGTGGCCTCGTGTACCGTGTCGAGGTGCTGGAAGGTCCGGCGCGCGGATTTGTCTGCGAGAACTACGGCCAGAAGTTCGAATTGCCCGGCCGCGGTCCAATTGGGGCCAATTGCATGGCCAACCCACGCGATTTCAAGGCTCCGGTGGCGGCGTTTGAAGACCGCGAGGTGCCTTCGACCGTGACGGTCAAATGGTGCGGGCAGTTCCATACCACAAAGATCGGCCAAAGCCCGCTGGACGTGGTGGCGTGGCACGGGAACTACGCGCCCTACAAATATGACCTGCGCACCTACTGTCCGGTCGGTGCAATTCTATTCGACCATCCCGATCCGTCGATCTTTACTGTCCTCACCGCGCCCTCAGGGCAACCGGGCACGGCTAACATCGATTTTGTCCTGTTCCGCGAACGCTGGATGGTGGCCGAGGATACGTTCCGCCCGCCCTGGTATCACAAGAACATCATGTCCGAGTTGATGGGCAACATTTACGGCCAGTACGATGCCAAACCGCAGGGGTTTGTTCCGGGCGGCATGAGTCTGCACAACATGATGCTGCCGCATGGCCCGGATCGGGAAGCGTTTGAAAAAGCATCAAACGCGAACCTCGGGCCAGACAAGCTGGACAACACGATGTCCTTCATGTTCGAAACCCGTTTCCCGCAGCATCTGACACCATTTGCAGCCAACGAAGCCCCGTTGCAGGATGATTACATCGACTGCTGGACGTCGCTTGAGAAAAAGTTCGACGGCACGCCGGGCAAAAAGTGACACCCAAAAGAGGTTTGAATACATGCCATTAATGAAATCCTGGGTGGCCTCGGCCAATGAGGCTGATCACCCGTTTCCCCTGAACAACCTGCCATACGGCGTTTTCTCGACCGAAGGAGGTGATCCGCGGTGCGGCGTGGCGATTGGCGACGTGATTCTGGACGTCACCGCAGCCGAGGCCGGGGGCCTGATCGAACTGGCAGACGAGCCGCTCTTCGATCTGCCTTTCTGGAACCCGCTGATGGAGGAAGGTCCTGCCGTCTGGGCTGCATTGCGCAACCGCCTGACCGCATTGTTGGCCGAAGGCGCCGAGGAACAGGCGCAGGTTGAACCGTTGCTTATTGCTCAGATCGACGCCGAAATGCACATGCCTTTTGCGGTCAGCGAATACACCGATTTCTATGCCGGACGTCACCACGCGCAAAACGTTGGCACCATGTTCCGCGGACCGGAAAATGCCCTTCCGCCGAACTGGTTGCATATCCCCATCGGGTATAACGGCCGGGCTTCTTCCGTTGTCGTGTCGGGCACCGATATCCGTCGGCCTTGGGGTCAGCTCAAGTCGCCCGATCATGACATGCCCGCTTTTCTGCCCAGCCGTCGTTTTGACATCGAACTTGAGATGGGCGCGATTGTCGGTACACCCTCGGACGGACCCATCTCGGTTCAGGAGGCCGACGACAACATCTTTGGCTATGTTCTGCTGAACGATTGGTCCGCACGCGACATTCAGGCCTGGGAATATCAACCCTTGGGGCCGTTTCAGGCCAAAGCCACAGCCACTTCGATCAGCCCGTGGATTGTGACAAAGGCGGCGCTGGAACCCTTCCGCTGCGACACGCCTGTGCGTGAATTCGAGTTATTGGATCACATCAAAGACTGCGGTCCGATGCTGTATGACATTGATCTTGAGGTCACGATGGAGCCCGACGGCAAGGACGCCACAGTCATTGCCCGGACGAACTACAACGAAATGTACTACTCGGCCGCCCAACAACTGGCACACCATTCGACCTCGGGCTGCCCGATGAACACGGGCGATCTGCTTGGGTCTGGCACGATTTCCGGTCCAACAAAACCAGAGCGGGGTTCGCTGCTGGAACTCAGCTGGGGTGGAAAGGAACCGCTGACGCTGGATACCGGTGAAAACCGCACATTTATCGAGGACGGTGACACACTGACCCTGACAGGTGCTGCCAAAGGCAAAGGTTACACCATCGGGTTTGGCGACTGTGTCGGGACCCTGCTGCCCGCCCTTGAAAACCCATACGCCCGATAAGGAACTCATCATGGCCAAGGCATTCGCGTCCCAGGGGGATATGTCGGAAAAGAAGATCTCTTTCACCGAGGTCGGCGAGGGCCTTTATGCCTTCACCGCCGAAGGCGATCCAAATTCCGGCGTCATCATTGGCGATGACAGCGTCATGATTGTCGAGGCGCAGGCGACCCCGCGTCTGGCCAACAAGGTGATCGAATGTGTGCGATCCGTGACCGACAAACCGATCACGCATGTTGCGCTGACCCACTACCACGCAGTCCGCGTTTTGGGGGCCAGCGCCTTTGGTGCGCAACAGATCCTCATGTCCGACATGGCGCGCGCCATGGTCGTTGAACGCGGGCAAGAGGACTGGGACAGTGAGTTTCAGCGTTTCCCCCGCCTGTTCGAAGGACATGAAAGCATCCCCGGCCTGACCTGGCCCACCACCACATTCAGCGACACGATGACGGTTTATCTGGGCAATCGCCGGGTCGATCTTATGCATTTGGGCCGCGCACACACCGCAGGTGATATCGTCATTCACATACCCGATCAGAATGTCATGTTCACCGGTGACATCGTCGAATACCACTCGGCCTGCTATTGCGGCGACGGGCATTTTAGCGATTGGGGTGATACGCTGGATGAAATCAAGTGGTTCGACGTTGATGCCATCGCACCGGGTCGCGGAGACGCTCTGGTCGGCAAGGACATGGTCAATGCAGCCATCGAGAACACACGCGACTTCGTCGAAAGCACCTACCGACCCGCCGCAAAGGTTGCAGCCCGTGGCGGATCTCTGAAAGAGGCATGGGATGCAGTTCGCTTAGAGTGCGATCCGAAATTCTCCGATTACGCGATCTATGAACACTGCCTGCCCTTCAACGTTGCCCGCGCCTATGACGAAGCCCGCGGCATTGACACGCCCCGTATCTGGACCGCCCAGCGCGACTTGGAGATGTGGGAGGCCCTGCAGGGCTGAAGAAGACGGGCAAACTTGATCCAGATCGTTTTGCGCAGGGGAAATAGGTGGAATCATAGGGCAATGCCTTCTGGCGCATACGTGCCAAAGGGCGGGATCTAGTGCGCCCACGGCGCCTGAGTATCGGGGGAGAGCCCATGAACAAGATTTTCGAAGTTCCACTCTATGCCTATCAACGCAGCCCGGATCAGGACACGGCAAGCTCGGTACGACACAAGGTAATCGTGATTGGTGCCGGCCCGGTTGGGTTGGCCGCAGCCATTGACCTGGCCCAGAAAGGGGTCCATGTCGTCGTGCTGGACGACAATGACAAGGTTAGCTTTGGTAGCCGCGCGATCTGCTTTTCACAGCGATCTCTGGAAATCGCCGACCGTCTGGGCGCCGGGGGTAAGTTGGTCGATAAGGGTGTGCTGTGGGATGCCGGCAAAGTCTTTTTTGACAACCGTCAGGTCTATGAGTTTCACCTGCAACCCGACGCGGGCTATGCGCACCCCGCCTTCATCAATCTGCAACAATACTATTTTGAAAAAGCGCTTGTTGAACGGGTACGGGAATTGCAGGCCGAGGGCGCCCCGATTGAAATTCGCGGCCAGAACAAGGTCGAAGCCGTCGGCACGCACAACGATCACGTCAAGCTTGAAGTCGAAACTCCCGAAGGCCCCTATAACGTTGAGGCGGATTGGCTGATTGCCTGTGACGGTGCAAACTCGCCTACCCGTCGCATGCTCGGCCTGGATTTCGAAGGCCGCGTATTCGAAGACAACTTTCTGATCGCTGACGTGGTGATGCAGGCGGATTTCCCGACCGAACGCTGGTTCTGGTTCGACCCGCCGTTCAATCGCGGACAATCTGCCCTGCTGCACAAGCAACCCGACAACGTGTGGCGGATCGACCTGCAACTGGGCAGGGACATCGACCCCGAGCAGGAAAAACAACCTGAAAACGTGATCCCCCGGCTCAAGGCGATGCTGGGCGAAGAGATCAATTTCGAACTTGAATGGGTCTCGATCTACACGTTCCAATGCCGTCGGATGGAGCAGTTCCGTCATGGTCGCGTTTTGTTTGCTGGCGACAGCGCTCATCAGGTCAGCCCCTTTGGCGCGCGCGGGGCCAACTCTGGTCTGCAGGACACAGACAACCTGTGTTGGAAACTAAAGATGGTTATAGACGGCGAAGCCCCCGAGCTTTTGCTGGAAAGCTATAACCGCGAACGGGTCGAAGCCGCTGATGAGAACATTCGCATGTCCACCCTATCGACGGAATTTATCACGCCCAAATCCGATATGTCGCGTCTTTTGCGGGATGCGGTTTTGGACCTCAGCGAGCACTATGCGTTTGCGCGCCCGCTGGTCAATTCCGGCCGGTTGAGCACACCATGCGCATATTCCGGATCATCGCTGAGTTCTGCGGATGCTCTGACCGGGCCAGAGATCACGCGCCCCGGTTCCGCCTGCCCGGACGCGCCTTTGGGCGAGGAATTTCTGCTGCCCAAGTTGGCCGGGAAATTCACTTTGTTGACTATAGATGCGGACGCTCCTGACAGTCTAGAAGAAGGCGGCGTTACGGCCACGCGACTGGCTCTCTCGGTCAAGGATGACCTGACTTTGGAGTTGAAGCGCAGGTATCTGGGCGAAGCCCCGGGTGCGGTTTATCTGATCCGACCTGACCAGCACGTCGCCGCGCGCCGCGACACGTTCGAAGAAAACGCATTCCGGCAGGCGATCCGCCGGGCAACCGGCAAGGAATAAGCGACATGACAGATCTGATCCTCACCCCAAATCTGGAAAATGCCGACGGTTTCTATGCCGATCTGGTTGCGGCGCATGATGGGCTGGACAAAGCCGACAGTGACGCCCTGAACGCACGTCTGGTTCTGGTCCTGGCCAATCACATTGGGAACGCAAATGTATTGTCTAGCGCCCTGAAAGCCGCCACGCTGAAGGACACCTGACGAACTGAGGAGATCGATGATGAGCGGCGTGGTGCTGTATGACTTTTGGCGGTCTTCGGCCAGTTACAGGGTGCGCATCGCGCTGAACCTGGCTGGGATCAGCTATCGCGGCGTGTCAATTGATCTGGCTGCGGGCGAACAAAGGTCCGACAACCACTTGGCGCGTAATCCACAGGGGCTGGTCCCCGTGCTCGAGATTGACGGGCTGCGGTTGACACAATCTCTGGCCATTATCGACTATCTTGACCAAACTCGCGGCCTTGGACTGTTGCCTCCGGAACCGGCAGCCCGGGCACATGCGCTGGCTTTGGCGCAATCCATCGCGGTCGATGTGCATCCGGTCTGCAATTTGTCCGTCGCGCAGTATGCGGCCGCGCTGAGTGATGGTGCTGATGGGATGCCCGGCATCTGGATGCGCCATTTCATTCGCCCCGGCCTACTGGCTTTTGAGGCGCTTCTCGAGGGCTTCGAACAAGCGCCCTATTGCACCGGGGCCAAGCCTGGACTGGCCGATGTTTGTCTGGTCCCGCAAATGTATAATGCGCGCCGTTGGGACGTGGATTTATCGGACTTGCCGCGCAGTCTAAGCGCCGAGATCGCTTGTGCCGAACATCCCGCCTTTGCCGCAGCCCACCCAGATATCCACGCACCCTCTTGACCTGGCGCACAGAGCCTGTGTGACGGCGCAAGTGGCAATACCATTTGCAGCGCCGTACCTTGTTCGAAACGTATGCAAGAGGTCCCAATGTCAGAGATCACCGGCTATCACGCCCATGTCTACTACGACGCAAATACGCAAGCCATTGCCCGGCAGGTCTGTGAAGAGATCGCCGGCCTGTTTCCTGTTCAAATGGGGCGCATGCATGCCAAAAATGTAGGCCCCCACCCGCGATGGAGCTGCCAGCTGGGCTTTGGCCCGAACGCGTTCGATCAAGTCATGCCTTGGCTGATGCTGAACCGACAGGGCCTGACCATCTTCACCCACCCCGAAACCGGAGATCACCTGGCGGACCACCGGGACCGGGCGATCTGGATGGGCGAAATGTTGGATCTTGACCTGTCGATCTTTGACAAGGTGGGCGCTTAAGTCAGCGCCTTTGCCTGATCCCGCAATTTGAACTTTTGGATCTTGCCAGTCGAGGTCTTGGGTAAAGGTCCAAACACCACCGATTTGGGGGCCTTGAAATGGGCCATGTTTTCCCGACAGAAGCCGATGATATCCGCGTCGCTCGCCTGTGCGTTTGGCTTTAGTTCAACGAACGCACAGGGTGTTTCACCCCACTTGTCGTCCGGGCGGGCGACCACGGCTGCCTCCATAACGGCTGGGTGTTTGTAAAGGATATCCTCAACCTCGACGGATGAGATATTCTCGCCACCTGAAATGATAATGTCCTTGGACCGGTCCTTAAGCGCGATGTAGCCGTCCGGATGCATCACCCCCAGATCACCCGAGGCAAACCATCCACCCCGGAACGCCTTATCTGTGGCTTCGGCGTTCTTGAGGTACCCTTTCATGACGACGTTGCCCTGCATGAAAATCTCACCCATCGTCTCGCCATCAGAGGGCACAGGTTCCAGCGTGTCCGAGTCGGCAACCATCAGCCCCGACAGAGCCGTATAGCGCACACCCTGACGGATCTTCAGCGCGGCGCGGTCTTCGGCCCCCTTGTCGTTCCACTCGTCTTTCCAGGCGCAGACAACCGACGGACCATAAGTCTCAGTCAATCCATAGACATGGGTAACCTCGACGCCCATGCTTTCCATACTTTCGATCACCGCGGCGGGCGGCGGCGCGCCAGCGGTCATCACCTTGATCTCATGATCGAAGTCCTTGAGGTGATCGGGCGCGTTGGCCAGCATGTTCAGCACGATCGGCGCGCCACAGAAGTGGGTCACCTTCTCATCCCGAAACGCCGCGTAAATCGGTTCGTCCCGCACGGCCCGCAGACAGACCGAAACACCCGCATTCGCGGCCATCGCCCAAGGAAAGCACCAGCCGTTGCAATGGAACATCGGCAGGGTCCACAGATAGACCGAGTGCTTTGGCATATTCCAGTCCAGCAGGTCCGACTGCGCGTTCAGCGCGGCCCCTCGGTGGTGATACACGACGCCCTTAGGATTGCCCGTCGTACCTGACGTGTAGTTCAGCGTAATCGCGTCCCACTCATCTGTGGGTAAGGACCAGTTGAATTCAGGGGCGCCCTCGTCCAGCAAGGCATCATAGGTCAGGCCGCCCAGCTTCTCACCACCGTCAAAGCTCGGGTCCTCGATATCGACGACCAGTACATCGTGATCCACCTGTTTCAGCGCCTCTTTGACCACGCCTGAGAACTCGGGATCGACCAGAAGGGCTTTGGATTCCGCGTGGTTCAGTATGAAGGCAATGATCGGTGCGTCCAATCGAGTGTTGATGGCATTCAGAACAGCACCTGCCATCGGCACGCCAAAATGCGCCTCATACATTTCCGGAATGTTGGCCGCGATGATTGAAACCGTGTCGCCCACGCTGATTCCACGTGCGGACAATGCGCCTGCCAGCCGGCGGCAGCGGGCATAGGTTTCAGCCCATGTAAAGCGACGCGCGCCATAGACCACGGAAGGATAATCCGGGTAAATGTGCGCTGTTCGCTCGATAAAACTCAGCGGTGACAACGGCGTATAGTTTGCCCGGCATTTGTCCAAATGACGCTCATAGATGCTGGCTTGTGTCATTTGCTGACCCTCCCTCTGCGGTTCTGGCGAATTGAGCACAAAGTCGTTCCTCTGACAAACCCGTAATAATACGGCGTGGCCATGGACTGGATTTACGGGATGGTGCAATCTGGCCCTATCTCCGACAGAGCTTTCGCGGTGATCTGAGCCATCGAAACACAAAGCCGGGAAAGCCCATTTTTGGCAACCCGCGCCCCAGTCATTCTGAAAGGACATGTCATGGACGGCACGTTCAACGAAAACGATCTCTCGCACGTGGTCGAAGCCGACCGCGCCCATATCTGGCACCACCTGCTGCAACATAAGCCATTGGAAAGCAACGATCCGAAGATCATTGTCGAAGGCAAAGGCATGCGTGTCTGGGACCAGAACGGCAAAGAGCATCTGGATGCCGTGTCCGGTGGCGTCTGGACCGTAAATGTAGGCTATGGCCGCGAATCGATCTGTAAGGCGGTTCACGACCAGCTGATGAAGCTGTGCTATTTCGCCAATACCGCAGGGTCTATCCCCGGTTCGATATTTGCTGAAAAGCTGATCAGCAAAATGCCGGGCATGAGCCGCGTTTATTACACCAACTCCGGTTCCGAAGCGAACGAGAAGGCGTTCAAGATGGTTCGCCAGATCGCGCACAAGCGCTATGGCGGCAAAAAAACCAAGATCCTGTACCGTGACCGCGACTATCACGGCTCGACCCTGGCAACCATGTCTGCAGGCGGTCAGGACGAGCGTACGGCGCAGTACGGTCCGTTCGCACCAGACTTTGTCCGCGTTCCGCATTGCATGGAATACCGCAAGCACGAGCTGGGCTTGGAAGACCTGTCCGGCGAGGCATTCGGCAAAGCCGCGGCAGACGCCATCGAAGAGGTGATCCTGCGCGAAGGCCCCGAAACCGTTGGTGCGCTGTGCCTTGAGCCCGTGACCGCCGGTGGTGGCGTCATCGAAGCCCCCGAAGGTTACTGGGAACGCGTGCAGGAAATCTGCAAAAAGTACGACATCCTGCTGCATATTGACGAAGTTGTCTGCGGCGTGGGCCGTACCGGCACCTGGTTCGGTTATCAGCAGTACGGGATCAAGCCGGACTTCGTGACCATGGCCAAAGGCGTTGCCTCGGGCTATGCGGCGATTGCCGTGATGGTCACCACCGAGGAAGTCTTTGACATGTTCAAAGACGACATGTCGGACCCGATGAGCTATTTCCGCGACATCTCGACTTTTGGTGGCTGCACCGCCGGTCCAGCTGCGGCAATCGAAAACATGCGCATTATCGAAGACGAGAACCTGCTGCAGAATTGCATTGATATGGGCGACCGGATGTTGGGCAACCTGCAGGCGCTGATGGATAAGCACGAAGTTATCGGCGACGTGCGCGGCAAGGGTCTGTTCCTGGGTGCCGAACTGGTTTCCGACCGGGCCACCAAAGAGCCCATGGACGAGAAAAAGGTTCAGGCGGTTGTTGCCGACTGTATGGCGCAGGGCGTCATCATCGGGGCCACCAACCGTTCGATCCCCAGTCGCAACAACACGCTGTGCTTCTCGCCTGCACTGATTGCAACCGCAGACGACATCGACCAGATCACTGATGCGGTCGACGGCGCACTGGGTCGTGTATTCGGCTGAACCTAACTGGAATATATCTGCCATCACTCATGCAATCACGGCAGATGAACTTAGACCGGCGCGACCACCGCGCCGGTTTTTTTGTGTTTACACACGCGGGTTTGTCAAATGCGCCAACTCAAGTACCCTGTGGTTATCACACCCCATGCAGGAGAAGTGTCCAATGGTACTCAAGCTCATCCGAAGCCTCGCCGCCGTGGCCATCCTTGCGGTCGCCACCCCTTCCAGCGCCGATGAAGGCAGCGGCTTTCCCCAGATCGTCGGCACCTGGCACGGCACCTATCTGGTGGGCTTTGCCAAATCGAACCCGAACCACGCAAAAGGCTTGCTGAAGACCGAGATGGAGCTGGAGATCACCAAGCTGGACGGCAACCTGATCACCGCCACCAATCGCTGGCGTCGGATCGGCGACACCGATTGGATCGTAGAAGAGGCTATGGGCACCTTTTCTTTGGACGAGCCCACCCGCTTTGTTCTGGCCGAGGCCGGGATTTCGGGCGACGATGTGTCAGCCGGGATATTCAACGGAGTCTATCTGGATGACGTGATCATGGTCACCTATGCCGGGCCGGGAACGGGCGTGTCCTTTGCGGCGCAGTTGGTGAAGAAAAACGAAGATAAGTAGTGTTTATCGTGTCTTAATTGGGCCGTGATATTTCGACTTCTTCAAAGCGGAATGTACCGGTCCCAAAAGCTGCCAGACCAATGCCTGTACCGCCATCCGAGTTGCGGGAGCTTGCCGCCCTTTTCGAAAAGGGAACCTGGATAACCTTTGTGCCATTGGCAAAAAACAAGACATGCGCACCGCGCACCTGAAAACTAAGTTGATTTGGGCCATCCGTTTTGATCGCCTCATGCTTTGCACTATGCACAGTCCGTAGTTGGCGGCCGTCTTTTTTGAGGACATGAAAACGCCCCTGCCCATCAACAGTGAACGCCAGATAAAGGCCTGACTTACCACTGCCAACAAGAATACCCGCGCCACCATGCGCGTCGTTCTGACTTTCAACAACTGCAGAAATCAGAAGGTTCTGAGTTGCTTCAACGGATTCCGCGTCTGGAAACTTGGCCCAGGCGATATCGTTGTAATGAAGGCTTTGTGGGTTCTTTCGGTTCTCCAGCACAAGATCGCCATCAGAGACATAGATCACCCACTGCGATTTCGTCGGATTAAAGAAAATCTGACCGCCCAACATCAGAGATTGATCCTCTCCATCAAAGGATTCGTTGATGGTGGCAGGTGCAACGGCATCAATTTCCTGAACCTGTGATTTTCCCTCCGTGGAAAAACTGACGAACACCGTCGAAACCGCGAAGGCAATCTTTGCTAACTCTTTGATAAAGGCCATTTGTCTAAATCCCAAACTCAACCATTAAGGGTTATTTTGGAAACCTTGCATCTATAAACTGTTTTGGCCAGACCGGTTTCCCTTACCTCGGTTTTTTTGAACTGCCTCGAACTAATTCTTTTTCAATCAAAAAAAGGCCGCCCCAAACGGGACGGCCCTTCATTCACTGTCTCTGCTAAGAGAGGATCAGGCAGCCAGAGCGGCCTGAGCTTTGGCGACGATCGTGCCGAACGCTTCCGGTTCGTGCACGGCCAGGTCGGCCAGAACTTTACGATCCACTTCGATACCGGCCAGGGTCAGGCCGTTGATGAAGCGGGAATATGTCAGTGCTTCGTCATGCGAACGGACAGCAGCGTTGATACGCTGGATCCACAGCGCGCGGAAGTTGCGCTTGCGGTTCTTACGGTCGCGGGTTGCATACTGGTTGGCCTTGTCGACGGCCTGACGGGCAACCTTGAAGGTGCTCTTGCGGCGGCCATAGTAACCTTTGGCGGCCTTGATAACCTTCTTGTGACGGGCGTGAGTTACGGTTCCACCTTTAACGCGGGACATCTCTTAATCTCCTCTTAGCGGTCGTAGGGCATGTAGCCCTTGACGATCTTGGCGTCGGGGGCGGACAGGGTGGTGTTGCCACGGGCGTCGCGGATGAATTTCTTGGTCCGCTTGATCATGCCGTGACGTTTGCCGGCCTGGCCAGCAAGGACCTTACCGGTCGCAGTCACCTTAAAGCGCTTTTTGGCGCTCGACTTTGTCTTCATCTTAGGCATTTCCGTCTCCTTTCGGGGTTCGGTTTCAGACGCGACTCGGCATGCCATCTCGGCCGGTCACGCGATCAGAAGCGCCGTTTACGCAAGTTCGACCATACTGGCAAGGGGGTTTGGACCAGAATCTGCGCTTTTTGCAGCCTGATCAGGCACCGGGGCGACATAGGCCGCCCCGGTGGTTTGATTTAGTGTTCGAATTTGCGGATTTCGCCAGTCTTCAGTCGGCTCGCATAGCTGGCCAGTTCTTCACGCACCACCTTCATCAGGAAGTAGAGCGCAAACACGTTCACGACCGCCATCGCAAAGATTGCCGCATCCGAGAAGTCGATGACAGGGCCAAGATTGGCCGCCGCGCCGATAACAACGAAGATGCAGAAGATGACCTTGAACACCAGCTCCTTGGCGTGGCCTTCCCCGAACAGATAAGTCCAGGCCTTGAGGCCATAGTAGGACCAGCTGATCATGGTTGAGAAGGCAAACAAGACCACCGCAATCGCCAGTACATATGGGAACCAGCTGAAGGCACTTCCAAAGGCCGCCGAGGTCAGGCTGACGCCCGAGTTGCCATCAACAGTCGCAATGGCATTACCCGCTTCGTTCAGCATGTAATTGCCGGTTTCCGGATCGACGATCAGCTGCTGGGTGATGATGATCACCAGCGCAGTCATCGTACAGATCACAACCGTGTCGATGAACGGCTCAAGCAACGAGACGAACCCTTCGGTGATCGGCTCTTTGGTCCGCACCGCCGAGTGTGCGATCGCTGCAGAACCCACGCCCGCTTCGTTCGAGAACGCAGCACGACGGAAGCCTTGGATCAGCGCCCCGACCATACCACCAGCAACGCCGAGGCCGGTGAAGGCACCTGCGAAAATCTGGCCGAACGCCCAGCCGATTTGATCAGCATTCATGATGATGATCACCAACGCAGCAGCCACATACAGGATGCCCATGAATGGAACGACCTTTTCGGTCACCCGTGCGATGGACTTCAGTCCACCCACAATGACAAGGAACACGATGATTGCAAAGACAACCCCTGTGATCCATCCGGGATAGTCGCCCGTGATACCCGCGATCTGTTGATGCGCCTGATTGGCCTGGAACATATTGCCCCCGCCCAGCGCGCCCAGAATACAGAAGATCGAGAACAGGACGGCCAGAATCTTGCCTCCAGGCAAGCCAAGCTCGTCAAAGCCCTTGGACATATAATACATCGGGCCACCGGAAACGGTGCCATCCTCGTATTCGTTGCGGTATTTCACGCCCAACGTACATTCGGTGAATTTCGACGCCATGCCCAGAAGGCCCGCGACAATCATCCAGAAGGTGGCACCCGGTCCGCCAATGCCGACAGCAACCGCCACACCGGCGATGTTTCCTAGGCCAACCGTACCCGACAGCGCCGTGGCCAGAGCCTGAAAGTGGCTGACCTCACCCGCATCGTTGGGGTCGGAGTAGTCACCTTTGACAAGGCTGATCGCATGGCCAAAGAACCTGAGCTGTACAAAGGCAAAGTACAGCGTAAAGACAGTCGCCGCGACGACCAACCAACCCACGATCCACGGGAAACTGGTTCCCGGGAACGGAGCAAAGATAAAGCTGACAAATGGCCCGGTGAAATCGGCAAATGCCTGATTGATCTTGTCGTCCAGTCCAGGCGCGTCTTGCGCCATTGCCGGTGCGGCGATCAAGGCGGCAATTACAGCCAGCCAGAGATGTTTCAACATAGTCATTCTCATCCCTCCCGTCAGTTCACAACAGTGACTGGCACATCGGCGTGCATGACCAGATTTTGAGTCGAGCTGCCAAACAAGCGTTTCTTGAACCCATCGGCCGAGGCGCGCCCGACGATGATCTGCGAACCGCCATTCTCGACGGTGATTGCGTTCAGAGTTTCAGCCACGTCGCCATGACGCACGATGCCCTGCACTGTGTAACCATCTGCGGTCAGGGCTTCGACAGCCGGGGTAACAATCCGGTTCGTCGCAAGTTCGATTTCTTCTTCTCGCCGCTTGTGCCGCAATGCGTTCTCTTCAGGGGTTTGAAAAGTAAATGGGGACCATTCGATGACATAAACAACCAGCAATTCACACGTACCAATTCGGCCAGCCAGATCTTTGGCAAAGGCGATGGCGTGTTCTCCGGTTTCTGTCCCGTCCAGTCCAATGACAATTTTCGTTGTCATAACGTTCCTCCAATAATTTTGGTCATGCCGGGACCCGTGCCCCCGGCAGGGCAGCCGGAACCTGGAACTTATTAAGTGGACCGCCCATGCGCCCGAGTATCCCGGAAAAACCCTCAAAAACAGAGAGTTATCTTCCAAACACACCCGTTATTTCGGCATGTCATTGAAATTTATATACTTTTTCCGCCTAAAATTTAGGCGTATCGGTTTGATACCAGCCTTTCAAGGCCCTGCATCGCAACTGTCACCCGGGATCAGTGTTGTAGATCAGCCGTTCATCGCAAGGCGCGATACGCAAAATATTGGTCGTTCCCGGGACGTTGAAAGGCACACCGGCAGTCACTACGATCTGATCGGCTTCGGATGCGAACCCACCGGCACGGGCCGCACGGGCCGCGTTGACCACAGCGCCTTTGAACCGCTCAAGCTCGGGCGTCATCACGCAATGACAGCCCCAGCTCAGACACAGACGTCGCGCGGTTCCGGTGGCTGGCGTCATCGCGATGATCGGAACGCCTGGACGTTCGCGGGCGGTCAGCAGCGCGGTGGTGCCGCTTTGGGTAAAACAGCAAATCGCCTTGATATCTGTTTTTTCTGCAATCTCACGCGCGGCGGCAACGATACCATCGGCAATAGTGGTCCCCTTTGCCGTCCGGGACGCTGCGATAATCTGCGTGTAGGTCGGGTCCGCTTCGACCTCGATCGCAACCTTGTTCATGGTTTGCACGGCCTCGATTGGGTACGTACCCGCAGCGGATTCCGCGCTGAGCATGATCGCATCCGTGCCTTCGTAGATTGCTGTCGCCACGTCCGAAACTTCGGCCCGGGTTGGCATCGGGCTTTCGATCATGCTTTCCAGCATCTGAGTGGCCACGATCACAGGCTTAGCCGCCCCACGGCATTTGCGCACCAATCGCTTCTGGATCGGCGGCACCGCCGACACAGGAAGCTCAACACCCAGATCGCCGCGCGCGACCATAATCCCGTCAGAGGCATCCAGAATGTCGTCGAATGCCTCGACCGCTGCAGGCTTTTCGATCTTGGACAGGATCGAGGCGCGACCGTCGGCCAGCGCGCGCGCTTCAAACACATCCTTGGCACGCTGCACAAAGCTCAGTGCCAGCCAATCCACACCCAGTTGGCAGACAAATTCCAGGTCGTCGCGATCCTTGGCAGACAGAGCTGCCAGTGGCAGCACCACATCAGGAACGTTCACACCTTTGCGGTTCGAGATCGTACCGCCGACCTCAACGGTGCAATTGGCAAAATCCTGGCCACAGTCCTGCACGGTCAGACGGATTTTGCCGTCGTTGACCAGAAGCCGCGCACCCTGCTCCAACGCGGCAAAAATCTCGGGATGCGGCAGGCAAACGCGGTTGATATCTCCGGGCGCAGGGTCCAGATCCAGACGGAAGGCCGCGCCTTCTTCAAGTTCTTCTGCGTCGTTGGCGAACACCCCGACACGCAACTTGGGTCCTTGAAGGTCGGCCAGAATTGCGATTGGCCGGTCCAAGTCTTTTTCGATCTGTCGGATGATCCGGTGGCGTTCGCGGATCTCATCATGGCTGCCGTGGCTCATATTCAGGCGGAAGACGTCTGCGCCTGCCTCGTACAGCGCGCGGATCATGTCATAGTCATTTGACGCCGGTCCCAGCGTCGCCACGATTTTCACATTTCTCAGGCGTCGCATTGGTCTGGCTCTCCTAACGTCTTCTCTTGATTCTGCGCAAATGTTACCGCAAACATTGCTCCGCCTGCTTATTGCGCAATTCCCTTTTCAAAGCAACTGCCCTAAACCTGCGACAAACTAGATGACAGGCTTATGACGTATTCCCCGTTTTTTATCCACGGCGCGGATCGGCCCTCGCGTTGGCTGATCACATGCGACCACGCATCCAACTTGGTTCCGCCCGACATCCACGGTGGCGACCTTGGCCTGCCTCGTGAAGATATGGAACGCCACATCGCTTATGATGTAGGTGCCTACGAGGTATCAAAGCATCTGGGTGAGCTTTTGAATGCGCCCGTGATCGCAGCCAATTTTTCCCGCCTCGTGATTGATCCGAACCGCGGCGAGGATGATCCGACCTTGTTGATGAAGCTTTATGACGGGTCGATCATTCCCGGCAACCGGCACGCCGATGCGGCAGAACGAGAGCGGCGTTTGAACATGTGCTATCGCCCGTATCATGACGCGCTGGCGCAGATGGCCGCGTTGCCGCATGCAGTGATCGTGTCGATGCACTCGTTCACACGGCAACTAAGGGGTCGTGATCCCCGCCCTTGGCATGTCGGCGTTTTGCATACTCCGGACGAACGGTTCTCGGGCCCGTTGATCAACCGTCTAGAGGCCGAGGGTGACCTTTGCGTGGGCGTTAATGAACCCTATACCGGCGTGCTGCCCGGTGATGCCATTGACAAACACTGTACCAGTTTTGGCCGCCCCAACGCACTGATCGAGCTGCGCAATGATCTGATTGCCGAACACGCGGGACAGCGGGAATGGGCCGAGCGGCTAGCCCCCATCCTGCAGGACGCGCTGGACCAAAGCGGCTTGTGATAAAAGCCCTCACTTCATTGTGAGAGCCAACCCCAGACCCCATATTATAGGGGTAAAGGAGGCCACTATGACTCAGGAATTTCTGACGTCCGTCTTTGGCTGGATGGCCGTGCTCAACATCGCGGTTCTGCTGTTCACCACAATGATGATCTTGCTGTTGCAGGACTGGATTGCTGGCATTCACGGCAAAATGTTCCAGATGGAACGCCCCGCAGTGAAACGGGCTTATTTTAGGTACCTGGCAAATTATAAGATCCTGACGCTGATCTTCTGCATCACCCCATGGCTGGCTTTGAAACTGGCCTGATACGCTGATTGTTGAATCATCGCCCCCGGGCCGCTAGGTCACATACAGCACGCATTTCTGTCATCCGGAGCCAGACCATGGACAAGCAAACCGAAATCGAACTTCAGGCCGCCGCATTCCGTCGCTTGCAACAGCATCTGATGGAGGATCGCACCGATGTGCAGAACATCGATATGATGAATCTCGCCGGGTTCTGCCGCAACTGCCTGTCGCGGTGGTATCAGGAAGCAGCCAACGAAAAAGGTATTCAGATGGGCAAGGACGAAGCCCGTCAAATTTTCTACGGCATGACCATGGATGAGTGGAAAGCCAAATACCAGACCGACGCCAGCGCGGAAAAACAGGCCGCCTTCAAAGTCGCGTTCGAAGAGAATGTAACGAACAAGGGCTGACGCCCAAAACGAAAGAGGCCCGCCAATCTGGCGGGCCTTATCTTTAGATTGCGACCTTGCGGCTTTCGTCCAAATAGATTTCCCGCAAACGCTTGGCGATTGGTCCCGGTGTACCGTCGCCCAGCGCAACCCCGTCAATCTCAACCACGGGCATGACAAACGCGCTGGCCGAAGTGGTGAAAGCCTCATCCGCTTCCTTCGCCTCATCAATGGTGAACAGGCGTTCTTCGACTTCCATCTGTGCCTCGGCCGCCATGCGTAGCACGGCCTTGCGGGTGATGCCGTGTAGAATGTCGTTCGACAGTGGGCGGGTGACGATCTTGCCGTCCTTGACGTAGTAGGCGTTGTTGCTGGTGCCTTCAGTCACATAACCGTCCTCAATCAACCACGCATCGTCACAGCCAGCCTTCTTGGCCATCATCTTACCCATCGATGGGTACAGCAGCTGAACGGTCTTGATGTCCCGGCGGCCCCAGCGGATGTCTTCGATCGAGATGATCTTGGCACCCTTCTTGGCGGCTGGGCTATCGGCCAGACCAGGCTTGTTCTGGGTGAAAAGCACGAGGCTGGGCTTGGTATCTTCGGACGGGAAAACAAAGTCCCGATCGCCATCCGATCCACGGCTGACCTGCAGGTAGACAAGCCCTTCTTCGATGCCGTTCAGTTCCACCAGCTTGCGGTGAATTTCAAGCAGCTCATCCTTGGTGCAGGGCTCAGCCATCTCCAGCTCATCCAGAGACCGCTTCAGACGCACGGCGTGACCTTCGAAATCGATCAGCTTGCCATCCAGAACGCTGGTGACTTCGTAAACGGCGTCTGCGAACAGAAAACCACGGTCAAAGATGGACACCTTGGCCTCGGTCTCGGGCAGGTATTCGCCATTTACAAAAACGGTGCGGGTCATGTCTTGTCTCCTCAGCCCCAGAGGTCCGCTTTGGGCGGGTGCACTCCGGCATCATCAAAAATCAGCGGGTTGTCGCGGTCTTCGGCCAGCAGAAGCGGGCCGTCAAGGTCTGTCACCATCACACCTTGTGCCAACAGTGTCGCAGGTGCCATAGCCAGAGAGCTGCCAACCATGCAGCCGACCATCACGCGATAGCCTTCAGCCAGCGCCTGCTGGCGCAGGGCCAGCGCCTCGGTCAGGCCGCCCGTTTTATCCAGTTTGATGTTGACCACATCGTACTTGCCCTTGAGGCCCTGAAGGCTTGTGCGATCATGACAGGACTCATCAGCACACACTGGCACGGGGCGCTCCATTCCAATTAGGGCGTCATCTTCCCCGGCGGGCAAAGGCTGCTCGACCAGGGCTACACCCAAACGCACCAGATGCGGGGCAAGGTCGGCGTAAACCGCAGCTGACCAGCCTTCGTTGGCGTCCACGATGATCGTGGCATCTGGTGCACCTGAGCGCACAGCCTCCAGCCGGGGCATGTCATCCGGTGTGCCCAATTTGATCTTCAGCAAGGGCCGATGCGCATTGGCTGCGGCCTGCGCCTGCATTTTTTTCGGCGTGTCCAGCGACAGCGTATACGCTGTGATTTCTGGCCCCGGAACCGGCAGCCCGGCCAGATCCCAGGCCCGCTTTCCTGCGCGCTTGGCCTCAAGGTCCCAAAGGGCGCAATCAACCGCATTCCGCGCCGCCCCGGCAGGTAAAAAGTCCATTAGGCTGTCGCGGGTAAACTCGGCAGGCAAAGCTGCGATCTCGGCCTCGACCGAGTCCAGCGTTTCATCATACCTGGCATAGGGCACGCATTCGCCCCACCCCTGATGGGTACCGTCAGAAATCCGAACCGTCAGCACCTTGGCCTCGGTCCGAGACCCGCGCGAGATCGTAAAGACCTGCGCCAGCCGAAACACGTCACGAGAGACTTCTACCTGCACGCGCCAGCTCCTTCATCTTTTTCAAAATACTTTCGCCGAAGGCGGACAAGCCCGCCTCCGACGCGCCGCTTAGATCACAGTGCGGCCAGCGCATCCACCAGCTTGCCCGAACCAAAGCGGAACGGGTCAGTCGCGGGCAGGCCCATATCGGCCTCAACCTTGGCCAGATATGCGGTGGCGTCCTCTTCGGACATGTGCTGCGTGTTGACCGAAATACCAACGACCTGGCAATCCGGGTTGGCAACCTTGGCCAGACCCAATGCCGTGTCGCGCAGCGCTTCCAGGGTCGGCAACTGATAGGTCGGCAGACCACGCATATGGTCGCGGGTCGGCTCGTGGCTCAGGATCAGCGCATCCGGCTGGCCGCCGTGGATCAGCGCCATGGTCACACCGGAATAAGACACGTGGAACAGCGACCCCTGCCCTTCGATCAGATCCCAGTGATCGTCATCGTTGTCAGGCGTCAGCCATTCGACCGAACCGGCCATGAAATCGGCAATGACCGCATCCAGCGGCACACCGTCCCCGGTGATCAGAATGCCTGTCTGACCGGTTGCGCGGAAGGTCGACTTCATGCCGCGCTCGCGCATCTCGGCATCCATCGCCATCGCCGTGTACATTTTGCCGACAGAGCAATCGGTGCCAACAGCCAGACAGCGCTTGCCCTTGCGCTTGATGCCGTTTGCAATCGGGTATTCCACCGAAGGTACGCGAACATCGTGCAGCTTGCGGCCGGTGGCTTCAGCAACAGCCACCAGATCGGGTTCGTCGCATAGCAGGTTGTGCAGACCAGAGGCCAGGTCAAAGCCTTCCTCCAACGCCATGACCAGAACCTTTTTCCATTCCTGGCTGATCACGCCACCACGGTTGGCAACGCCGATAACCAGCGTCTTGGCGCCGGCTTCTTTCGCCTCGGTCAGGGACATGTCGGTCAGGCCCAGATCGGCCTTGCAACCTTCCATACGGTACTGGCCAACGGCATTCTCAGGACGCCAGTCCTTGATGCCGATTGCAACTTTGGCCGCCAATTGGTCGGGCGCATCGCCCAAAAACAGCAGGTACGGTGTCTCGATCATTGCGGTTTACTCCTTTGATTCTGGCGCAATCTAGGGGACGATTTCCACGAGTGTTTCGCGTTTTCGTCTGACAACGCCCCGTCAGGTGGGAAATTTTTGCGCCTTCTTCCTAAATGGCGCACTAATCTTTCAAGTTTCCAAAGCGATTAAACTTTAATCACTGTTTTGACCCTGTATTGCGGCAATTGCTGCGATTGCATTGCCGCACTTGCACAAAGATGCTTGCTATGGCTTGCGCAATTTAATACCCCATGAGGCAAGAAAATCGTAATTTCCTTTCTCGCACGAGGTCCAGATGAGCTTTCGCATCCAACCCGCCGCCCCCGCGCGCCCCAACCGTTGCCAGTTGTTCGGACCGGGATCAAACACCAAGCTGTTCCCGAAAATGGCCGCGTCGGCCGCAGACGTAATCAACCTCGACCTTGAGGACTCGGTCGCGCCGTCGGACAAGGACGCCGCGCGCGCAAATGTGATCGAAGCGCTGAACACCGTCGATTGGGGCAACAAATACATGTCCGTGCGCATCAACGGACTGGACACACCCTATTGGTACCGCGATGTGGTGGACCTGCTGGAACAAGCCGGCGACCGGCTGGATCAGATCATGATCCCCAAGGTCGGCTGCGCGGCAGATGTCTACGCCGTAGACGCGCTGGTCACCGCCATCGAGCGCGCCAAGGGCCGTACAAAGCCCGTCAGCTTTGAGGTCATCATCGAATCCGCAGCTGGCGTTGCCCATGTCGAAGAAATCGCGGCCTCGTCTCCGCGCATGCAAGCGATGAGCCTGGGTGCAGCAGATTTTGCAGCCTCGATGGGGATGCAGACCACCGGTATCGGCGGCACGCAGGAAAACTATTACATGCTGCGCGAAGGTGAAAAACACTGGTCCGACCCGTGGCATTGGGCGCAGGCTGCCATTGTTGCTGCATGCCGGACACATGGCGTTCTGCCCGTGGACGGACCCTTTGGCGACTTCTCAGACGACGAAGGTTACATCGCGCAAGCGAAACGTTCGGCTACCTTGGGTATGGTCGGAAAATGGGCGATCCACCCCAAGCAGATCGCGTTGGCCAATCAGGTCTTCACTCCGTCGGATGAAGCCGTGTCCGAGGCACGCGAAATCCTGGCTGCGATGGAGCAGGCCAAAGCCAATGGCGAAGGCGCAACCGTTTACAAAGGCCGTCTGGTCGACATCGCCTCGATCAAACAGGCAGAAGTGATCGTGGCGCAGGCCGAATTGATTGCCGCGAACTGATATAATTGAATAAGGCGTCCTTAGGGGCGCCTTATTTGGGCCTAACGGCCAAAGACGTCGTTAGGCGTCCATGTAAAACGCTCACCTTTCTTTCCTGACTTCATCATCAGGCAAGATGTACCGAGCTTCTGAAAATAGATTATCTTCAGCGGATACCAGCCCGCCTTCGGCACCTCTACTTCAGTTCGTTGATTGGCCTCACACCCCTGAATACTATTGACTTTGCCGATCTGCTGCCCGCCGACCCAGGCATCGATTCCATCGTTTGACCATGTCTCCAACTCGTAAACGCCCGGTGAGTCAAAGCGCATGTAACCGGTGATTTCTGCAGCGACATTATAGTGGTGGTCGAATGTCAAAACATCCTCGCCCTCGTTTGTATCCCTATAATCCAAACCGATCAGCGGCTGCCCCGGCTGGGCCTTAGGCAATAACTGCTTGGCATGAGTGAGATTGCGGATTTTGCGCTGAGTACCAGTTCCCACATATTTTACATTCAATCCCGCTTTTGGACTGGGTTGCGGACTGGCGGGCTGTAATTTGAGCGGCGCGGCCACTGCTGAACTGGCGATAAACGCCGCAGCTGCTATCAGCGCTCCAATGCGAACAAATTTCATTATCTTCTCCCTGTGTGTGGCCTGTTGGGGTTGTTCCCCTTCGATCAGGTCCTTGAGAAGACACTAGGCTGTGAAAATTCACCCGGCAAGCCGGTTGAAGATAACAATTCAAACGTCAGGCGCGCATATCTTTGGGTGAATCCATCACCACATAAGACGTGATCGACGTCACATGCGGCAGTGTTCCCAGAACTTCGGTGTGGAATGTCTTGTACGAAGGCAAGTCCGCGCATTCCACGCGCAACAGGTATTCGATTGTCCCCGTGATATTGTGGCATTCGACCACTTCCGGCACACGTTGAAGAGCGCGTTCGAACCCTTCCTGGGCAGCTTTGGTATGTTCACCCAGCCCAACGCCGATATAGGCGACGAATCCGACACCAATCTCGGATGGATTCAAGACTGCGCGGTAGCCCGAGATTACACCCGAACGCTCCAGCTCCTGCACGCGGCGCAGGCAGGCAGAAGGAGACAACCCTACCCGGTCCGCCAGATCCAGATTACTGATGCGGCCGTCTTGCGAAAGTTCTCGCAATATTTGCTGATTTATGTGGTCAATTTTCGCCATTGATTGTGATATTAACGAGATCGCGCATTAAAACGCAATTTCATTTGTTCGGTTTGCAGCAATTATCCAACTTATGACCTACGATATCCTTCTGGCCCTGATCGCCTTTGCTTTTGTCTCGTCCATTACACCTGGACCCAACAACCTGATGCTGATGGCGTCTGGGGCCAATTTCGGATTTCGAAAGAGCATCCCGCACATGCTGGGGATCGGGCTTGGGTTTACCTTCATGGTGCTATTGGTCGGCACCGGGCTGGTGCAGCTATTCGACAGATATCCGATCAGCTACACGGTGCTGAAATTCGCCTCTGTTGCATATCTTCTGTTCCTTGCTTGGAAAATCGCACATGCCGCCCCGGCGAAGGGGCAAAACACGACAGGCACGCCGATGACGTTCCTGCAGGCAGCAGCCTTTCAGTGGGTCAACCCAAAGGCCTGGGCCATGGCCCTGACAGCCACAACCGCCTACACACCTGATCAGACCCTTCAGGCGATCATTGTGGTGGCCCTTGTTTTCGGAGCAGTCAATCTGCCCTCGGTCAGCACATGGACCGTTCTGGGCCAGCAAATGGCGCGCATCCTGACGAACCCGCGCCGGTTGATGGTGTTCAACTGGACAATGGCGGCTTTGCTCGTCGGCTCGCTCTACCCGGTTCTATACCCGAACTGAGCAATTTCAGCGGCAGGTCTTCAGCCTGATTTCCATGACTGTGGGCCAAAACACTCAGAACGCGGTCTTCATCGGCATCCTTTCTATTTGCCTACCTGCGGATTCATATTCCGCAGCTACAAATCTTACTGAATTCACATCGGACCACACACGTAAGAATGTTACACTGGGCGTATAACTCACGAGACCAACAGACTTTCTAACATGGTAAATGAGGACCGATATGAACAATCCATCTCGCCCGCTCCGCCAAGTCCTGTTTGCCGCCATCCTTGCCACAATTCCGGCTATTGCGCAGGCCGATGACGTCCAGACACAAACCATGATTTCTGAACGTGTCAGCCAGCATAACCCGGCGCCCGAAGCCTATATCAAGGATCGCCCAATCCTGGGTTGGCAGCTGACCAGCGATGACTTCGACGCCATCCCCGACGCGATCCGCGAAAACCTCGGTTCGGTTGATGGCACCAGTTACGATCAGGCTTACCTGACCGAGAACGTCGGCTCGATCATTGCGCTGCAGTTCCGCAAGGATGGCCCGGACTTCTACATCATCGGCAAAAGCACGTTTGACGAGGCCTACGAGCTGGTTTCACTGGACGATGTTGCGGCCAAGAATGCGCGCCTGATCGAACGGCTGGACATGGCCCCTGAGGTAAAGGCGATGTTCGAAGATCAAGCGCCCGGCATTGTAGGTGCGCCCAAGACGACGCCAGTTGATATGCTGCGCCTGTCTGATCTGGGATATGCAAAAAGCGTTGCTCTGACCATTCAGGCCCCATGGGGCGAACAGACCAAACCCGAAGGCGCGGACGCATTTCTGGTCTGGGACAGCGGCGAGAACCAGTACTACATGGTGAACGCTGACGACGACGGCCTACCGTCCAGCTACGTACCTGTGAAGTAACCCATACTGGCGCGGCCCCTGATCGGGGCCCGCTTTACCTTGTGTTGCATTCCTCTGACAGCAAGTTCATATAGCAATGAACTTCCGCGTTGAGAGGCGTCATGACCCAGTATCTGGATTTCGAAAAACCCCTGGCCGAGATTGAAGGCAAGGCCGAGGAATTGCGCGCGCTTGCCCGCGCCAACGAAGAGATGGACGTGGCCGAAGAAGCCGCCGCGCTGGATGCCAAGGCCGCCAAGTTGCTGGATGAGCTTTATGGCGATTTGACCCCATGGCGGAAATGTCAGGTTGCGCGTCACCCCGAACGCCCCCATTGCCAGGATTACGTGGCCGAGCTGTTTACCGAGTTCACGCCGCTGGCGGGTGATCGCAACTTCGCTGACGATCTGGCTGTGATCGGCGGTCTGGCGCGTTTCGATGATCAGCCTGTCATCGTGATCGGGCACGAAAAGGGCTCGGATACCAAATCGCGGATTGAACGGAATTTTGGCATGGCCCGCCCCGAGGGGTATCGCAAGGCTGTGCGCCTGATGGAAATGGCCGGACGTTTCGGTTTGCCCGTCATCACCCTGATCGACACGGCAGGCGCATATCCGGGCAAAGGTGCCGAGGAACGCGGCCAGTCCGAGGCCATCGCGCGGTCGACCGAAATGTGCTTGAAGATCGGCGTTCCGCTGGTGTCCGTGATCATTGGCGAAGGTGGTTCAGGCGGTGCGGTGGCGTTTGCCACAGCAAACCGTGTAGCGATGCTGGAACATTCGGTCTATTCGGTGATCTCGCCCGAAGGCTGCGCGTCGATCTTGTGGAAAGACTCAGAGAAAATGCGTGAGGCCGCCGAAGCCCTGCGCCTGACCGCACAAGACCTGCAAAAGCTGGGCGTCTGCGATCACATCATCACCGAACCCAAGGGCGGCGCGCATCGCGACCGCGCCGCAACGGTCGACTCTGTACGCGGCGCTATTGCTGCTATGCTGAAAGAGCTGGATGGCAAGGATGCGGCAGCCCTTATCAAGGACCGCCGTCAAAAATTCCTGGATATCGGCTCGAAGGGGTTGGCGGCCTAAAGCGTCAGCCACCGAGCTGGCGCAACAAAGCCGCCGAAGGTTCCCCGGTTACGGCCAAGCCACTGGCGCGTTGATACGCGCTGATGGCAGATTTCGTGTTGTTGCCGATAACCCCATCCGCGCCCTGCGTGTCGTACCCTGCGGATGTCAGGCGGCGCTGCAGCTCTTTGCGATCCTCAAGCGTCAACCCGGTCGCATCGGGCCCGAACGAGGCCTGAAATGGCGCACCACCAGCGATCCGGTCAGACAAATGTCCAACGCCGATCGCGTAGCTGTCCGAGTTATTATAGCGCTTGATCACCTGGAAATTGCGGAACACCGCAATGCGCGGCCCCGGCGTTTGCGGCTGTAACACCGCGACAGGTGTTCCCGAAACAGTGCCAGCTTCGCCACCCCATGGCTGTCCGCGCACCCAGCCAGCCCGCGCCAGATAGGCGGCGGTCGAGGCCAAAGAGTCCGTGGGATCCTCGGACCAGATGTCCCGACGGCCATCACCGGTGAAATCCACCGCATAAGCCAAGTAAGACGTCGGGATGAACTGCGTATGCCCCATCGCCCCGGCCCAGCTGCCGGTCATGTTCGCGGGCGTTGTATCGCCCTCTTGAATGATCTTCAGGGCAGCGATCAGCTGTTTTTCAAAAAACGCGCCGCGACGGCCGTCATAAGCCAGGGTCGACACTGCCGACACCACCGGCACGTCCCCCCGGCGAGATCCATAACGGCTTTCCAGGCCCCAGACGGCAACGATAACCTCTTTATCGACGCCGTACTTTGCCTCGATCTCTGACAGGGGTCCTGCATGGCGCACCAGCATCTGCTTGCCGGTTGCGATCCTTTCATCAGAAGCTGCAATCGCCAGATAATCCTCAAGCGAGCGTTTGAATTCGACCTGATTGCGATCTCGTTCGATCACGCCCGGCAGGTACCCCGCCCCCTGAAAGGCCCGGTTGATGGTGGTTTGAGAAATACCTTGCGAGGCCGCGCGGGACTTAAAGCCGGCAACCCAGGCGTCATAGCCTGCGTTGGGGACGGCCTGCATCCGCGTTGCCGGGGCGCTGGTTGGCGTGCCACCGGAACAGGCGGCCAAAAACGTTGACCCAAGTCCAACTGAAAATAGGCGTCGATTGATCATGTCTGAAATCTGCTCTTGTTGTGATTTGGGTCAGAGTATCGCAGACCAAGTGCGCAAGCTAGTTCTGCGGTGCTTGGAAACGGCAACCCGATCACTTCGGCGACAAGCCGCTTAACTGACCAGCATCCGCAGCCCTTGCGTCACATCAGACCGTACAGCCAGCCTCAATCCGGGCTCATCCCCCGCCTTCAACGCCGCGATGATCAGCTTGTGATAATGCGGCGGCTCTGTCCGCCGCAACCGCCCATAGAGCGCCCGCATTGTTGGCCCTAGCTGAAGCCATACCGTTTCCACAATGGCCAGCATCGCCGGAGCCTGAGCACGCAGATACAGCGTGCGATGGAATTCCAGGTTCGACCGGATGTAACCGACGGCATCCCGTTTCGTGACCATTTCCGCGACGGTCATGTTGATACTCTGCAATCGGTCGATCAGGGCCATATGTGCACGGGGCAATGCGCGACTGGCCAGTTCGACTTCTAGCAGTGCACGCAGGGCTGCCAGCTCTTCGATACGGTCATTGGTCAGCTCGGGCGTGGACACCCGACCCGAAGAAGACAGGAAGAGCGCCCCTTCGGCCACCAGTCGCCGCACCGCTTCGCGCGCAGGCGTCATTGAGACATCAAATTCCTTGCCGATGCCGCGCAGGGTCAACGCCTGCCCGGGCGCTATGTCGCCGTGCATAATACGTGAGCGCAGGGCTCGATAGACCAGATCATGAGCTGCGGGTTGGGTGTCGGTTGGGCGAGCGCTTAACATATCCCCATGTGATCACAAATTGCCGCGCGGTCAACTCGTCGCGCTATCAAATCTATACTGGTGAAGCTGCGCCCCGTTGTCGCGCAGCCAGCGCCTTTGGGCTTTGCAGTCACCAAACAGGCGCTCGACCTGCGCCCAGAACGCGGTGGAATGGTTCATTTCGGCCAGATGTGCGACCTCATGCGCGGCGACATAATGAAGGATGTCCGATGGCGCGAGGATCAGGCGCCACGAAAACATCAGACCACCAGTCGAACTGCACGATCCCCAACGAGACCGCGTATCGCGCAAGGTCAGGCTGGAATAAGGTCGGCCCAGCATTGCCGCATAATCGTCGCAGGCCTCGGTCAGGCGATCCCGCGCCAGTTCCTTTAGGAACCGTGCCAATCGCCGAGCTTCGGCCCCTTTGGGGATTGCAACCTCTGCGTCCCGCAGCAGAACGCGTCGGCCCTCTGCCGGTACGATTCGCCTCTCTTTGCCTTCAATGGGGATTGATTGCCCGAATCCCACGGCCAATGGGTTGGGTCTGTCCTCAAGATGCTCACGGATCCAGTTTTCCTTGACCTTGGCGAAATTCAGCGCCTCGGCTTCTGCTACACCTTTAGGGTAGGTCAGTGTAACCCGCCCGTCCAATTGAGAAATTCGCAAGCTGATACGCCGCGCCCTGGCCGATTTGCGCAGCGTTAGCGGCACCGGCGGTTTTCCGGGCAATGCGTGGTCCCCCATGTGCCTGTTTCTCCTGCTCAAAGGCTTTGACAGTGCCCGCTGCATGTGGCACGTGACCTGAATCATTACTACGACTCACCTGATATCAAGGGGATCTGAAATGCCCAAGGAAGAATGGGGTGTAAAACGCGTTTGCCCGACCACCGGTAAGCGGTTTTACGACCTGAACAAGAACCCGATCGTCAGCCCCTACACCGGCGAGATCGTGGAGCTTGAAACCGGCAAGAGCCGGATGATCGCCGCAGATGCGGAAGATGCCGCGTCGGCAAAAGCACGCGAAAATGCGTCGGAAGAAGATCTGGTTCTGGACGATGACGACAGTGTCGACGTCGAGCTGGACGATGATCTGCTGGATGATGATGACGACAGCAGTGACGACGTTTCGCTGGACGAAATCACCGATATGCCAGCAGAAGAAGAAAGCTAAAACCGGTCCGGGGCGGCCGTTGCGCCGCCTCAAACTACCCCCGGATGCGAGGCAGAATCTTTTCCGCATAATCCATTTTTGGACTTGCGCTCATTGCCGTCGTCTCATAAACGTCCGTCCACCGCTACAGCGGTACCTGGAAGGGGCCTTAGCTCAGTTGGGAGAGCGCTTGCATGGCATGCAAGAGGTCAGGGGTTCGACTCCCCTAGGCTCCACCAAACTCCAGCAACACAACTAGATGCAAGCATTCGAGCGGTGTGACACACAGGTGTGACACAAAATGAAGCAGCATGCGTATCTCTCACTGTCCAGACACGGCACTTATTACTCCCGTTGGCCCCTAACCATTGCCGTTTCAAAGCCCGTCCTCATCAAAGAGTGTGATTTCCGGTTTTCCACAATCGCCCCACAGTTAGCGGCCCCGCTTTCCTCAACCATCTTACTCAGCTGGGTTAGGTGCCTCGCGGGCGTGCCGAACTTGGCCGAAAATCGCCAATCCCATGGCGATCAGGGCCAAACATGCAGTGGCCGTAAAGGTCATCGAAAAAGCATGTGCAATATCCGCAACCGGAGCATTCGCAGTATCTCCAGTCCCGACTATGGCAACAAACAGTGTGGATATAGCAGAAGCACCCGTCATCAGACCTAAATTCCGCGAGAGCCCGAGGAGGCCAGAGAGTCGGCCACGCTGTTCCCTGGCAGCGTGGATCAGAACTGCTGTGTTGTTGGCGGCAAGAAAAAGTTGAAAGCCAGGCGTCAGCATGATGAGTGAGATCAAATAGCCGCCGACTCCGAAGTATCGCGGCAGGTATGCCAAGCACAGCAGACCAAACGTGGTCTGCACAAGGCCGATGATCATCGCGCGATCTGCGCCAACCCGATCTGTTACCCAACCGGCCGGAACACCGAAGAGCGCGGCGACCAATGGCCCCGCCGCCAAAACCAAACCAATGGCTGCATCGTTCAACCCCAGAGAAAAAGCTAGATAGAACGGACCAACAACCAAAGTTGACATCATGATTGCACTGACCAGCAGGTTCATCAAAAGCCCGATACTTGTTCTCTGGTCGCGGAGCAATTTCATGGGCACCAGTGGAGAGGCCACACGGGCTTCGACCATCCCAAACACGACGATTGCGATCAAAACAGTGAAAATAAGCGCGCCCGGAGACAACGGAATGCTTGATGCCCCACCGCTGGTTGCCACCGCGTAGGCTGAGAGAGCTATCACCAACACAAAGGTTCCCGGAAAATCCAACTCTCGGAAAGATACGGTCCTCCGTTCGCAATCGCGCGTGATAGAGGCGACGGACAGACAAAGCGTAACACTGGCGAACCCGGCAAGAAACCAGAATGCCATGCGCCAGTTGCCCATAGCAAGTAGCACACCACCCAGCGAGGGGCCCAATGCAGTCCCGGCAGCGGAAGTCGTCCCGAGCAACCCCATCGCTGTGCCCAACCTCTCTGTCGGGACGAGATCACGTGCGATAGACATCGGAAGCGCGATCAGGATCGCTCCGCCAAGCCCCTGCAACGCACGTCCAGCGATCAACAAGCTGAGGCTCGGAGCCGTCGCGCTTAATACTGACGCTGCTATAAAAACGATGAGACCTAAAACCAGCAAGCGGCGATGGCCGAATAGATCGCCAAGCCGTCCGGCCGATACAACGGCGATGGTCACTGATGTGAGATAAGCCAGCATTACCCATTGCACCTCCGACACTGTCGCGGAGAAGCTGTGTGCCAGTGTCGGAAGCAGTACCGCCGCTATACTGATTCCCAATGAGGCGGTCAGTGTCGCCGCAGCGAGGGCAATCAGGATGGGAGTGGGATTTTGTGCCTGTATCGCATCGGTCATCGTAAATTCTCTTGTCTCGTGTACCAGTGAGAAGTTACTCTGCCACTTCAAGTCAACTTGAGGTCAACCATGAAACTTCTTGATATCGGTGTCTTGTCTAAAAGGAGCGGCGTCCCGCCCTCAACACTGCGCTATTATGAGGAAATTGGACTGATCCAATCAGCTGCGAGGAATGGCCTGCGGCGGCAGTTTGAGACCTTGGTGTTGACGCAACTCGCCTTGATCTCTTTAGGGAAAATGGCGGGGTTCTCGCTTGCTGAGATCAGAGGCATGTTCGCCAAAGATGGAACACCGAAATTGCCTCGCCCCGAATTACACCTACGGGCAGACACTCTCGACGAACAAATCCGAGGCCTGACCCGGCTTCGGGATGCGCTCCGTCATGTGGCAGATTGCCCGGCGGAGACCCATATGGACTGCCCGAAGTTCAAACGCCTCATGGAGTTTGCGTCGCGCTCCGCCGCTGCTCGAAAGTGATAGGAGCGCCAGCGAAGGCTGCCTGCAACCCGCCAAGCAACAGGAAGGTCTTTTGCTGCGATCTGACGAATGGGATAGCTTTGCACGGACCTATACTTCGGTGATGAGACATATGATTTGATCCTGAACTAAAATCCGGCGTTTGGTTTCGGCCCAAAGCGGACCTTCATATTGATCGCAAGTGCTGCGGTGCGGCTTCGCCAAACCACTTACTCGGTGCACGCCCGAGTGTCGCATCCCTATGGATGGCAGCGACACGCAACGGAGCCTGTCAGGAAATTTTCTCAACAACAGCAAAATAATCAATGCTTAGATTAAACATAGGGAAAGGGCCGAAACACAGTTAGAAGTAGTTAAATCGGATAGAATTTCTCAAGAGGCGAAGAACACGCCCGAACCGGATAGGTCTGTTGATTTGATACCGACAATTACCTTTGTGGCCATTGGAGCAGTCGTTCTTTTAGGATTACTGTTCGCTCCGTTTTCACAAACCGCGATTTGGCGCGCCACAGTTACCCCACTCGCCTCAATCATCGGGAGTGGTTTTCTGGTTTCCGCCCCTCTGCTTGCCCGGGAGTTCGGGGGCTTTGCTGCGCTTGCGATGGCGCTGTTAATTCTCGTGGCAATGCTGATTGGATGGACAATTCGCTACAACATCAGAGTTGTCGAACCACAATTGGCAGCTGACAAGGATCATGTTCTGCATTCGATTGAGCAACTCAGTCATATTGTTCTCGCATTTGCCTACTTCATTTCCGTTTCCTATTACCTTGCCCTTCTCGGGCACTTTGTCCTACAGGGCGCAAATATCGACCGGCCAGAGTTAGCAAAACCCATCGCGATAAGTCTTTTGATAGCAATTGGGCTATTAGGTTGGAGCGGTGGAGCGCAAAAAGTTGCCCGCGTTGAACGCTATGCGACAGCTTTAAATCTATCAGTGATAGCTGGTTTTCTTGCGGCTCTTGCGGTTTTTGCATTCGGGAAGATCGTCGGGCCGGGCGACTTTCTGTCAGCTGCTGGCAAATTCGAGCTTAAGTCACTTCCTGTTCTTCTCGGGTTGCTGATTGTTGTGCAGGGATTTGAAACGACAAGGTTCATGGGCGAGGAATTTGATGCGCAGACCAGAATTAAGGCGATGTGGAACGCGCAGTTGCTCTCCGGGGTTATTTACATTGTCTTCTTCATACTCCTTTCGCCGCTGCTGATAGATCTGTCTCAGGGAGAGGGAGTTGCTGCTGTTATATCTGTCTCGGCTTTGGTCGCGGGCATACTGCCGATTTCTTTGACAATTGCTGCGACAGCCAGCCAATTTAGCGCATCTGTTGCAGACAGTATTGGGGATGCCGGCCTGATCGGCGAGATCACTCATGATCGCGTAAACCCCAGCCACGCCTATGGTTTAATTGCGCTGGTTGGAGTCGGCATTCTGTGGTCGACTGATGTTGACCAGGTGATTGCCTTGGCAAGCCGTGCCTTTGCCTTGTTTTATGCCCTTCAATGCTTGGTCGCATTTGAAGCTGCACGTAAGCGTAAGGGTGACGGGAAAAAAGCCGCTGCCTTTTTGGCGCTAAGTGTTGTTTCCGGAGCGGTTTTTATTTTTGGGGTTCCTGCTGGTTGAATAGGATTGCACCAAGGAATGGAAAACCGAACGCTTTCAACACTCGGTTATGTCCGAACGAAGCCGACTTCGCCTCCTCGCTTAGATCAACAGAAGTGGCGCTAAAAGTTCGCAGACCCTGGAAATTTGACCCGATAGCGCCCAGAATACCAATTGAGGTGACGGCTAGGTGCAGAACGCCTAACCTATGAAAGAAATTGTTCTTGTTTCCAGTTTCTTGGGGTCAATTCAGAAACAGATTTCAAAAAGCGCCATTTTCTATTGAGGCGTACGCAATAAGGGAGAGGGAAATGACCACTGAAGACCAACTTTGGGCAACAGAAGAGCGGCTGTGGTTAAACGGTTTCGAATCCGCACATTCAGAAATATCTGAAGATGCCGTGATGATCTTCCCGTACCCAGCGAAAATTCAACGCGGTACGACTGGTGCGCAAGGTACGGCAGGATGGCGGACGGTTCGAATGAGCGACCGACATTTCAATCAAAAAGGTGAGATTGCTGTTCTCGCATATCGGGTTTCAGCCGAGCGTCCTGACGCTCCGATTTACCATGCGCTATGTGCGTCGACCTATTTGAACGATGCAGGTATTTGGAAGCTCGTGTCACATCAGCAAACACCAGTCGACGATGAGGCGCCAGCGCAGCCCGAGCTTTGATAGATTGATACAAAGGACATTGTTCCGGCCGTCACACTGGGCCTGCAGTTGATCTCGGACGCAGCGCGGGGAAAAAACCGTTAGTTGCGAGCTACATGCGTTACCGGTAAGGGCTACCGCACTTCTTCAGGATTTGAACCTGGCGTTGCTTTCCGCATGTTGTAAGACTTGAAAACTCAACTGTTGCCCAAGTTGAATTCTCTGATTATCCGGTGGGTGAATACCAGATCGGCGAGCCCCAGGCGCGTTCCTGAATCGTAGCGGGGACTTCTTCCAACAAAGGAAGGCCAGAACGAACGGCATCATACGTCGACCACCTAGGCGTCGGAATCTCGATAGCACGTGCATAATAGAACGCGCTTTGCTCTGGGTTGAAGTCTGGGTCAGTCCAACTACCCATCAATGTTGGGGCACCAATTTCGTTCGTATACAGCGCAGTTGTCAGATCGACGGTGTTGCCCACCGAAGGAAGTTTGCCATCTGCGGTGATCTCGCGATCGCCGGACCAGGCCACGTCGATGATCTCTTCGTGGATCTCCCCCGCTGAGTCGACCCAGCCCTTGATGATCTGGATGCGATCCAGATTGGCGCCGTCCGGGTCTTTTTGCGCATATACGGTGAAAGTGGGCGCTTTGTCTCCAATCAAATCACCACCCATCGGTACGCCGTTTTCATAGCCATCTTCCACCATTGCAACGGGATCGGTCGGATTGTCCGCAAGGTCCGAGCCACCGAACATCCGCACTTTGACCCGAGGCCCGGAAGTGGCGAAAGTTTCACGCCGTTTCATCGCGTCCCAAATCGAAGCTCGGGTGTTTTCCTCGGCCCAGACACCAGCAAGTGAACCAATCGAAAGGTCTATCCCGTCGATCCAACCGCCAACCCCGCCCTTGCGACGTCGATCAACACTACCATCTTCGGGACCGTGACCACCGATAAAATCGTCTTCGGCCACATCCGACATCAGGCCATTATGGTTGTCAGTGCCGCCGATGAACCCGTATTTGTAGGGATTTACGCCCAACTCCTGTTGGGCCGCCAGTCCCAGTTTCAACCCTTCGCGCACAAAGTCGCGCTTGTGGAAATACCGGTTTGAGTTTTTCTGAATGGAATTCGCGTTTTCGAAACCGGCGAACTCATCCGCCTGCCAGAATGCTTCGTGTACTTCAGAATTACCCTTGATCTGCATCATTTCGATCAGCGGCTCCCAAGCCTGCCGGGTGCTGGCCCAGTCCTTGTCCGGTGCTTCGCCAAAACTGTTGAGTTCGGGAAACATCTGCTGCTTTGACGCATTCGAATTATGCGGGATCGCCAAAAGTGTTGATCCGTTGTCTTGTGCGTTTTGCAGCCAGTCCCAGAGGTCTTCGACCTTGTTGGAATCATAGCTGGACATCGGAAGGTCCGGGACCACGCTATCGCGGAAGATCACGTTGCGATGCATGTTGCCACCGTTCGGCGCTGCGGACCATTCAAAGGCAATCAAGGCGGTAAAACTGCCCGGATCATTGTGTTCCTCGGCGGCATCGATGATGATCTGCCAACCGGATTTGGTGGTCTCAGGCCCCTGATAGAAAGGTGGATGGGTAGGATTTTCACTGCGATTGTTGGCGATGACGTACTTGTAGAACCAATCCTGTTTGTCTTTCAGCGTTTCCAAGCTGCGTAGTTGTTGCAGATCTTCTTGCTCGTATCCTGGTGCCTCGGGGAATATCGTCGAATACATCTCGCCCAAATATTCCACGTGATCGCTGACCGCTGCAAAATCGAGCGGGCGCGACAATTGTTTGTGACGTCCATTTACCAAGACTGACTCGCCCTTGGCAAAGCGCAGGCTGTCAGACGGCATCAGTCGTGCACCACCGATATATGCATCCAGCGACAGTGCCGTATGCATATGGGTCTCGCCAAAGTATGCGTTACGCATTGGGTTGGGTTCCGCCAACGCCATAGTCGAAAGCGCCAAGGTGGATGTCGCAATAATAAGTGTTTTCATCGGCTTCATCCTTCAGGTGTGTACCAAATTGGCGAGGTGTAGGCGCGCTCTTGCGTGATCATCTTGACTTCATCGGGCATGTCGACATCAAAGCGAACCGCATCATAGGCGGTCCAGCGTGGCGTCGGGATTTCGATAACACGAGCATAGTAGAATGCGTGCTGCGAGGGGTCGAACTCCGGATCAGTCCACACGGTACCCAGTTCAGCCCGGCCAATATCATTGGTCCAGCTTGGGATGCTCAGATCGACGGTATTTCCGACGGGTGGTAATTTATCGTCATCACCGGGCGTGCGATCACCGGCCCAAACCACGTCGTGGATTTTTTCATGGGTCTCGCCGTTTGCATCAACCCAGCCCTTGATAATCTGGATGCGGTCCAGGTTAGCGCCAATCGGATCACGCAGGGCGTAAACAAGGAAAGACGGTGCATCGCTACCCGCCAGATCGCCCCCCATCGGGACACCCTTGGAATAGCCGATCCGGGCCAACTCGCGGTGTTTGATGTCGTCGGCCACGAAGTCTCCGCCGAAGAACCGCACTGTGATGCGTGGGCCCGTGGTCGCATAGACCTCGCGCCGTTCCATCGCGTCAAAGATACCCGCCCGGGTGTTTTCAGTGGCCCAGACGGCCGTCGGACCCGGAGTGGCATATTGCCAACCCTTATAGGAAATTCCCAAATCCGCATTCCCTTTGGCCACCGAGGTGGCGCGGGTTTTTGACGGCTCCATCCAAGTGAATGCGCCAAAGAAGTTGTTGTCGAGCTGCGTGGTCAGCCCGGTGTGGATATCCGAACCACCCACAAAGCCCAACTTGAAGGGGTTGATCCCATCGGATTGATCAAAAGCCAGACCATTTTTTAGCGTATTGCGCACCATTTCCGTGGCGAGCATCTCAGGCGTTTTGGCTTCGGAGACATCCAGATTGGCCCAATCCCACCGTTCGTATTCTGCAAACTCATCTGTCGGGGACAGCATCGGATGGGTTTCGCTGTCTCCTTTAGTCTGGCCAATTTCAACCAGTTTTTCCCATTGCTGCCGGGTTTGCAGATACTCTCGGTCAAAAGGCGCGTTGTTGTTCAACGTGTCATTCAGCGCAAACATGATGCCGTTGCTGAGGTTCGGATTGTGCGGAATAGCAAGCACGTCCCCTCCGGTCTTGTCCTCATAGCTTTGCATCCATTTCCACAAATCGCGGGGATCCGGGCTGCCCATTGGAGGCGCCATCAGGAATGGAACCACTTGCAACGCCCTCTCAGGTCCATCGCGAAAGATGACATTGCGATGCAGGTTATTGCCTTCGGTCAACGAGGTCCATTCATAAGCGATCATCGCAGTAAAGACATGCGGGTCGTTGAATTCTTCTGCGGCCTGTACCAGATCGCGCCAGGTATTGTCATAGCCTGGCATCCCGGGTTGATACAGCAACGCCTGGCTCAACGTGCCCTGACTGAATTGCGCGATCAGGTCGATGCTGGCCTGTTTGGCCTCGTCACCGCCCTTTGCGAACGCTTCGTGAAACTTCTTGCCCTGTGTGTCCGCCATGATATTTGGCGCACCTTTTTTGATGTCAGTAATCACCCCCATACCATCGGTGTGTTCAGTCAGCATGTAAAAGTCGAAAGGACGCTCAAGCTTGACGGGTTGCCCGGTGTTCGACGTCACCTGCTCGCCCCGGGCGAACCGGTACATATCTCGCGGCATCAAAGTCGTGCCGCCGCCACCTGCGTCCGCCGACAATGCCGAATGGACATGCGTATCACCGAACAGGACCCTGGTCGGAAATCCCCGGTTGGCATTGGGAGAATAAGGCTGCCCCTTGAGGTCACCAGCCGCGTTGTCAGCCGAGGCCGTATCCTGCGCCAGCGCGGGTAACGTAAGTGACACCGCAAGTGCAGTTGCCAGAGTCAAATGCATGGTCATCTCAAACCCTTTCGTTCAAATATCCGCCCATCGTCTTTTCGGCACCAACAGCTTTGCTGTCAGGCCAATCGTGTCTTGTGGCCCGGTGCCGGTATCATAGAAATTACGCTCATAGATCAGCTGCCACTGAACCGGGACACCGCCGAGTTTGCTCAACTTCGAGACTTTCAGCCCAATCGGCAGGCTGGTGAATTGTGATCGGTCCCAATCGTATACAACAGTCATGTCAGATGTGCCGACCGACCAGCCCTGATCAAGCGTGTAGCTGACGATGGGTTGCAGAGTCGAAATGTTAACGTCCGGTCGCGTGTTGTCGCCGGCAACAGTCAGAATGTTCTGATTGAATAGCCCTGCAAGCCCCCACCCGGGCCGCGCCACGAAACCAAGCGCTGGCCCCAACCCCCATTTTTCGATGCTGACACCATCAGCACCCGTTGGCAGCAGGGCCACGACACCGATCCCATAACGGCCCCACGAACGGTCAAAGGCTGCCAGATTGAATAGGGTGGCATCGCCGATCCCGGTGTTGCCATTTGAGTTATACGTAACCGAGGGAAGCGTCAGGCGGGCAATGTTACTGATCCCCCCCAACTGAAACGGAATGGCGGCGCGAAACTGGGTAACGTTCAGTGCCCCGTTCGCGTTATGCGAAGAAGGTGAATAGAAATTCTGCAGTTGAAACGACATCAAGGACGCGGTCGGGTCGCTGGCTTGGCTGGCCAATGTCTGATTGTCCTGCTGTGCAATCGCAGAGGTCGGAATGACAGCCATCAGGACAATAGACAGAACACACCTCATCAGAACACCAATCCAACGGTCATCCAGACCTTGTCGCTTTCAAATCTACGTTTGGCCCCAAACTCCTTGATGTACTTTGCCTTGATTGAAATCGGCGTCTGGCCAACCTGGGTTGACCAGGTGACGATCGGGCCCAGCCCATAAACACTGGCCTCCAAACTATCAGCGCCAAGCAATTGTTTGATCCCATCCGCCCCGCTGCCGCTGTCATCACCGATCTGATGGTAGGCATATCCCGTTAGCCCAAGGGCAAGTTTGTTGGGCAAATGCCGCATGACCGCGCCTTCAAAATGCGCCTCGGGCGCGGTCTGATAGTCGGTTGCGTCGTTCTCGGCGCTGAAGGTGACGCCAAACGATCCTGAATACTCCCATCCCGTGGTCGGGTCGAACCAGGTCATCGACAGGGTTGGGTCAAATGCAAATCGGTTTTTCCCGGCATTCAGGGCGTCAATCGACCGGTTTGCGACGTTGATTTGCGTCGTCTGATAGTGGCCAGTGGGCAGAAAGAACTGTAAGGCCAATGTTGTGTGTAACTTGCCTTTGCTCCAGTTGAAGAGAGGCGAAAGAACGATATCACCAAAGGCATGTTCGCCGTCATCGTTGAGGGTTCCGGAAAACCCCGAGCTGAGGTCGCCAGAATACTGCCCGTTTGCCGAAACGTAGGGCAAATTGAAATTGAGGCCCAATCGCGCATTGCCCCACTGCGCGTCAAAAACATGTGTGAAATTGAATTTATAAGTAAACACCTCTACATCAGGGTCCGTCACGACCACACCGCCCGAAGCCATGCTGGGAGCGGTGCCGCTGAAATACACGAAATCATTATTTAGGTATGTTCCGGGAGGCGGTAGGATGCCCGACATGCTGTCACGGCTGCCAAGAAGATAGGTCTCGATACCTCCCTCTGCGGCTTGCACCTTTTGCGCGCACAAGAACACCGAAGCAGACAACGCAAGTAGCACTATTGTTGTCTTCAAATTCACTCTCCCAGATACAGAGCGCTTGTTCGCACGCTTTCAGATATGATAATCCAAAACGCGTGCGGAGATTGTCTTAAATTGGATATTTGATGCAGAAACCACCCAGAACAAACGAGATTCAGGCCTTAGTGGCGGCATCTCCCTGGCTTCGTGCGATAGATACACGTCTGGCTAACAGCCTGGTAAATTCAGGTCGCAGTGTGAGTGTCGAAAGTGGTGCGGGAATTTATGCACTCTCTGATCACGATCAATCCGTCTTTGCCGTGGTGTCAGGCGCTGTTGGAATTCAGTTAGACGATGGCCAATCAGGGATCGTGTTGGGCCATGTGTTCGGGCCCGGTGCCTGGTTTGGAGAGGCGGCGGCAATCACCGGCTTGCCCCGTCAGATTGGCGCGATTGCTCTGACAGATTGCCAGCTGCTTCGGGTCCCGTACGAGGCTTTGATCCAACTAGAGCAGGACGACCAACCGATATGGCGTGCACTTGGGGCACTGGCCGTCATAAATGGCGCACTTGCCATTCGCGTTGCCCGTGATCTTATGCTGGCGGATTCCAAACTGCGCAGCCTTACAATCCTGACCAGGATATCCGACGCTTTTGCACCGACCCGCGCCATACCCCTGACCCAACAGCATTTGGCTGAGATTTGTCGCTTGTCCCGAAGTGCCTTCGCCAAGCTGGTGGCAGAGCTGGAGGCCGACGGGTTGGTTCAGCGAAAATACGGCTCACTTGTGGTCGTCCCGCAATAATGGTCCCAGGCAAAGGAGCGCTCTTCCGGTTTTGTGATCAGCTTTGTAGCAGCCAACAAACTTACCAAACTCCGGAATACACAAGCTATTTCGCAAAGAGCCGCTGTTACATTTCTTTCTTCTTGGGCTAGCAATATTTGGCTGGTATTCGTTCCTACATCCCGAGTTGATCTGAGCCAGATTGTCATTGATGACGTGGATATTAATCGGTGGATCCAACAATTTCAGACACCCTCGCAGCGACCTCCAACTTTAGATTAACTGACTTCGCGTCCAAACGGGTTGGCGCGCGAGGGGCGCGCACCAGTCCTTGATCGTGGCGAAAGTGCCATTCGCCGCAGATTGGCGAAAAAGACGCACTTTTTGACACTGTAGGTGGTGCAACCGACGGAACCTGACGATGCGGCACTGAAAGAGAACCTTAACAAATACTCTGAGCGTTTCCTGAGTCCAGCGGCAATTGCGTTTCATCAAATCTGATTTGGGCCTGATCTCGACCCAGAAACCACTGAGACAACAATCGCTGCGTTGAATTCCGGGGCGAACCTGGATGATTTTGGCACACTTAGTCTGCTACCGGCAATTATTGCGACAACACCTGTCCAACAAGTCGCCGGTACGTTTGGGTGCATTTTATTTAAACGATCAGCAGCTTGCCGCCTGGACAAAGGCCCGGCCCGGTGCCCTGGGGATATTGCGCCAATATTGTGTGGGTAGATCCGCCCCAACAGCCCGCCTTGCGCGCGTTTGAGTCCATTCGTGATGAGGTTCTATTTGACGGGCACTGCAATTGGAAATCCGAGTTTCCCGACACGCAGATAAATGAGTTGAAACGCAAAGTAGACATCTCCATGCCCACTCCGGACAATCTGGGTGAAAAGTTGCCGCAATGATCCCGCGCCGATTTCTTGGTTGTACTTTGCATTGCTCTGTCGCCGATGAATGCCGCTTGTCGCACTACCTCATGTTTCAATACCCGCCCCCGGTTGGAGCGATCATAGCGCTGTCTATTGTATTCTAGGCAGTTGAAGTGCTCAAACGGGACGAAAAGCAGGTGCGTTTGTTCGAGCGCTCAAAATGGCTCATCGCGTTTGGCTTCGGCCTGTTACGCGGCCTCGGTTTCGTCGCTGATCTGCGGGATATTGAACCGCCTGGCAGTAATACTCCAACTACGCTTGTCGCATTCAACCATGGGGTCGAGGCAGGCCAGATTGCGTTTGTCGTGAACATCATCGCGACAGGATCTGTAATCCACCGTGCGTTCCATTCCTCTTTTGCCAATGGCAATATGCCCTCAGCCACCTCACTTCCGCAACGGGACATGTCATCGGCTGCGTGGCTACGTTTTTAGATAGCCGAGTGGCTCGCCTATTTTGGGTGCAATACCCAATAATAGGCCCAGAATTGGGTAAGCAGGGTCAAACAAAGGAACCCATTCGCAGCGATACTAGTTACGATTGTCGACACCTTCAGCAGCGAGGAACTCTGTGACGACGTGCCAAGAAAAACATAGTTTGAGGCGTGCTCAATATCTGCTTCCGATTTCGCAACCTCACTAACTCGCGGCTGCTGCGAACTTCCGCTCTGCGCCCTGAAACACCCAATCTCGTTCGGGAAAGATGAGTCTTCTGAATGCTCTTGTTTTCGGTCTATCGCATCCTCAAGTAATTTGGCCTGATCATCAGCCCGGCCGAGGTGGTTCTGTCTGTCGCAGACGAGCTCCGTAACAAGACCACACAGCCGAACCAGCTGTGGCAGACAGACTTCACGTATCTGAAAGTGATCGGCTGGCTGGGGTTGCTTACTACTCTCGACGACTACAGCCGTACATCATCGCCTGGAAGTTCTGCGCGACGATGAAGGCCGAGGATGTGACCAACACGCTAGGCCTAGCGTTGCAAGCCTCAGGATGCGATCTGACAATGGTCCTGCACAAGCCAAAACTGCTAGGTGATTACGGGTCAAGCGACGTCTCGGACAAGCTTGCCGAGTGGCAAGGGGATCAACAGATGAAACACGTCAAGGGCACGCCGAAACACCCGCAAACCCAAGGCAAGATCAAGCGCTGACACCAAACTCTGAAGACCCGCACCCTGCTGAAAACGGCGACATACCTGGTGAACTTCACCATCAGATCAATGCATTTGTCGATCACTACAATCACAAACCCAAATGCAAGAACCTGCAAATCTTAACGCCCGCAGATGTCTATTTCGGGCGCGAGCAATCCATCCTAAAACGACGACAAAGGATCAAACAAAAGACTACCGAAACGCGAGGTTTGCTTCACCGCACAATCAAACAAAATAGATGAGCCAGATTCTCTCTAAGCTTACGCTGCCATCGGTTCAGTTTTGTGGGAGGCCGTCGAAAATTCTGTGTCTACGTGCCAGGGGCCGCGCCTGTTTCAGAGGCCATCGCAAACGGACGCTATCTTGATGCCTTTTCACAATGCTCTGACGTGCCGACACAATCAATTTGGATAGCGGGCTGCCAAATTGAGTGCACACGCAGCGTTTCAAATATACTGAACAAAAAAGGAGCCAGAAGATGAAAAAAGTAGTGATTGCTCCCGTTGTCTCGCTTGTTATTGCAGCATTGTCTGGGGTGACATTTGCAGACACATTTGACGTAAGCCCCGCGACGTCACAAACGCAATTGCAGAGCACGATGTCATCTTCGGGATTATGGGAAATCTCCTGTAGTATGTAAAGAATGCAGGGAAGCGGGCAGCCACGGGACAGAGCTTATCGGCGGCGTGACCTTTTATTTCCTTGAATTGCCTGAGGTGGACATTGATGCAAGAAGGCGAAAGAACGTTTTTGACATTGATGCTGGTACAGTGATCAAACGAATGAGGCGCTGAGCCTACGATGCCGCAAGAGACCCGGCTGTGTGAACAGCGGGGCGAGATATGCCGGTGATTAACTCCAGCCGGTTAGCCCCTTTTGCTGGCTAAACGCTGTGATGTGACGGAGCTTCATTGACCCGCTAAATTCTTAGGTCACAAACCGATCAATTACTTTGCCATTACGCGTAGCCAGTGACCATTCTTTCAAACTAAACCAACAGCGGAATGGGTGCACTTGTCGGCTTCTACGTGATCAATCCGGCGCGCGGTTGCCGCAAAACCAGTGTTTGCCTGACAGTTAACGCCCACTGCGAAAGACGCCCGACCGGGCGTTAACTTGATGCCTTTTCTCAAAACCTTGACCTGCCAGCGCAATCAATCTGAGCCGCAGATTGCCATCTTTATTGCACCCACAGCGTACCAAACACGCTTAGCTGAAAGGCGCAAAAAGATGAAAAAGGTCATGATTACATCCGTTACAGTGTTCGCGATTGTTGCAAGTGCTGGAATCTGCATGGCCGGCCCGTCGCATGGCCTCGGCCAACGCGGCTATGCAAAGGATGTTCGCTCATCTGTTTCGCAAATACGCAACCACACTGCAGCGGAAAGCAACGGTTCCAAACCATTCAATAGTAGCCTGGCGCTGACTGACTTGACAACAACCGCAGGACCATTGTTCTGGGTTGAGTCCCAAGGTGAACGCGACAGCTATGATGTCGGTGACGGCGAGATGACGACGAACAGCGGCAGTCTGCGGTATGGCGCGAATTTGCCTTTGGGTGAGGTCGGGGGCGGACAGCTGTTTGGCGGACTGGAATTTGGCATCGGCAGCCTGTCATCGAACATCGGCACCAGCTCGGCCAACGCCAATATCTCTACCAACGCCTATGATGCAACCCTGAGCGCGCTTTGGGTTGCGGATAGTATGTTCTATATCAACGGGCAGCTTCGCTATGGGTTTTTCGACAGCCAGGTACGTCCGAATGGCGGGGGCGCAGTGGATGCCGATGGCAGTGGGTATGAGATATCTATTGAGGTTGGCAAGCCCTTCACGCTTCCGAACGAATGGATGCTCATCCCGCAAGCGCAGGTCATGTACAGCGATATCGACATGGACGATGTCCCTGATCGAGTCGCGGGTAGTCAGATCGGATCTCTGGTGGATAGTGACACGTTGACCGCCCGGGTCGGATTGCGTGCTGAACGTGCCTTTGCAAACAATTCGATGCTGTACGGTCAAATCGACTTTTATCATGCGTTCGACAACGCGACCTCGGTGGTGTTTGGGCAAAGCGCAGTGTTCACGGAGCGAGGTCAGAACACAGCGGCCCTGAGCATAGGTGGCGATGTCGCGCTTTCGGATCGCTCATGGCTATATGGTGAGATCACCAGTGAAACCGGATTGGGAAGCAGCTCGAACGACCACCCCTTCGGCTGGAACATCGGCGTAGAGGTCCAGTTCTAAAGTGTCTTGCGTTTGGTCTGAAGCGAAATGGGTTTCAGGCATTAGCTTAATACCTTTTCCTAAAACCATGGTCTGCCAGCGCAATAAATCTGAGCCGCAGATTGTAAAATAAAAGACACACACAGCGCTTCAAACATGCTCGACCGAAAGGAACCAAAAACGAAAAAAGTAATGATTGCATCTGCTACGGTGTTCGCACTTGTCGGCAGTGCGGGAATGTCTAGAGCAGGTCCGTTGCGTGCCCACGACAACCCCGGGCACGCGCACGATGTTCGAACATCTGTATCGCAAACGCAAATCCACGCAAGTTCGAAAGCACGCGATCATACTGAAACAAAATCTACCAAACTGCTAAAGAATCTGGCGCTGGTTACGGTTTGATATCAGAGTATTCGGTTGACGAAAATTGCAATGATGCATGCACTAGTGCTTGGTCCTAAGAGCGTCGAAAATTGATGTCGGATGCTTGAGGTTGCTTTTCAATCGACAAGCATCCGCGAACCACCGTAGACCCTTGTGACGGTGCAAAAACTCTTGGACAATGTAATATCATCTGAACTGGGGCACCAGCTTGCTTACCCCACTGCGCATTGTTGGCCGACGTGCGGCTCCCCAGACTACCCTAACCTTCTCGAACACTATCCGGAGATCGGTCCGTCCAAGCCTGGTAAGGTCCGGTGTAGATCGCGTGTGTATACCCCTTGGGCTACTATGCCACGACTTTGCAAAAGTAGGTACCTGTGCAACCTTGCCGAAATATCCGATTGGGTAGTACGTGCAGCGAACGGCGGCGGCGTCCGCAGAGCATATTTTATTGTGCTTTTGCAACGTGCCCAAAGCCGGCAAGCGCTACATCCGGTCGTTTTCTCACAGCGACCAAAATTTCAAACGTCCGGTCGGATTCACCACTGCAGCAGGCTTGGTTTTTGGGCCTCGAAGCCTTTTGTCGTTGGGAAAAGCGAGCGCATCCGAGCAATAATTTCGATGTCACCATCCAGCATTGTTTGGACCGTGTTCAACCAGTTCTTAAAAGCTTCAGAATCCCAGTGATCCTGAACGGCTGCTTCGTCCCGGAACACTTCGTAGAAATAGAACCGATTGGGATTTGCCAAGTCCACCATGATCTGAAACTGGAAAACCTCTGCCTCTTCGCTTACAACACTTTGCGCTTCAAAGATGCTGGCGTTCAAAAAAGACTGCCGGTGCTCAGGTTTGACATTAACTGCGAAGAATCCCCCGCGCATTCCATCGTCCATACTTAGCCTCCTTGGCCGCCCGTAAACCCGTCTAATGGTATCAAACGTTTCGACGCCGCCGGATGGCGTGAACCTTCTCCACTGCTTTAGCCAACACTAACCTAGGCGGATTTCATATTCGCGTCTGCGCCATCCCATCCTAGGGCAGATGATAACTCATGCGACATTTCGATGAGTGCTTGGCCGATTTTGACCCGCATTGGAGGCGTAAACACCCGAACGGAAGCTGTGGCGCCAATGGACAACGTCGAACCAACACCTGTTTTGCCCAGTGTTGTTGCAACAGAACTTATACCTCTTTCCAGCTCTTCGACACATTCGGCGTATCCTTTGGCCCGAATGACATCGAGTTCTTTTGCCAGATCTTTTCCGCTGGTAATGGTGTGCTCGGTGTACCGCTTGAGCTGCCCGTTCAATTCGCCATGAGACAGCAGCTCTGGAGAAACGGCGGCAATTGCCTTGGCGCAAGAGCACGCGTGCATAGGCCGTTTGCCCACACCCGGGTGAAGATATGACACGCCCGTTTCTGGCGTGGCCACGTGAATGATCTCGACCCAGTTGCCGCGCAGTCGGGAAAGAAAGAACGCAGCCCCGTAGTCTCTGGCGCCGGTGGCCAAGATCGGCGCAATCACTTCCAGAAGCGCAGGATCAGAATGATCACTCCGGGTGATACGCTTCAATCGGGTTCCAATGGCAAACTCCCCTCTCGCAGATGTCTGCAACAGTCCGGACGAAACAAGATCCTGAACCAACCTATAGGCTGTTGGCTTAGGGAGATCGGATTGTGCACAAATTTCCGCGACAGTCGCATGCCCTTTTTGACCTACGACTTCCAATATCAGCGCTAAGCGTTCTAGATGCATTTTTCTCACTATGCGATAATAGTATTTTCGATATACGATACCGTAATCGTGATCAAGGGAGGGTTCAACGATGGATGGTGCATGTTGCGGACCGGGCTACGCCAGCCCGCAAGAGGCAATCCAAGCCCCCCGTGAGAAGCTTCTTTACACGATTGCCATTTATACAGGCACGGGCATTCAGAAGCCCGACTATCTTGCGACAGTGGATGTAGACCCGGAAAGCCCAACTTATTCTCAGGTGATCCACCGGCTGGAAATGCCGGGGATCGGGGATGAACTTCATCACATGGGCTGGAATGCTTGTTCGTCCTGCCACGACGACGGCTCAATGTCGCGAAAATACCTGATCCTGCCCGGTGTGCGTTCCAACAACCTACATATCGTCGACACGGTCACTGACCCACGCGCACCACGGCTGCACAAGGTTATCGACGGGGCCGAGATTAAGGCCAAGGCCGATCTGTCAGGGCCGCATACAGTGCATTGTCTGGGTTCGGAGATCATCATTTCCTTCCTTGGAGACGCCAAGGGTGAAGCTCCGGGCGGCTATCTGCATCTCGATAAAGAATTCAACATCGTCGGCCGCTGGGAGAACTCGATGGGCGGCATCAAGTTCGGTTATGATTTCTGGTATCAGCCCCGTCACAACGTGATGGTGAGTTCCGAATGGGCCGCGCCCAACACCTTTATGCCGGGTTTCGATCTGGAAGAAGTGGGTCACCTGAAATACGGGCGCGAGTTGCATTTTTGGGATTTCGAAAAACGCGAGCCTGTTGAAAGCTTCTATCTAGGCGAAGACGGGCTGTTGCCGTTGGAAGTCAAATTCCACCATGACCCAGACAGCACGCATGGGTTTTGTGGGGCCGCGCTGTCGACCAACGTCATTCACTGGTGGAAGGACGACGCGAATAAGTGGCAATGGGCAAAGATCATCGACGTCGAGAATGAGATGCACCCTGAATGGCCGATCCCGCTGCCAGGAGTGATGTCGGCGATCCTGATCTCGATGGATGACAAATACCTCTATCTCAACAATTGGCTTCATGGCGACATGCGCCAATACGACATCACCGACCCGCATAATCCCAAACTGACCGGCCAGGTGTTCATGGGTGGGCTTTTGGGCAAAGCGCCAACCGTTAATGGGGTTGAAGTCGCCGGTGGGCCGCAGATGTTCCAACTCTCTCTCGACGGGCGCAGACTCTATGTCACCACCTCGTTGTTCTCGACTTGGGACAACCAGTTCTATCCCGAGATCCGCGAAAAAGGCGGTGTGATGGTCATGATAGATTGCGATCCTGAAAACGGCGGCATGAAGATCAACGAGGACTTCATCGTGGACTTTGGGAAAGAGCCAAATGGCCCCTCGCGCTGCCACGAGAGCCGGTATCCAGGCGGTGATTGCACAAGCGACATTTGGCTATGACAACGCATACTGTGACGATCGCCAACAGGGATGGCGCGACATATGAGGTGGACGCACGACGCCCACTACTGGATACGTTACGCGAACAGGGTGTTGATCTGCCCTTCGGCTGCAAATACGGCGGCTGCATTACCTGCGCCGCGAAACTTAAAACAGGCACGGTGGATCAGCGCCGACAGGTCGCGCTGAACAATAGGCAGATCGCCAATGGCTACGTAATCCTCTGCGTGGCACGCGCGACGTCAAACATCACCTTGGAGATCGGGGTTGAGAGCCATGACAAGCTTTACCGCAATCCGTTCCTCGATCCACTCAAACCCCACGAACTCAAAGCAGACATTGCGACGCCGAAGGAAGGTTAACCGATGCCCGAAGCAGATATCGACCGTATGTATGATTACGACCCCAAGTATCTCGCCGAGATCCTGAAGTCGGTCAAAACCATTGCAATGGTTGGTGCAAGCGCCGACAAAACGAAATTTAGCTACGGCGTTCTGCGACAACTCAGCGAAATTGGCTACGACATTCTGCCGGTAAACCCTAACCCGAACGTCAAGGAAATCAGGGGCCTGAAGGTCTATCATTCACTCGAAGAAATCGACAAACCCGTTGATATGGTGGATGTCTTCCGTCCCAAGGAAGAACTCTTTGGCTTCGCCGAAAAGGCCATCGCGATCGGAGCCAAAGTTCTTTGGGGACAGATCGGCGTCTACGACGACAAAGCAGCACAGCTCGCCGAGGATGCGGGCCTCAAAGTTGTGATGAATCGATGTCCGAAGATTGAACTCTTCCGGCCGTTTTGGAAGCCCCGCCTCGATCTGAAGATATGATGGATCCTAATGGAATGTGGTTTGCTGAGTAGCCAAACAGGCACATTTCATAGAGTGGGCAGTTTCCTAGTGCCTACAACTCCACGAACATCGAAATCAGCTTCACGGGCCTTAGGAAGCCTTCTAGTGATACAAGCGTAAGGGACTTCTTCCAAATCGCAGAGAAAGGCGCCTGGAGAAGAGACCGCAAAAACACTCCCTGCAATCTGTTCGAAGTCAGCTCGAAAGTGGGTGGTGCTCTTCACGCAAACCACTGAATAATTCGCAGGGTTTAGCCCGATATGAGTAAAATGTGCACGATCCAGGCATTGATTGCGTATGCTTGTGACGACAAGGTCAATATCGGCCTCGTGCCCAACCAATCGCAGAGCAGCTGTTTTGCCCAGCGTTGCCACGCCACCGCGATACATTTCTCCGGTATAGCGGCAAGTGCCATCACCCAAAGCCAGGACCTCAAACTCTGCTTTGACCGGAACGTGTCCAGCCAGGTTGGACTTTGCACCGATTGCCAACTCAATCAGTGCACCCTCTCCTGCCTCATGGGCTTGCATTGCGCTGTCCGGATCATGGAAAAGACCCATCACAACACTCTTTACCCCACCCTCAATCAGTGCGGCCAGCAAGCCTGTGGTATCAGACGTCCCGCCCGCGCCAGCGTTGTCCTGAACATCTGCGAGAACAACGGGTTTTTCCCGTCTTTCGCGGCATGTCGAAACAGCTTCCTCCAACGACAGCATCGAACAATCAAGATCGGCTTCCCGGGATATAAACAAGTTGACGATTTCTTCGGCGGCGGCGGCGGCTTTCTGGGCTGTGGCTGAGTAGGCAAGGCAGGCCGGGCCGGTGTCAGGGAAGTCCGCCGCCGTGAAGCCCAAAGCAATGTCGGCCAAGGTTTCCTGCCGCTCAAGTCTAACTGGTAACTGGTAGATTTCGTCGAATGGCGCAGAGCCCGTATGTTGCGCATGCAAAGGGATGAGATATGGCACCGGCTGGAACACTTTGTATAGTGTTTCGCCCGCCAGCAATTGCTGCAGGACAGGAACGCATCGTGCGCCGGTTTCCGCCATATCCAAATGAGGATAGGTTCTAAAAACAGACAAATAGTCCGTATATTCGACCATCTGAGCAGAGATATTGGCGTGCAGATCCAAACTTGCGACCACTGGAGTTCCGGGACCCACAAGCTCTCGAATACGGCGCAGAAGCTCTCCTTCACCGTCAGCAAAGCTTTCAGTGACCATTGCCCCGTGGAGATCCAGATAAACGCCGTCAATGTGGCCGGCATCTCGGATTCCATTGAACAACATCCCGCAAATCGTTTCGAATGCATGATCGGTTACATGCGCAGACGGCTCAGCAGAACACCAAAGGATTGGAACAACCTCAACCCCTGCGGCTTGAGCAGCCGCAGCAAAACCTGCGACGGGTAAGTTCATGCCCTCCGTTTCCAACAAGACCTTTTCACCGCGCAACATGCCGGGCCAGGAATCTGCCATCTCAAACTCGGGGAGACCGGCCTTTGTCACACCAAAGCAATTTGTTTCATGCTGAAACCCCGCAATCGCAATACGCTTGGTCTTCATTAGGTGTGCTCGATTTCTTTTTTGGCATGCGTTGCGGCAAAAACACTTTGACCGGCTCGGATCGTTTCGAGCACCTGTGTATCCTTCAGACGGTTCGGATCGTGAAGGGGATTGCGCGAAAGGACAACGAAGTCTGCAACTTTACTCGGTTCGATTGATCCGCGCCGATCCTCCTTGAAAACTTGCCAAGCGGCGTCGATGGTTTGGGCACGCAAAGCTGACAGAACGTTGATCTTTTGATCCTCGCCAAGCACACGGCCTGAAGAGGTTTTCCGATTTACTGCACAATGGGCCAGGTGGATTGGACGTGTTGGCGTGACCGACGCATCGTTGTGGATCGTATAACGTACGCCAAAACGCTCGGCTGATGCTGCCGGGGATATCCTCTCGGACCGCTCGGGGCCCAAGAAGGTGTCGTAGTGGCGATCCCCCCAAAAATAAACATGGGCGGGAAAGAAGCTAACGGTAAGGCCAAGTTGGGCCATACGCTCTAACTGATCATCTCGCAGGGCCTGGCCATGAATAATGGTGTGACGATGATCTGTACGAGGGGACGCTCGCAGTACTTTTTCAACCGCATCAATGAACATCTCGGCGCCGGCATCGCCGTTACAGTGGCAATGAATCTGTAGTCCCTTGCTATGGAGTTTGCTGACATCAGCATCCAGCTGCTCTTGCGAGGTGTAAGTCATCCCACGTGGATGTTCTGGATCAGCCGGCTTGAAATACGGGGCAGTCAGATACGCGGTCTGCAGTTGAAAGGCCCCATCCGTGAACAGTTTGCGCGGACCTAGTGTGAAATGCGGGTTGCAGGGCCAGTTCGTGCCGATCCATTGGGTACTTAGTTCTGGCTCCAGACTCCCGACGGGTAACAGCTCGATATCAATTCCCGGATCCTGGTCTGCGGGCAGGCTGGCGAAGTGATCCAGCATGGTTTGCGACGTCCAGGCATTTTGGGCATAGGTCACCCCATGGGTCAGATATTCGTCACGGCAGGCATCAAAGCCCTGCCAGAACCTTTCGCGGTCGATCAGGAAATCGGTATCGCCCATCTCTCCCATGGCCGAAAGACCTTCGATCAATCCCGTTAGGGCTCCGGTTTCAGGGTCGCGGCCAAAACGGCCGCCGTCCGGGTCTGGTGTGTGACGGGTAACCCCACGCCTCTCAAGCGCAAGAGAATTTGCCGTGCCGTTGTGACCCGATGCATGAATAACCCAGATTGGATGACGCTGTGATACCTTGTCCAACTCGGCCCGCGTGGGCATGCGACCTTCGAGAATAGAGGTATTGTCAATCGACACCCCCATGATCCATTCACCCTCGGGCGTTGCATTAGCCTTTTCCCGAAGCCTGTCCAACGCCTGCGCCATGGTCCGGCAATCCCCTAGAGGAGGCGACGACAGGTCAACACGGAACAGCCGGATGAACCCGGGATCCGGAAAATGCCCGTGTGGGTCAATAAACGCGGGCATCAGAGTGCGCCCCCGCAGGTTGCGTTCCTGAGTATCCGGCGGCATGCAAGCGCGCAGATCGGCCTCGGTTCCAACGTCCTTAATCCTGTGTCCTTCGGTCAGAACCGCCTCCGGCGAAGAATTCTGCGCATCCATAGTCAGGATTGTGCCGTTGAAGAAAAGTGTACTTAGCATTGGATTTCCTTCTACGACAACGGCGCCAGACAACGCAGCCCGTGACCGCCGTCCACTTCCCATTCCGGGGTCTGGGTGCAAATTTCCTTTGCAAAAGGACAGCGTTCACGGAATTCACATCCAGAAGGGCGTTTGAGCAGGCTGGGGGGTTCACCTTTTAGGGCGATCCGTTCCAATCGTGCATCCGGGTCGGGCTCTGGGTTGGCGCTCAGAAGGCAGCGTGTATAGGGATGGCGCGGGTCGTCGAAGATCGTCTCGGTCGTGCCTTCCTCGACCAACCGGCCCAGATACATGATGCCCATTCTGTCGGCCACGTGGCGCACGACGCTGAGGTTATGGGTGATGATCACCATCGCCAGCCCCAATCTTTCACGCAGATCGTTGAGCAGGTTCAAAAGCTCACCCTGTACCGACACATCGAGGCCCGCGGTCGGCTCATCCGCAAGGATCAGCTTGGGTTCCAGCGCCAATGCGCGCGCCACGCCCACGCGCCGTGCCTGACCACCCGACAACTGATAAGGATAGCGATCGGCGAAATGCGTCGGCAGGTTCACCATTTCCAACAGGCGCTTGGCCTCGGCATCCAGATCGCGGTCTTTCATGCCCTGAATGCGATAAGGCTCGGTGATCAGGCTACGGATGGTCAGGCGCGGTGACAGACTGCCGACCGGATCCTGAAACATCATCGCCATATCCTTGCGCAGCGGACGCATGACACGTTCCGGCGCGCCGCGAATTTCCTGCCCCTCAAATGTGACCGAACCGTCCTGTGCGGGCGCAAGCCCCGCAATGGCGCGTATCACGGTCGTTTTGCCGGAACCGCTTTCGCCAACCAGCGCGTAGGTCTCGCCGGGTTGCACGGTAAAGCTGACACCTGCCAGCACATTGACCGGCCCGTAACTGGTGTGCAGGTCCACAACGTTCAGCAAGCTCATGTTGTGGCCTCCTCATGATTCAGCCAGCACGCGGCGTGGTGGCCTTGCTTCAGTTGATCCAAGGGGGGCACCTCGCTGGCACAGCGCGCCATCGCCTGATCGCACCGATCCCGGAATATGCAGCCCCCTGGCAGGTTCGCCAGATCGGGCACTTCTCCTGGAATGGTTGGCAATACGCGGGCGCGTTCCTTGATGTGGCCGGGGTCGCATTCGATCAGGCGGCGTGTGTAGGGATGTTTGGGATTGTGGAAAATCTCTCGCACGTCCCCACTTTCGACCACCGCACCGGCATACATCACCACCACCCGATCACAGAGCTCCGCAATCACACCCAGATGGTGTGAAATAAACAGGATGGCACAGTGAAACTCGCGCTGCAGCTCTTGCAGGCGTTCGATGATCTGCACCTCTAGCGTTGCATCCAGCGCAGTTGTCGGCTCATCCGCGATCAAAAGGTCAGGTTCGGACATCAACGCCATCGCAATGGCGATCCGTTGACGCATCCCGCCAGAAAATTCATGTGGATACTGTTTCAGGCGAGCTTCGGGATCGGGAATGCCAACGGCGCCTAACATCTTGGCTGCGTGGGCCAGCTTGTCCGCCTTTGACTGTTTGGAGCGGTGCTGAATGTCCAGCATCTGCTGCCCGATGGTCAGAACCGGATTGTGCGTTTGCATCGGGTCCTGAAAGACGATGGATATGTCCGACCCACGCAAGTCGCGCATATGTCGTTCGGAGGCCCGCAGCAGATCCTGTCCTTTGAACCTGATCTCTCCTTCGCGGAACCGCGTATTAGGCGCTGTCAAACGCAGGATGGACGAGATCAGAGTGGACTTACCGCAGCCGGATTCCCCGACAATGCCAACTATTTCGCCTTTGTTGACGTCGAATGTGATGTCCCTCAGAGCCTTGAGGTCACCACGGCCTGTTTCGTAATCGACGCTGAGGTGGTCGATTTCCAGAAGTGTGTCGGTCATCGCTGTTTCCTCAGTTTCGGGTCAACCACATCGCGCAGGCTTTCACCCAGGAAAGTAAATCCGAGCGTCGCCAGAATGATCGGGAGCCCACCACCGACCACCAACCAGGGGGTTTGGCGGATCAATGAATACCCGTCCTTCAGCAAGGCACCCCAGCTGGGGGTCGGTGGTTTCACGCCCAGCCCCAGAAAGGACAGCCCCGCCTCCAGCGCGATAACCGTGGGGATATCCATGGCCGCCAGCACAGCCAGAACGCCGATGATGTTGGGCAGCATATGCACGCCCAGAATGCGCGCCATGCTGGCCCCCATCGAGCGTTCTGCCAAAATGAATTCAGAGTTGCGCAGCGTCAGAGTCTGGGTTCGCGCAACGCGACCGTAGGTTGGGATTGAGGTCGCCATGACGACGAAGACCACGGTTTGAAGGCTGGGTCCGATCAGGGCCACAACGGCAAGCGCAAACATCACTGTTGGAAAGGACCGGATGGTATCGAAGAACAGCATCAGAAGGTTATCAAGCCATTTCGGCCCATACCCGGCTATCATGCCCAGCGTCAGGCCAATTGCCATTGCGCCGAACACGGCAGGCAATGCCACCTTGAGCGCAACTTGCCCCCCGGCGATAACCCGCGAAAACGTATCGCGCCCTAACTGATCTGTACCAAGCAGGTGTGCGGCGGACGGCCCTTGCAAGCGGGATTTGATATCCATCGCAATCGGATCATAGGGTACAATCCAATAGGCGAAGATGGCGCAGAACACGATGACACCGACGATGATCAAGCCCATAAGACCAAGCGGGTCGCGGGCGACGCCGATGATGATCTGGCCAAGTTCGGAACGAGATTTTTCCATAACGCTCCCTCCTCAATGAGCCGTGCGCGCACGTGGGTCGAGCAACGCATTAATCAGATCTGCCAATGCGGTCGACACCACGAACAACGCCGTTGATATAAGGACGGAGCCCATAACAATCGGGTAGTTTCGGGTGGTAATGCTATCGATAACCAACTTACCCAAACCCGGACGGGCAAAGACGATTTCAGCAAAAACGGCGGAGCTGAGAAGAAAGCCCATCCCTACCCCGATCACCGTAACGACCGGCAGAATGGCGATCCGCAGTGCATAAACCATGACCACGCGACGCTCGGCGATGCCAAAGGCGCGCGCCGTGCGCACATGGCTTTCGCCCATAACCTCGAGCATCGAGGCGCGTACCAGCCGGGCAATATAGCCAACCCAGCTGAGGCCGATGGCAAAGGCGGGCAGAACCAGATGGTCGAGGCGATCCCAGAACCCCTCTCCGGCGCCGATGGCGGGAAACCACTGCAAATGCACGGCGAATACCAGCAGCGCCAAAAGTGCGACAACAAAGGCCGGGGCAGCCACGAAGCTGACGGAAATTGCTGCGGCGATCCGATCGATCAGCGTGTTGGGATGTGCCGCAGCATAGGCACCAAGTGCGATGCCCAGGCTTGCAGACCAAAGGATTGACGCAAAAATCAGTTCCAGCGTGAACGGCAATTGCTGGAACACGATATCCGTCACGGCCCGACCCGAAAATACATCGGTTCCTAGGTCGCCTTGCAGAAGATTCCCATAGAAAATCAAAAGCTGTTTCCAGATCGGTTGATCAAGCCCCAGCGCCGCTGTGAGTTGGGCCTGAAGTTCGGGCGTGGCACGCGGGCCCAGCATGATCTGGACCGGATCGCCAGGCACGGCGCGGATCATCAGGAACATGACGGTGACCGCCACGAACAGGATGAGCAGCGACAGCCCGAAGCGACGGGTTGCGAAATTCAGCATGGCCAACTGGCTCCTTATGGCTTGATGGCGTTCAATTTGGCACGGCGAGCGTTACGCGCCCGCCGTACCCGGTCGACCTGGGGAGGTCAGGTCGCCTTGCCGAAATAGCGAAGCAACGACAGGCCATCTGGCCGCAATGCAGGAATGACCCGGGCGCTGTGAATAACCGGCGTTGCCTCATGGGTGATGAAGCGATAGGCGCCGCTTTCTTCCATTAAATCCTGCGCACGCTGATACATCTCGGCTCGCTTTGCGATATCCGTTTCCGCAGCCGCGGATTCATGGATTTCGTTGAATTCAGGGCTGTTAAAGCGTTCCCAGTTCCATTTCCCGATCTGTTCGGGCGTGAACCACGACGTCGCATAATACGGGTCTGGGGTCATCGAAAAGCGGTTCAGAACAAGCTGCAGGTTTTCATTGTCGCCGGACGCCCAGAATGCACCGGATTCCAGAACGTTGACTTCAACCGTGATCCCAATTTGCGCGAGCGTCGCCTGAATGATCTGAGCCGTTGTCGTGAAGGTCGTTTTGTTCAGCGTGTCGAGGGTCAGCGTGACATTGGTTTCACCGGATTCCGCCAGCAGCTGTGCCGCCTTCTCAAAATCCGCCGCCGGTGGCACCAGCGAAGAAGCCCGATGCCCGGCGAGGCCCGGTGCGATGATGCCGGTTGATGGCTCAGCAGCACCAAAATACGCCGCCTCCAGAATGCTGGGGACATCCACCGCGTGCTGAATCGCCTGCCGCAGTTTTTGATTTTGCAGCTTCGGATGCTCGACGTTCATGCCCATCCAGACATAATAAAGCGAGGGTTTTTCGACCAGCGATCCACCATTGGGAACCCCGGCGCGGTAACGCTCGACCGAGCCCAGCGACACGCGGGTTACATCCAGTTCACCCGCTTCGAACGCAATCTCGGCAGTGTTTTCATCGTCAATCGGATAGATCTCGACGGTGTCCCAAGTGGGCGCGTCCCCTTTCCAGTCGGGGTTGCGCTTAAGAACAGTCTTTTCCTTGGGCGACCAGCTGTCGCGCAGGTAAGGACCGGATTCCGCAACCGGATCAGCGCCGATCCGGCCGCCGGCGGCTTCGACCGCTGCTTTCGAGACAATGTTGCCAGTGATATACGGCAGGGCAATCGACCAGATCGGTGCAAACGGTTTGTTCAGCACGATCGTGCCTTCGCGTTCGCTGGTCACGTCCACGTGGCTGAATGGCCCCAGATCGGGCTTGTTCGGACTGTCGGTTGCGTCGTCCACGATCCGTTCCATGCTGAACTTGACGTCCTCGGCGGTCATCGCGCCAAATCCATTGGTGAACCCGATATCATCACGCAATGCGAACTTGATATGGGTCGGATCAACCTGCTCGATCATCGTGGCGGCATCCATCTGCCAGCCCCATTCCTCGCCTGGTTTGTACTGAATCAGCTTGTTGTAGATCGAGGCATGAACCTCTTCTTCAACGACACCAACGGAATGGGCCGGATCCATGTTCTGCGCATCTCCATAGGCCCGCACCCGCAGCACGCCGTCATCTGCCGCAAACGCACGGTTCGCCCATCCCATCGGAAGCGCCGTGGCAGCCCCAAGCGCGGTTGCACCTTTCAGGAACCTCCGCCGACCTACATTGGCCTTTGTCCATTCGATCTTCATAGTATCCTCCCTTGGATTAAGTTAGAGAAGTCCGCGCGGAACGGTTTCTGACCATTCCTTCGTCAAAACTTCGATTTCATCTGCACCTTCAGTGGCGCGTAGTTTGCGGTAGAGATAGAAATTTTGCGCGTCGCAGGTCATCCGGCATTCGGTTGAGATGGCGACTTGCCAATCTTCGCGCTCGAACGAAAAACTCCAAGCGGTCTCGAAATGTGCGGTTGTCGGATCATCGGGGTGAATGCAGTAGCGCATACGAACGTCATTGCCGACAATCAGATCATGATACGGGTCGCGCGATTTTCCGTAGTCATCAAATGTCTCCAGAACCACCTGACCATTTTTGGTCACGGTGCGTTCGGATTGCGCGGATGGTGGACGCAATTGTTCACCGGCAAGAACTGGATAGTTCTGTGCCGGGCCAGGTTCAGAGGCTTGAACCTCATGCGTGACTTCCCGCACCGGCAAATGCAGGGTGCAATCCTGCAAGTACATTGTCACCTCGGCCGAGTGCGGTGCTGGCCATACGATCGGCCAGTATGACGTCGACAGCGCCAGTCGCAACACGTGACCCTCGCGCAAATAATGCGCGCATTCGTTCAGAACAATTTCGGCTTCATAGATTTCACCCGGCCGCAGACTTTCGGGCGTTTCATGGCTGCGGTAGTGGCACAGGTTCAGTGGACGATAGCTGATGCGCTGCGATACACCTAAGGGCGAGACATCGCATAACCGCGCGACAAGTTGGGCAACAGGTCGATCTACCGAAAACCTAAACTTCAGCTTTGCTCGGCCCAGCAGCTCCAGCGGGGCCTGCAGCGGCGCGCTGTCAAAACAAACCGACAGGGCATCATCCCTTGCCTGATCCCCTGCAAGTTCATTGTCGATCCGCATGCCCGCACAGAAATATCCGCCTTCCCTACCGACATGACTGGGTGATGTGACAGCGACCGTGCCTGTAGCCGGTTCCCGAGAAAACCCCCCTTGCGTCAAATGCCAAGCCTGGTCAGACACATGCGGCGACGGCCACGTGGTTTCCGCAATCCAACGACCTTGCCGAGCAGAGTTGTGCGCCGTCGGATTGAAGTGTACCTGCATGTAAGTCCTGTACGCAGGCAAGTCCTCGGCCCCATTTTCCTGCCCTTTCAGCCAGCGGTCAAACCAGCCGATCACTTCGGAGTGAAAGTCTGCAGGATCGAGTTTCGAGATGTGAGGATAGCGGTGTTCCCAAGGCCCAATGACGGCCTTGGTAGGCACGGTTAGGTTGGCTGCCAATGCCGTGGGCGCATTGACATAAGCATCTGCCCATCCGGTGATAGCCAAAACAGGCGTTTGGATCGCAGACCAATCCTCGCAAACCGAGCCATGTTTCCAAAACGCGTCACGTGTCTGATGGCGCAGCCAATCCGCAGCAGAAAATGGGACGCTTTGCAGTCGGGTTAGCCAATCCTCACGCCAATCTGCACGAAGGTCCGGATCAGCGGGTCGGGTCAGATAGGCAAACATTTGACTGCCCCAGTTCATGTTATCACTTAAAAGGCATCCACCCATAAAATGGATGTCATCCGCATAGCGATCCACGGTCGAGGCGACGCTGACGACGGCCTTTAATGCTGGTGGTTGTCGAAAGGCTAGCTGCAAGCCGTTAAACCCACCCCACGATATCCCGATCATCCCGATATGGCCGTCACACCAATCCTGCGCGGCGATCCAGGCTATGACTTCCTCACCATCATGCAGTTCCTGCTCAGAGTACTCGTCGTCGAATTGCCCTTCGCTGTCCCCGGTTCCTGCTATGTCAACGCGGATGCAGACATAGCCTGCCTCGGCAAAAACCGTGTGTGTCGTTTCATCTCTTGGCGCAGTGCCGTCACGTTTGCGGTACGGTAAATATTCCAGAATTGCGGGGGCAGGACCGGTTTCGGGCAACCAGATGCGCGCAGCCAGCCGTCGCCCATCGGCGAGCGTGATCCATGTGTTCTCGATGGTTTCAATTGACATCTGGGCGCTTGTCTGTTGCGAGTTGATGCCGAAGAAGAAACCGATTTGCAGATAAAACAAATTGTGCGATCTTACGCGAACTGACGCATTTTGCAGTGATATAGCGTCAGAACGCGAAAGGTTTTGCCTGTGTCAGAGAATTTTTCTGCCAACCTGCGGTCGCTGTGCGCAGAGCATGGGAACATTTCACAGATTTGCCGCGATATCGGCGTCAACAGACAGCAATTCAATCGCTACCTGAATGGCTCCAGTCTGCCCTCTGCCCACAACATGCGTCGCATCGCGCGTCATTTCGGCCTGACAGAAGCAGAGTTGTTTGCTGAAACCGATGCTTTTGAACGAATGCTGAAAGGCACCCTGCCCCAATCCGGGACAGCGCCCACGGACGCATTTCTGGATCCATTTCGGAGCCAACAGAAAAACCTGAGGCGATATGTAGGCTTCTATCATTCCTATTTCTGCACGCCTTCTTGGGAAGGAAAGATTTTCTGCTCATTGATCCGGATTCAGGAAGTTGATGGGTTGTTCACAATCCGATCCAGGGAAATTGCCATATCGCCAGACAAGAGCACGCACCAGATTTCGCGCTATGCGGGTTTGGTGACAATGCGTGGGAACAGGATATTCGTGACCGAGCACGAGCTTGCGCGCGAAGGTAGCGTTGCCACCACCATATTGTATTCGGCACACCGTCAGCAGCTGAAGTACCTGCGGGGCATGACAATGGGTGTCGCATGGCGACCATACCCGCATCCTTATGCTGCCAAGACAATCTGGAAACGCTTGCATGAGCGTGTGACAGCCCGTGAGGCTATTGCCGCTTGCGGGATCTACCCTGCCCAAAGCAACAGGATCGATCCAACTGTTCGAAAACACCTTTACGAGGCTTGAAGCGAGCGTCGAGCCCACAATTTTTGGCATTTAGACAAGACAATTGATCGTCGTGTATCAAAACCCCCACAGCATCGAACTCTCAGTGAGATTCTCCCCCGCCGAATTGGCTCGCCCCAACAGTTAGGAAACGGAGGATTAGATGTGGGACTCAAACGACACAAACCGGAAGAGATTGTCACAAATTTTTGACTCAATCGGTTGCCAAAACCTCAAGAAAAGCAAAATTCGCGTATTTTAATTCTGACCCAAACGTCAAGCATTTCTGACCCAGACGGTGAAGCTGCTGTTAGATCGCCCTGCAGCTAAGGTTTGAGAAGAGCCCAACTTGACCGATGCGTCGAACGACGCCAAGGTCAGCCGTCATATTATCGAAAAGTAGGATGCCATTTTGAAGCCTCTCGTTTTCTTACTGATCCTCGCCGTCGCACCCAGTGGTTTGCTCGCACAACCACTGTACCCGAACTCTGTTGCGTCCAATGACTTTGACTTTATCTTGGCTGACGATCCCGGTGCATGTTGGTCGATTGCTGAAAACGAACTTGGCAGAACGGAAATGTATGACCCTCGACGAGACTTGCTGTTCGTTGAAGGTGCCCGTCAATTCGAAGTGACCTTTCCCGATAAGCAAATCCGCATCAACGTGCATCCCGATGTCGGCGACCCCCAACAACGCGCGATGGAAGCAGCGGCGTCTATCTCCAGATTACCGACCCAGATGCGTAACAAGCTGAAACATGTGAACATCCTCGATGGTGATGGAGCAGCGTGGGAAGAAGGATTGGGTGGATTTTTTACCCTATATGATGGGCTAATGGAGCGACGCTTGGCCGAGCATGATCTGGATGAAACAGTCTTTCACGAGAGCGCGCATGTTGCTTTGGACCCGTTGATCTCTCGGGATCCTGATTGGCAGTCAAATCAGATTGCGGACGGTGGTTTCATCACAAGTTACGCTGCTGAAAAGCGAAACAAAGAGGACATAGCCGAGAGTACGTTATTCGCTTGGACAATGCTCCATCATCCGGGGCGGTTGCCAGCGAATGTCGAGGCGGCTGTTCTGGAAGCAATACCGAACCGTTTGGAGTATTTAGGTAACTTGTTGGAAGGCTATTTGCCGCCTTCTTGCACCTCCTGAGTACCGCAATAGGTCCGCCAAAACGGACCTTGGAGCGGCCGCAGCGAACGGCAACTTTGTCCGCCTTTCCGACTTTGACGGGATTCGCGGTCCAAATTGGCTCCGTGCCCAAAATGTCTGATTCTACGCGGCATACGAATGACCCCTTCGCGCATCACATTCCTTTTGCGCTCGCTCGACCAACATCGGGTTTCTAACGCGATAAGGCTACGCCATCCACAGTGATCCTGTGCATGAGACGCCGGAATCCGTGATAATCGTTGATCGCCTTGTGCCAGGTGGCGCGATTGTCCCACATGGTGATGTCGCCTTCCTGCCAACGGACACGGGCCTGAAATTCGGGCTGTCTGCAATGCTCATAAATCATATAGAGGACGGCCGCAGATTCGTCGACCGTCAGACCTTCAATGTGCGTAGTAAAGACAGGGTTTACGAACAATCCGCAGCGCCCGCTAAGCGGATGTTTGATGACGACAGGGTGGCGCGCATCTTGCGTCGCTGCCTCGGCATTAGCCAACCTTCCGCTTTTGGCCGCTTCACTATCCAACGTGGCCTCGCCAAAGACGTGGCGCGACGAATGTACGGCCGTCAGCCCATCAAGAAACCGGCGCATGGATTCCGACAGAGCCTCATAGGCCGAGCCCATCGAAACGAAAAGCGTATCACCGCCGTAGGGGGGCATTTCGATGGCATGCAGGATTGATCCCATCGCCGGGACCTGGTCGTAGGAATGATCGGTGTGCCAGCCTTCGCCCACCGCTTCTTTCTGATCCTTTTCCTTCAGGACGGTTGCAATTTCAGGGTGCCCGTCGACAGGGTTGAAAAAGCGGTTCACGTTGATCGGACCGAAGCGGCGCGCGAAGTCGAGGTGGTCTTCCGGGGCAATGTTTTGCCCTCTGAGAACAACGACGGAGTATTTGGCGAAGGCTGCCTGGATTTCTGCAAACTGTGCACCGTCTCTTACGTCGGCTCCGAAAACTTCTGCCCCCAAGCTGCCTGTCAAAGGTCTGATGTCCATCGGTTCTCTCCCTGTTTTCTAGCGAGAAGAGTAGGATATTGCTTAAGACCGGAAAAACTGAATTAATCTGGCTCAAAGGATGATTTAACTGATGGTTCGGTTTTCACTACGTCAACTTGCCTTTTTGTCGGAAATCGCCCGTTGCGGTGGTATCGCGCCTGCGGCGCGAAAACTGAACGTCTCCGCTCCGGCGATCTCCTCGGCGCTTGATAAACTCGAAGCGGTCACTGGCTTGACCTTGTTTGATCGTTTTCCCGCACGGGGTATGCGGCTGACCAGCGCGGGTACGGAGTTCCTAGCCGATGCAGAAGCTCTGCTAATGCGGGCGAAGGCCCTGGACCGACGTGCCGCCGAAATGGCCAAAGGGGAAACCGGAACGATCCGAATCGGAACACACTACGCCATTGCCCAACGGATCGTGTTGCCCGCGGTTCTGACGTTCCGCAACCACTATGCCCGTGTACGTATCGAAGTCGTGGAAGATGATTTTCCAAGCCTCGTTGCTGCACTTGATGCTGGAGAGGTCGATGCGCTTGTTGTTTTTAATCAGGGCTTTGATAATACGCGCTTCGATGTCGAAATCCTGAAGGCGTTGCCGCCCTTGGTTTTGCTGCCCGCATCGCACCCTTTGGCAAAGGCAGACAGCGTGCAGCTCGAGGCCCTGTCCGACATTCCCTACATTGCCGTATCGCGCGCTGGTCCCGGCCCCAGCTATCTTGACTTGTTACGGGCTGCCGGTCTTGATCCGGAGGTGCCGCTGACCTCGCAATCGCGCGAAATAGTTCAAGCATATGTGGGAAAAGGATTGGGCTTTACTCTTGTTGGCTTCCCGCCTGGCCGGAATCTGACGATTGAAGGCGATGCTGTCGTCACGCGTCCGCTCGCGCAAGAGATTGGCCAGTTCGAGGTCACCATTGCTCTGGCAAGGGCCGTGCAACAAACGGATCCGGTAACAGCATTTCTGGATATGTGCCGGACCCAAGTTTGAACAACAGTGTCACGCCCTTTTCTGAAAGCGTACCGTTGCGCAATTGATAAGAAAGGCGGATTTGTCCGCCATGAGGCCCCTCCAATTCGCCCAAAAACGTTCATTCAAGCTACGCACGCTCGAACTTCAGCACAGCTACCCCTAATGCTTCTTCCCCCGACCAAGGCCATCGCGCCGGTCACCGACCATCCGGCGCACACGCGGGCTCGACATCCGGACCGAAGGATCACACCGGCCGACGCGAAATCAGGAAAAGATGATGGGTCGGTTCAACTCACTACGCCAAGCGCAACGACTTCTCGTCGTCCACGACCAAATCAGTAGAATCCTCGTCCCGGCCGCTATCGTCCTTCCAATCACTCCTACTGCCATGCCAGAGCCGACGTGTCCGAGTTGTGGGAAGGGTATGTGGCGGAACTATCGGCCTGATTGCATGGTCTCACGCATATTCCAATCCACCTCAGAAAACTTGGCAATGCCGCACCTGTGCATAGGCTCTCTAGGTAGCGCGAGAGAATGCAAATAATGGGTGGCTTTGGCGTATTTCGCCCATCGGTCAGAGTTCCACACGACCCAAGCCCAAAGCAAGCGTGAGTGGATGGCTGATCGCGAAAAGGACAACCCAGAAGACCGACGAATTGCCTACCGAATTGGCGTAAACCTCGGGGACATCATAATCGATGGCGACGATATTTTTGGCGATGGCGTCAACGTTGCCTCGCGACTGGAGGGATTGGCAGAGGCGGGTGGTATCCGGATCTCGGAAGCCGTGTTCAACAATGTAAAAGGCGAGCTCGACTTGGGATTTGCCGATCTTGGTCCGCAAATGGTCAAAAAACATCTCGGAACCAGTCCAGACTTTCCAAGTGCTTCTCGACCCAAGTGACGCTGGCAAGTTGGTAAAGGCGAGGCTGACCCGACTGCCGCTGGTGCGCTACGGGGCGTTGGCGGTGATCGCGCTGGTGGTGGCTATCGCCGCCGGACTCTACGCCCGCGACCGGATGTTTGCACCGACAAGTACCGGACCACCGAAGCTGCTGGTGTTGCCGCTGGCCGCCGCCGATGCTGGCAGCCGACTGATTGCCGAGGCCGCGACGGAGAACTTGATTGCCTCGTTTGCCCGGCTGAAGGGGCTGACTATCGCACCTCGCGACGTGTCGATGCAATACAAGGGTATCGAACTTGCTGCCAGCGACGTGCCGGATGATCTGGACGTGCGCTACATCCTCGACGGCACAGCGATATCCCAAGCCGATTCCGTCGAGATCTCGGCGCGTCTGCGCGACATCAGTGCCTCGGGTGAGGACGTTGTCTGGGAGCAGAAAGAGGTCGGGAAGACTGACGAGCTATTTGGCGTTTTGGCTATGCTGAAACTGGGCGCTACGGCCGCCATGAAGGTCAGGCTCAACCAGACGGAGCGGGCGATACTCGAATCCAAGCCTACCACCAGTTTCGAGGCCTACCTCGCATTTGCCCAGGCTGAGTTGTTTCGGTACAGCGGAAACTTCTTCGATCTAGAAAAATCTCTGCCTCTCTACGAGAAATCGATTAACCTCGATCCCGGATTTATCGCCGCACATGTCGGATACGCGGAAGCCAATTTTCCCATCTGGAGTATGGGCTACAACACCATACGCTACACCCTTGATGCACTAGATGCAGCGAGAGAAAGCATCGAAACAATCCTCCAAGCACAAGACACGAATGTCTATGCGATTGGTCTGCAAGTTCGAATTGAGATTGAACTGTCAAACCACGAGCAGGCATTGGCGAAAGCGAGGGCGGCCGTATTCCTCCAACCTGACGAGCCTTGGCTACGATTTGTTCTTGGCCTGTCGTCGCTAGCAGCCGGCAACTATGAAGAATCACGGCAGGAACTCGACAAATACCAGTCGTTGTCGCCGCGGCTGAATTCCGGCGAAACGAGGGACCTGTCTTTCTCCTACCTTCTGCTTGATGATGTAGAGCAGGCCTTGGGACTGCTTAAACAGATCCCTCCCGAAGAGTCCGCCAAGATCGATCAGTACTCCCAACTGGCGAATGCTTATGCCCGACGTGGCGAACTGGAAGAAGCCAAATTTTACATGGCAAAGTTTCTCAAGGAGACCGTGTGGAACAATCTGGCCTGGCAGCGAGGCTATTTCGGTCGGTATGCCGATCCGGCTCTGTACGATCGTTGGAGTGAGGCAATGCGAGCCGCGGGATTACCGGAATCACCTTTCGATTTCGAAGCCGGGCGGGAGGCCGACCGTTTACAGCACGACAATTTGATTGAACTCTTTTCCGATATTTATCAGGAGACACAAACGCTGGGTCCCTTTGGAATGCCATATTCTCAAGACCGCAGCACTGACGGCACGCTCACTATGAACTTCGCCTGGATGAAAGGGCAACCGATTTCCGGTCACTGGTCGATCGAGGGGGACCAGTTCTGTGTACGCACACCTGCCATCCACGTTAATCGTGAACAGTGTCTCAATGTTTATATTGACCGAGACAAATCGACTGAAAAAGTAACGCACATTTCAACTGTCTATTCTTTCGGGGCCTTAAATTCCGAGTTTACCAGAGTGAGCGAATAGAGCACATGATCAGGCTAATTTGGCCACGTCTACAAGTCGTTCTCAGCAAAATCTACCAACTCTAGTTGCGCCAAAACAAAACGGCTGGCATCAATTTGGATGGCAGAAATGTCCCGCAATGTGTCCGTTTGAGTAGTTCCTGATCTTGCGCGTGCAGCGAATGTCGGGAAAGCGGGCTCGCCCGCAGCATCTTGAAGGTAGGGTCAAGTTCTGGAGTAGGCCTAAAATGGCGACTAGCCGACAACCTGAGAGGCAACGCCACAACCCATTGCCAACAACTAGTAAACAGCGCTGAGTTAAGATTCCCCGCACCTTAGGCGTTTGACTTAGGGTACCTTCCTGTGTCGAACGATCAGACAGTTTTGGTCCAACTGTGACGGTTGGGTCAGGCTCGTGTGACGTTCAACATTTACTGTGGAATGTCACAGATTCTTGATCTCAATCGACGGCAAAAACCTCAAAAAACCAGCAAATAACGTCAGATAATTCTGACCCAGGCGTCAAGCAATTCTCACCCAGATCGACCAACGGCCTCTCACCGAATCTGCTGCTAATGTCGAAACCCAGAATTGAACCAATCCCCAGTTTAGTATTGCAAAGTAGCAAGCGCCTTTCCTGCTAAAACGCTACCTGATCGCCACCCTTCAAATCCAGAATTTCCCTGGCTTCGTCGGGCGAAGCTACCTGACTGCCCAAGTCCTCTACGATGCGGCGAATTTTTGCGACTTGCTGAGCGTTGTTTTCAGCCAGTTTTCCACGAGAGATGAACAGGCTGTCCTCCAGTCCCACACGAATATTGCCACCCATCTCGCTCGCCGTCGTGGCAAGCGACATCTGCGCCCCGCCAGCCCCCAAGACTGACCACCGATAGTCGTCACCGAACAGCCTGTCGGCAGTGCGTTTCATGAAGATCAGATTGTCGACTTCGGGTCCAATGCCGCCGAGGATGCCAAAGATAAATTGAATGAATATGGGTGCCTTGAACAACCCGATATCCATGCAGAATTTCAGGTTGTACAAGTGGCCGACATCGTAACATTCGTGTTCGAATTTGATGTCATGTGGGGCCAGGGTTTCTGCCGCTTCGCGAATGTCCCGGAATGTATTGCGAAATATGTTCTGATCGGAATTTGCGACATAGTCCTTCTCCCAATCAAACTTCCAATCGTCATCGCCATACCGGTTAGCCAGCGGATGAAACGAGAAGTTCATCGAACCCATGTTCATCGAGCACATTTCGGGGCTGAAGGCCTTGGCCGGATTGATCCGGTCCTGAATAGACAAAGTCAGCGATCCACCGGTCGACAGGTTCACGACAGCATCTGTCGCTTGTTTGATGCGCGGCAGGAAAGGTGCGAAGTCATTCGGGTCGACCGATGGTGAGCCGTTCTCGGGGTTGCGCGCATGCAGGTGCAGGATCGACGCGCCGGCCTCGGCAGCGTCAATCGCCTGACGCGCGATATCATCATAGGTGTACGGAAGTGCATCCGACATGGTTGGCGTGTGGATAGCGCCGGTTACGGCGCATGTGATGATCGTTTTTTTCTGACGGGCCATGGGTTCAGTTTTCCTTGGATTGTCCGATGTGCTTGACGCGATAGCCCAGCGGGAAAAGTTGCAGGTCATAACGGCTGCGGATAACGCCCCAGATGCCTTTTGGCGCCTTGAGCATGACAACGATTGCGACAACGCCGAGAACGATCAGGTAAGTTGTACCGAGGTCTGCGAGTGTTTCGCGCAGGGCGAAGAAAACCAGCGTACCGATAATCGGCCCTTCGATGGTGCCGATGCCGCCGATCACCACGATGAATATGACAAAGGCGGTCCAGTCATTGACGCTGAACGCCGCATCCGGCGAGATGCGTAGCTTTTGCAGGAAGATGAGCGCACCGATCATTGCTGTAAACGCTGAGGTGACAACATAAACGATGAACTTTGTGCGCCAGATATCAATGCCAAGACTACCGGCAGCCAGTTCGTTGTCGCGAATTGCCGTCAGCGCCAACCCTTGCCGCGAGCGTAGGAAGAGATACACGGCTGTCACCACCAGAACAGCGGCCCCGAGCGCCAGCCAATAGCTAAGCGCTTCTCGCATCGCACGACCCGACGCCAGCGATTTCACGATGGCAACGGGGAGCGAAGACCCCGATCCTCCGCCAAGCGCTGAGATTTGCGCGAAGCTCAATCGAAAGACTTCGGCGATGACCCAGGTGCCTATGGCGAAATAGGCGCCCCTTAGCCTGAAGATCAGAACAGCAACCGGGATTGAGATCAAAGCCCCCAGCACTCCCGCCGCTGCGATGGCGGCCAACGGGTGCAGCCCGCCCAACATCGTCAACGCAAAGAGCATATAACCACCGAAGCCCACATAGGCCTGCTGACCAACCGAGACGAGACCGGCGTAACCCGCCATGAGGTTCCAAAGGGTGGCGAGGGATAGGTAGAGGAACAACTCGCCCATCAGACGCATGTCAGCGCGGCCCGCCCACCAGGGCGCTGCTATCAGAACGAGTAGAGTGACCGCCGCAAGGATCGCAGCAACCCGGGCTGCTTTTGACGATCGAGATACGGAATAGTCCTGCAGATTCATCCTGAAATCCTCGGGAAGAGGCCGTTCGGACGAACGGCAAGAATGACAAGAAAGGCGATATGGCCAGCAAGCACCTGCCAACCCGGATCGATCTTGGCACCGATGGTCTGCGCAACACCAAGGATCACGCCGCCGACCAGTGTACCCCAAAGGTTACCGAGCCCCCCGATAATGACGGCCTCAAAGCCAAAGATCAGACGACCGCCGCCGATTGAGGGATCAAAGCTGGTCCGAATCCCAAGCAGGATACCGGCAATCGCAGTCACACCCAGGGCCAGAGCCATGGCCAGACCAAAGATGTGCCGACGATTAAGGCCCATGAGCTGGGCGATGTCCTGATTGTCCGAAACGGCACGGAACGCGCGCCCCAAAGCGGTATGATAGAAGGTCCATTGCAGCCCCCAGATCACCGCGATGGCGATACCGAAAGTGAGAAGCGGTAAGATTCCGAGTGCCACACCGCCCACGGCAACGCCTGCTGTTTCCAGCGCACCGGCATTCAATGTTTGGGGGTCTGCGGTGTAGACCTCCAGCAACCCGTTCTGGATGATCACGCTTAGGCCGAAGGTGACAAGCAAGGGCGGAAGAATATCGTCGCCTAAAGTTTGGTTCAGAAGGCCGCGCTGAAGGGCATATCCGATCAATGCCATTGCGGGAACAACGATCACCAAAGCAGCCATCGGATGCATTCCCGTCGCGGTCGTAACCGTCAGCCCGAGATACGCGGCCAGCACAATCAGGTCACCATGGGCAATATTGACCAGCCGCATGACTCCAAAGATCAATGACAACCCTGCCGCGAACAGGGCGTAAAGCCCGCCGAGTAGAGTTCCCTGCACGATAGCGTTCAGCCATTCCATGTTATTCGATCCCGAAATAAGCGCGCGAGATGTCTTCGCGCGAAACGGTGTCAGACGCGCTTTCCAGCGAAACGCGTCCCTCTTGCAGGCAGTAGACCCGGCTCGAGACCGACAGTGCCTTGGTGATGTCCTGTTCAACGATGATCGCGCTCATACCCTCGCCAATAATGCCGGGAAGCGCTTCGTAGATGTCTTTGATGATTATCGGCGCCAGCCCGAGGCTAACTTCGTCAAAGAGGATCAAATCGGGATTGGCCATGAGAGCGCGCCCGATAGCAACCATCTGCTGTTGACCGCCAGAGAGCGAAGTAGAGGCCTGATCTTTTCTCTCTTCAAGAATTGGAAATAGATCATAGACGGCTTTCAGATCCCAGGGGCCTTTGCGGCCAACTTGCGCACCTATCATCAGGTTTTCTTTGACTGACAAAGAGGGGAACAATTGACGACCTTCTGGAACCATGGCGAGGCCAAGTTCGGCAACCTCGTCCGCTCGAAGTCGGCTGACATCCTGCCCCCGGTAGTGGATCTGACCCGGTCCGTTCGTCAGCAACCCTGTGATGGACCGCATCAAGGTGGTTTTTCCCGCACCATTTGCACCAATAATGGCAAGGACTTCGCCCTCGCCCACGTCCAGCTCGACGTCGTAGAGTGCTTGGAAGTCGCCGTAGTATGAGTTCAAACCGCGTGTCTGGAGAATTGGATCATGCATCGGCTTCGATCCCCAGATAGATCTCTTTGACTTCAGTGCTTTCCATGATTGTTTGCGGCTCGCCCTCAGCGATCTTCTTTCCGAAATCGATAACGATCAGGCGGTCCACAACAGCCAGAAGCGCATGCACGACGTGTTCGATCCAGATGATGGTGACGCCGGAGGCATGAATGTCCTTGATGGTTTTAACCAGTGACTTGCACTCAGCTTCGGTCAGCCCACCGGCGATTTCGTCCAGCAGCAGCAATCTTGGCTTGGCGCAAAGCGCGCGTGTCAGTTCCAGACGTTTTCGTTCCAGCAATGTCAGGCTACCTGCAACAGTGTTTGCCTTTGGCAGCAGCTCCGTTTGATCCAGTACTTCCAGACAAAACCGTTCAGCTTGGTGCCCACGCAGCCCAGCCGATTGCGTGGCAGCGATCATGGCGTTTTCGAAAACGGTCATGCCCGAAAATGGCTGCGGGACCTGAAACGAACGTGCGATCCCTGCATGGCTGCGTCTTGCGGCGCTCCATTTGGTGACGTTCTGACCATCAAAGTCGATACGTCCGGAATTCGGTTTCAGCGTCCCTGTAATCAGATTGAACATCGACGTTTTACCGGCGCCATTGGGGCCAATCACCCCAAGCGCCTCACCTTGTTGGACCTGATAGTTCAGCGCATCGGCGACAGTGACTGCGCCAAATGCTTTGCTCAGGTCTTGGAGATTCAGGATTGTTGTCATGCTTCTCTCGGATGAAGGGTTCGGCGCCAAGATCGGCGCCGAACAATTTGTCAGCCCAGCAGCTTCATGTCGGCCGTCACCGGAACCTCGGGCGCGGTGCTGTTTGCAACGATCTGCAACTCATACGCGTCCCCGGACTTTTGCCACTGACCACCGACCAATGGTGTTTTAGTGACATTGTTCATCGGCCCATCACCCCAGTTCACCGGCCCGACGATGGTGTTCAGGTTGGTGGATGTGATTGCCGAGATGATCGAAGTGGGGTCTTCCAGATCATCAGCCCGTTTGATCACGTCGGCGACGACCTCGAACAGAGCGTGTTTGAAGCCAAGCGGTTGCGTCCATGGACGTCCCGACTCTGCTGTGTACCCTTCTGCCAGTTGTTTCGACGAAATGCCGGTCAGCGAGGACGAGAACGGGTGATGTGGAGACCACCAGACCTCGGTCGACAATCCATCGCCACGATCGCCGAGCGATTCAATGACAGACGGGAACAACAGCGCCTTGCCGATCGTGACAACCTTGGGGTTGAACCCCTGCTGTGCGGCCTGGCTCCAGAACGTTGCGAAATCCGGCGGGATCATGTTGCCGGTAACGATTTCACATCCAGCCGCCTTAAACGCTGCGATCTGGTTTGAGAAGTCGTCAGACAACGGCTGATAGCGGCCGGGATCGGTCAGCGTGTATCCTGCAGCAGCAAGCGGTTTGGGCAGGCCCAGTTCCGCATCACCCCAAGCATTGCCATCGGCATCATTGGGGAAAAGACCGCCCACGGTCTTGGCCACGCCTGTCTTGTCCCACATGTCGAGGAACGCGGCGATAACGTCTTCAAGACCCCAGAAGAAGTGATAGGTGTTCTCAAACCCTTCGCCCGGAACGCCGTTGCGGCCAAAGAAGTACGGCTGCCATGGGCAGTCGGTTGTGATGCAGGGAACTTCATTAATCTCTGCCTGGTCAGCGACCGGGTTCACCGTGTCCGGCGTTGACGCCGCGACGATGATATCGACTTCATCGCCCAAGATTAGGTCAGCGGCGACCTCTGCAGCGCGGTTTGGATTGGACTGGCTGTCTTTTGAGATTATTTCGACATTCCAGGTCTTGCCATTGTTGTCCAACCCCGCCGAAAAGACCTGCTGAATGGCTTGCAGCACATATTCGTCGGCCTCGGCAAAACCGGCCAGTGGTCCGGTGCGCGGGCTGACGTTACCGATCCGCAGCGTCGGGTTCGCGGCATAGGCCCGCGTTGCCCGAAGGATGGCCGGCGCAGCAATCGCCGCTGTGGCACCGGCTATGAAACCACGCCTTGTGGCTGTTTTGAAAGTCCTTGTCATTGCGTCCTCCCTTCACCGGCCTCCCGCCAGTGTTTGATTGATCTTACAAAGTCTTCTCGAGATTTTTCAGATGCGTTGCGACACGCTGGCGAACTTCATCTGCCTCGCCTTCGGCCCACTTTCTGAACCCTTCGCCGGATTTCATGCCCAACTTGCCCGCATCGACGAGCGCCTTGAGATAGGTTGAGGGGCCCTTGTGCGCCTCAAGATCGTGCAGCACGTTTTCATGGATATCGAGCGTCAGATCGGTGCCAACAAGGTCAGCGTTCTCTAAAGGTCCAAGCACTGCCAACCGGCGGCCAAAACTGGACTTGATCACGGTATCAACCGCCTCTGCGTCGCAGATACCGTTTTCCACCAGACTGACCGCTTCCCGCCACAACGCGTGTTGAAGGCGATTACCGATAAAGCCGGGCACATCCTTTTCGACCATCACCGGAGTTTTTCCGGCATCCTTCAATAGATCGTACATTGTCTGTGCAGTCTCTGAGTCTGTCCACTCAGTCTTGATGACCTCGACCAACGGGATCATATGCGGCGGGTTCCACCAATGCGTTCCGATGGCCCGGTTTTTCAGCCGCAAACCAGACATGATCTGAGTGATCGGCATGACCGAAGTATTGGATGCGAGAATGCAAGTCTCTGGTGCATGCGCCTCGATTTCAGCAAATATCGCTTGCTTAAGCTCCAATTTTTCCGGTGCCGCTTCGAAAACCGCGTCCGCATTTCGGACCGCGCTTTCCGTTGTCGCAAAGATCTCAATCATCTTGAGGGTCTTTGTGATTTTATCCTCGTCATCCCCCATCGCCGCCATGCTGGCGCGAATGCGCTCTGACACCGTATCCCGGGCTTCTTTCACCGGATCCGTGATGGCGACGAATTGACCGGCCTTCGCTAAAGTCAGTGCAATACCATGGCCCATAAGACCTGCGCCAATCACTGCCATCTGCTGTTTATTACGCACCATCATTTAGCCCGCCGTATATCCACCGTCGGCATGAAGGATATGCCCGGTGTAGAAATCAGATGCCCTCGACGCGAGAAACAGCAGAGGACCGGCAAGGTCTTCTGGCTCACCCAGTCGCCCCTTGGGAACACGGGTAAGGAAGCCATCGCGCACCGCTTTGGCCTCGTCGGTGTCTTCGAACATCCAAGCTGTCAAAGGAGACCTGAACACTGTCGGAGCGATCGCGTTGACGGTAATTCCAGTCGGCCCGAGCTCACACCCCAAGGCTTTAGTGATCCCGTTTACTGCAGCCTTTGATGCGCAATACGCAGTATAGCCAGCCGGGTGGCCAAGGATACTACGAGCGGAACTGACGAAGATGATCTTGCCATATTCGCTGACCTTCATCTGTTTCGCAGCCGAACGCGCAAGTAACCAGCTTTGATTGACGTTGGCATCCATCACCGCATCAAAGGTTTCGGGAGCCATTTCGTTGATTGGAGCGACTTTGTTCATACCGGACGCGACGACGAGAATGTCCAGCTTGCCAAAACTGTTGACCGCTTCATCGACCAACGCGTCGCATGACGCTTCATCGTTTGGGCGTGTGTTCACTGTTACAACAGCAGCTCCGAGCTCCTCGCACTCTTTGGCAATCTCATCGAGCGCTTGTTGGTTGCCTGCTGCCAAAACCAAGTTGCAACCGGCCCCGGCAAGAACACGTGCGGCCACCATGCCAAAAGCCCCAGAGGCCCCCGTGATCAGTGCGACATTGTCCTTAACATCAAACATCTTGAGTGGATTAGACATACTATTCGTCCTCAGCTTTCTGGCGGGTACGGAATGACGACAAGCATCTTGCAGGTGTGGTTCGAACGGTTTTCAATTTTACGAACTTCGCCCGGCGCGATCGTGCAGCTGTCCATGGGACCCAGGGTGGTTTCCACTCCATCAACGATGACGGTCATTTCGCCGTCCAAAACCACGTAGACCTTCTCGAACGGCGTAGAGTCCGGCCCCGCGCCTCCACCCGGCAGGAACTGACTGAAGCCGATCCATTGATTTGTCGGCCCGCCTTCCTCGAACCCCTGCAAACGAAGCCCGTGGCATCCAAAGTGGTTCGGTGCTTCGTAGGGTTGGGCGTCTTTAAACCGCTTTAGATGCATGTTCGTCCCCGCTCAGGATTATAGTAATGGTGGCCGCCGGCGAACCGGCGACCGGTCCGTGAGTGTTCAGAATTCTTCGCCAGCTTCGATACGATAGGACTGGTTCTTGTCGATCATCGCCACCAGGCGGATGATGCAGCCATCACCACGGTCCCAGTTCCAAGGGAAGAATGCGAAGGTGCATCGCTTGCCGGTCACCGCATCAAGGTCACCGCCAACATTTTCAATTCCAAGAATACCTCTGGAGAACAGCATATTGTGCACCGGTTCCCACTCAGGGAAGTCAACTTCCCACGGAATTCCGCCTGACCACTCAAGATATTCCTTCTCAAGATGCGGCATGATCGGACCGTTTCGCTGCGGGCCAATGGCTGTTGCCAGCGGGTGGTCGTTTGCCTGGGTGTCATGCCCGACCACTTTCACACCTTTTTCGATCATCCACTCGGCGGCTGAAGGAACAAGACCCGGGCAGTAGGCGAAGTAGTCACCATCTTCGTACTGCTTGTGCCAACCGGTATTGATGATCAGAACGTCACCCTTGCGGATCGCGTGCCCGCAAGCCTTTTCCAGATCATCGCCTGTGATTTGCTCCCACTTTTTCTTGGGGACAGAAACCACCAGGCCCGAACCGAAGAAATGCGGCAGCGGTACCTCGTCGATGAACGGCGTTCCCTGAACAACATGTGCCGGCGCATCGATATGCGTGGTCACGTGCATGGTCGTGGTGATCGTTTGCGACAATACGCCCGACTTGGCCATATAGTGTTTGCGGTCGATCTGGACGTCTTTGAAATAGGGCCAGTTAGGGCATTGAAACCCGTATCTGTGACTCAGGTTATAGAACTCCAACCCCATGTCATTGTCGGTGTTTGCCTGAAACTCAATGCCGCGGATTTCAACCATTGGGCATATCTCCTCTGTTCGCCGACGAAGCGGCGTTGGTCGATTTGAATTGAATGGGTGGCCTCCCCACCTGTCCCGTATCATGATGCATACGCACCGCGATGCGGTCAACTTAAAACTCACATTACGGTTGACTTGCACCGCATAGTGGTACAGCTTGCCAGTGCGCCTGACACCCGCAGCGGCAGAACCAAGAAACGAAGAGGAGGTGTAAATGCCTGATAAAAATGACAAAGGTGGCATTCAGGTCATTTCGAGAGCAGCTTCGATTCTGCGTGTCCTGAAGGAAAGCCAGTCCGGAATGAGCCTGGGGAAAATTGCCGAACGCGTTGACCTGCCCCGCTCTACGGTACAGAGAATCACTAGTGCCCTTGCGGAAGAGAAGTTTGTTATTTCCGATGCGAATGGAGGCGGTCTGCGGCTCGGCCCTGAACTGAACGCCCTTGCCGGAGCGGCCCAATATAGCATTGTCGAGCACTGCCGGCTTCTCTTGACTGAACTGACACAAAAGACCGGAGAAACAACTGACCTAGCGGTTATGCGCGGTATCGGTATGGTTTTTCTGGATCAGGTTCCCGGCGTATACCGTTTGACTACAGTTTCGCAAGTGGGCGAGGTTTTTCCTTTGACCACCACGGCGAATGGCAAAGCATGTCTTGCCAAACTCAGTAAAGAAGATGCGATCAAGCTAATTCGAAACGAATGGGACCGGAACGGAATCCAGAGGAACTTAGATGAGTTTTTGTCCGAACTGGCCATGATCCGAGAACAAGGCCTTGCCTATGACATGGACGAGCATTCTGCCGGTGTGTCGGCAATAGGATTTTCCTTCGTCGATTGGGTTGGAGATTTGCACGCAATCTCCATCCCGGTGCCAACGACACGGTTTTCACGACAAAAAGAAACTATTGAACAAGCGCTTCTTGAGACAGCCGCCAATATCCACCAAACTTTTCAGTGATCTGACAAGCGAAGTTTGGGTTCGGTTGAACCGTGTACCCCGACTGACTCAATCGTACACTATAATTGGAATAGACTCGGGAGAGCACTTTCTTGAAGAGAAAATGCTCAGACACCAAGGTCTACAACGGTCTCCAAAACCGCAAGCCAGATAGCCCATTTCCAAGCCGTTAACACAAGCGCTGTGTTAAGGCACTTTGGACAGTGACTCCAAAAATGCAGTTAAGTCTGCAATCTCCTGCTCAGACAAACTCAACTCCGAAAGAATGGCTTCACCGTCGGCGTGCAACCTTTCTGTATCAATTTCGCTGTAGTGCCTGATCACCGCATCCAAGTCGATCAGGCTGCCGTCATGCATATAAGGCGCGGTTTCGGCCACGCCCCGTAGGCTTGGCGTACGAAAGGTCCCAAAATCTGAGTGGCTCCTGCGGACACTGCGAACCACCCATGCACCTTGCTTTTCTGCATCGTCGCTCCAGTTGCCGTCCAATGTGTAAGCATTTGAAAGCAAAAAGTTCAATCCACCGAACCGCCCGTCGTCGACCTCGGTTTCGCTCAGAAAATATGGAACGCCTGCGTCATGGAACTCATTGTTGGAAAATCTCGGACCATTGTGGCAAAAAACACAGTTTCCACGCCCTATGAACAGCTGAAGACCTCGCTGGGCAGCTTCGGGGTAGTTCGCAGCGGCTGCTAAATCTTGGTTCTCCAATGCATCGCGAAAATCGTCAAATTGCGTCCGGCCGGTTGCCAATGTTTCCAAGTAAGCGGATAGCGTTTTGGCAGTGTTCACCAGCACAAGTTCTGGATCTTGAATCTGGATGTCGCCAAATATGGCTTCAAAATCATCAATGTAGATACTTTCCGAGATAGCTGCCTTTAGGCTTTCTTTACTGTGCGCCATCTCTTGCTCTTCGATGATCGGATGCAAGCTAGCTGCCCACAGGCTATCGCTCTTACCGCCCCAACCGTACCAGCGGAGACCAGCAAGGTTCCGCAGGGATGGAGTGTTTCGATCTACCAGGACGCGACCAAATGCTCGCGCGTCGGACGTGGTAAATGCCTGTTCAGGGTCATGACAACTTGCACAAGTAAATGCTCCGTCGGCTGACAACACCGGATCGTTGAATAAGGCCGCTCCCAGCGCAATCGCTCCTGTATCGTTTGAAACCCTGTTGCTTGGATCCGACTGAAACGAAATTGGCCATGGTCCGAAGGACAACGTTTGCTGAATTTCGTCATCAGACAACAGGACTTCAGAACGAACGGCCCCTGCTAGGACTACAAACGCCGCTGTCACCAGCACCTTCATTTTAGAACGACATCGGAAGTGTAGGATATCGATCGCCTGCCAAAGTTGGTGTCAACTCGCAGTTCCCACAGCCCCGGCATGTGAAACAGCATGTTATCTGCACGAAACACCCTATCGCCTAATGCGGTGATTTTGGGGGCGTAGTTTAGCCCGTGTTGGTGAGCAGGCATTATTGCATCGACGCGCACCTCACTCACGGCAACATCATCACAGACTGTCAGAAGAATAGAAAACGGTTGGGACAATCGAATTTCGTCGAGCGCCACATGCACCTTGGGTGCGTTTTGAATTTCCGAACTCATGCGTTGCCCTGCCGTTTCACAAGCGAAGGCCGCGCCAGATGATACTAGAAACCAGACAACCCAGCGGATCATTCTGATGCCAGTAAACGTTCTGCGTTTGCGTATGCGATGTTGTCTGCGATCTGGTCCGGAAGCAAATCCAACCACTCCCGTGAAAAATCAGCATGAGGGCCTACGTAGTACCAACGCTCTGGAGCGAACGTATCCGTACCAACCATAAACCGATCCGGGTGCGCTTCGAACGCAGCCTTCCAATCTGGGTCAACACGGCCCCGCGAGACCATATCAGAGCGAAACGCAAGATCGGCCCAAAGCCTTGGATAGGTTTCCAAGGCATCAGTCACACTGGCCGGGTCGTCAAAGCCAGAGTGGGCCCACAATACCCGAGCTTCGGGCCAGGCCTCAAAAATCAGGTCAACGGCCTCTCGATCGCCGTGGTGATGCAGAATTAGGTTCCGTTCTTTTGCCAGCGAGATCATATGCTGGATGACCGGTGTTTTGATATCATCACCATAAGCGTGAAACTCGCCGATGGCTTTGTATTCGTTCTTCGCCAGATTTGCTTCCAGATAACCGATTACCGTTTCATCGTGCATCCAGGTGTTGATCTTACCGCGGCGACGGTAGGGGCGAAGGGCTGGAACAACAATGTCCGGCGCTGCGGCCAACAGTAATTGGGTACCGTTGTCATCCGAGCTGGAAACCAGTGCTTTGCGCACGCCTGCGTCCCGAAGGATTTTGGCAACTTGTTCGGGAGGAACCTGTTTGACGGCATCATGGCTGTAATGAATATGCGCATCGAAGATCGGTCGCTCTTCTGCGATGGCAGTACCACAAAGAAGCGTTGCACCTAAAATTAAGGTATGTTTCAGCACCGCACCACCCTCAATAGCATTCAAACTCTGGCAAGCTTCACATCAAACTTTACGTGCAAGAAAGGTTCAGTGATCTTGCCAGAAAGTTCCATGCCTTCGGGAAATTCTGAAGCCGGCCTTTCAACATAAGTCATTACCAGGTCATCCCGAACACCAAACACTGTATCCTGATCCAGGTAGGGATCGTCGTCGGGGAAAATCTCGGTAACTAAGGAACGGTGCCCGGGTGCCTTAACGATATAGTGCAGGTGCGACGGTCGCCAAGGATGGCGACCGCAGGCGCGCAGAATGTCCCCGACAGGCCCGTCTGACGGCACGGTGTATTCGACTGGCTTGACGGTCGTGAATGCATACTTACCGTCCTCACCAGTTGTCATCAGGCCATGAAAAGAAAAGGTGTCCTGTTCTTCATCCTGGCTTGCATACATTCCATTTGGCGCCGTTTGCCAGATGTCGAGCTCTGCACCGCCAATCGGATTACCCTCTGCATCCCAGATAACGCCCTCGGCCAGCAAAACCGGCCCACCGTAGTGACGCTTCATATCACCACCGAATGGCAGTGGCGGTGCGCCAGAAACGTGAAAAGGCCCAAGAACAGACGAGCTTGTGGCATCTGGAGTTGAATGGAGCATATCCACCAGCGATGACAGTCCCAACACGTCCGAGGCCAAGACAAACTCATGCCTATCTTCGGTTTCCACAGCGGCGCACTCCTCCAGAAATGCAATTCCCGTGCGCCATTCGTCATGCGTCAGGTTGGTTTCACGGGCGAAATCGTGGAGGTGCTTGACCAGAGACCCCATGATTTCACGCATCCGCGGATCAGTATCCTTGGACAGGTATCCCATGAACACATCGGTGATATTGTCTTTGGTGACAGAGCGCATCTTGGCCTCCTTAAATCAGGGCAAGGCTGAGGATCGGGAACTCGATCAGAATGAACAGAACGATTAGCATTACAAAGGCGAAGGGCAGCGCGCCCATAAACACGTCTTTCAGCGAGATGCGGTCGTCATTGATCGTCGATTTGATGACGAAGCAGGATATGCCTAGTGGCGGGGTCAAAAGCCCGATTTCGGCGCCGACCACGGTGATGATACCAAACCAGATCAGCGACATATCCAGCGCTTCGGCCATAGGCAGGAACAACGGGACAACAATCAAAATGATGGATGCGGTATCGAGTAATGTTCCCAAAAACAGCATCAAAAGCACGTAGAGCAGCATGATCGACCAGAAGGACGCCGAATTTCCTGCAAGCAAATCCTGCAACTGGTTGGGAAGCCCGGCCAGTCCCAGCATGCGGCTATAAATTGACGCTGCAGTGATCAGGAACAAGATCGCCGCTGTGATGTGGCCGGTTTCCAGCAACGCGTCCCAAAACGCTTTTGGGGACATGGACCTGCGCAGGACAGCGATGATCAACGCTACAAATGCCCCGGCTGCTCCTGCCTCGACCGCAGTAAGCCAGCCGGTGTAGATCCCGCCAAGAACGATAGTGATGATGCACAATGTCGGCAGGGTTTTGGATGCGATCTCGCGCCCGGACATCCATTCGGTATCTGCCACGATGCGGCCACCGACAAACGCCGGTGTGAATCGGCCCATGGCCCAGATCGCGCCAACATAGGCGATCGCCAACATGATCCCCGGAATAATCCCCGCCAGGAACATGTCCCCCACCGATTGTTCGGCGACAAAGGAATAGATGATCAGCATTGCGGAAGGCGGGATGATCATGCCCAAAACCGAAGACCCGGCCACCACGCCAACAGCAAAGCGCGGGTTGTAATCCTGCGCCATCATCTGCGGCACCGAGACTTTGGTGAACACGGATGCGGATGCAATGGACGACCCGGTCACGGCGGCAAAGACGGCGTTGGCTCCAACCGTCGCCATTCCAATCCCGCCTTTGACCTTGCGAAACCGCATGGTCATGACTTCGTAAATGTCCCTGCCTAACCCAGCCTTTGAAACGATGAGCCCCATGAAGGTAAACAGCGGGATAGTCGCGAAGCTATACTCCATCGCGCTGTCGCCGACCGCCACTTTCAGCAGGTTCAGCGCTAGTGTGAAGTTGTCCCGCATCAACCAGATCGACACAAACGAGACGACGCCTAAGGCGATGGGAATGTAGACGCCCGCATAAATCAGGAAAACAATGGCAACGACCGAGATCAGGCCAATCTCAATCGGCGTCATTCTGCGGCCTCGTCATGTTCAGGGGTGCGAATAAGTTGCGGACGGTCCTGCGCCGTGACGACCTTGAGCAGGAAGATCACGCAGGCAAGCGCAGTACCGCACGCGATGACCAGTTTGACCGGCCACCATGGCAATGTGAAAAGACCGGGAACTCCGAAGTAGTCCTGTGTCTGCCACATGTGTAGGAATTCAGGGAATGTCACATAGGCAATCAATGCCATGAAGACCGCCGAGATGGCATTGATGATGCGCCTCAGGTTGGCTGTCAGGCCCGGGCGACGATGGTGTAGCAGGTTCAGGAACCCGTCCGAGCGTGTTAACCGATCTACTCTGACCACGTCCGCCAACTGCAGAAAGACGATCATCACGACCGAAAACTGCACCATCTCATAAGTGCCACGCAATGGGGCTGAAAACAGGCCACGAGCAATAACGTCGACATTCAGAACAACCACCAACGCTAGGACGACGAGCGTACCCAAAGCGTTGGCGGCGATTGCAAGTGAATTGGCGACCCGCGACAGGCCAGCAACTGCGGTCTTCAGCATGAAAGGCCCCTTTCGTGGATCGCCGGACAGTTATTCGGCCGTCCAGTCACGCACTCCGGTGAAACCGGCGTCTTGAAGCTTGCCAAGGTAGGCGGCCAGCATTTCAGTTCCTTGTTCGCCGTTGTCATTCAGCGTCGCGGCCCATTCCTGCGCGACATTCGGCATGGCATTTGCCCATGCGGCGCGGTCTTCGTCCGAAACCTCAACGATCGTTCCACCGGCTTCAACGTAAGCATCCCGCGAAGCAGCAGCCCTGTCCATCGCGATACCGGCGACATGGTCACGGTAATCGATGGCAACCGCCGTCAACACCTCTTTGACTTCGTCCGGCAGGCTTGCCCAATAGTCTGCATTAACCGTGATGGTTTTTGAGTTCACAGCACCCAGATCGGCCTTGAGCATATACGGGGCAACTTCAGCGATCTTGAACGTCTTCGCCGCTTCGGGCCACAGCATTCCACAATCAACCAGACCCGTCTGAAGCATGTTGTAGAAATCGGTCAGCCCACCGCGCACACCTGCCGCATCCTTGATGCCTTCGAGATACCGCAAGTTGAGGCCAGCACCTGCAATCTTGCGACCCTCTAGATCTGATACCGAGGCAACCGGTTCCGTGCAGAAAATTTGATACGTGTCTAGGACAACACCTGTGGCCAGATAGACTTGGTTCTGCGCAGCAAACTCGTTCTGCATCGCCGGGTATTCGCGTGCGATTTCATCTACGGCCTTGGCCACGGCACGGGAATCCGATGCCACAAAGGGTGTCGATCCCGATATACCCTGGCTGGGCAGCTTCGAAGAATGGAAGATGGTTGTGACGATGCCTATGTCACCAAGGCCCAGCTGGATTCCCTCCAGAACGCCTTTCGGCTTTACGATTGAACCGCCATAGTTCTCCTGCCAGTTCATCTTGTAGTTGCCGGCGTCGGCCAGTCGCTTGTCCACCTCCGGAATGAAGAAGTTGGTGAACTCCTTCACCCATAATGCCCGGTCTGGGTAGCCATCGATGACAACGGCAGAAATAGTTTCCTCTGCTGCGGCGGGCAGCGCCATGACGCTTGCCAGAGCAGCTCCGATAAGGCTGCGTTTGGTCCAGATTTTCATTTCTCTCCTCCCAGAAAGTCGGGCCTTTTGTCTTTATTGGTTTGTTTTGACCCAGTTGACGGTCAGGTCCGTGCCTGCCGCTTCAAATAGTTTTGCGATGGCGCAATACTTGGCTGTCTCTTCGCCCACCCGTGTCAGCTCCTCCTGACTGGCGGGCGTGTCACACTTCACGGTGAGCTCGATTTCCGGAAACGGAACATCGATCTCCTCCTCCATCAGGACACCGCGCCGATCCAGCCTGCATTTCGCGTCGATTGTCACCGCGCCGAGATCAACTCCCAACCGGTGTGCATTCTTGTGCCCGATGACGTTCGTACAGGCGATCAAGGCTGCCATTGCGGTTTCGGTCGGAGACGGGCCAAGATTTGTTCCGCCGCGTTCGACGGGTTCGTCGACAACCACATCAAGGTCGCGAATTGGGATCTCGGTACGCGCATGTGTCGGGCATTGAGCTGTCGTTCGGTAAGTCACGACAGGTTTTACTTTCATGGCCACGGTGTTACCTCCTCATGCATACGAGCAAACCTTTTCGAATGGAAAACGTGGAAGCTTCTGGAACAAACCGGTCTCGTCTGCGTAGCCCAAATTGCAAAGAAAATTGGACTTGAGCGTCGTGCCCGCGAAGAACTCCTCGTCGACGATCTTGTTCGAAAAACCTGACATGGCGCCGACGTCCAACCCGACAGCCCGGGCCGCAATCATGAAGTACGCGCCCTGCAGAGTGCCGTTTCGGTAGGCCGTGTCCGCTACGTATTCGGGTTTGTTTTCAAACAAGGGCCGCCGATCTTCGTGCGGGAAAAGAAAAGGTAGTTCCTTCCAGAAGTCCAAGTCGTAGGCAATGATCGCCGTGACCGGTGCATCCATCATCTTTGGCACGTTTTTCGGCTTTAGCGACTTGGCAAGCCGCTCTTTTCCCTCTGCGCTTTTCACGAAAATAAAGCGCGCAGGCAACGTGTTCATGCTGGTCGCGCCGTTGATCGTGATGTCGTAGATCTCTTCAAGTATGTTGTCAGAAACAGGCTTGTCGGTCCACGCGTAGTGCGATCTGGATTCGCGCAGGATCAAGGCAATCGCGTCATCCGACAAACGTGGAATCCGTTCGCGCAGATCGCGATGATCCTGCTGCGCCTTGGCGCGAAGTGCCTCCAGCTCTGCCCCGGTTGGTGCGCTCATGCTGCGGCGACCTTTGACTTGGAGTCCTTTTCGTCGATGATCGGGCTAGCGCAGATTCCGATGCCTTCAATTTCGACTTCGACGGTTTCACCCGGCCTCAGCCAACGTGGATTGGGCTTTTTGGCGTGACCGACACCCGGTGGTGTGCCCAACGCAATCAAGTCTCCGGGCTCCAGAGTGGTGTATTCCGAAATCGTCGCAATGACCTGACGAACGCCCCAGATCATGTTGGCGGTGTTCGAGCTTTGTAGGATTTCATCGCCCACGCGGCTTTCGATCTTCAGACCGGACGCCCCTTCGGGCAGTTCGTCCGGCGTTACGGTGAAAGGACCGATCGCTCCCGTATCATCGAAGTTTTTGCCAGGCGTCCATTGAACGGTTTTGCGCTGATAGTCCCGCAGCGACCCGTCGTTGAACACGGTGTAGCCAAAGACATAAGCCAGTGCGTCCTCTTCCGAGATATGCCGACCTCTTTTTCCAACGATCAGCATAAGCTCGGCTTCGTAGTCTAGCTTCTCAGAACAGGTAGGCCGCACCATGGGCTGCCCCGCCGCCATGATCGAGTTTTTCCCGCGCATGAAAAGCGTCGGATACTCCGGAATATCATATCCGCCTTCCTTGATGTGGTCCGTGTAGTTCAAACCCATACAAATGATCGTGCCAGGCGCGACCACCGGCAATGCTGGCTTGATAGACGACACAGGCACACTGTCTGCGGCGGCGATTTGGTCAGACAGTGAGTCGGCCAGCTCAGGCTTGGCTATTAAACCCATCAGATCGGAACCGACGGTAGCGTCCAAAGCCGTTAAATTCACTGCGTTTTCACCGTTCACAGCAAAGACCGCAGTGCCTTCCGAGGTTTCTCCCACCAGGTATTTCATTTTCACCATCCATGTCAGTTCGCTTGATTTTTGCCGACTATTTTGCAATATGTCAAATAATATCGATATTTTTGGAGATCCACGATGGTTGCTTGGGCAGATTATAAATCAGAAGCGAAAAGCCGTGGCGCGCTGGCGCTGGAACTCTATGTTGCACTCAGCACACCGACCAAAGCGCCAGACGACGTAAAAGCATCCCTTCCGGATCACTTGGCGTATCAGGCGGATCTTGAACGCGCGGGAAAGTTGGCTTTTGCTGGGCCGATGTCGGATGAGACCGGTGAGCATATGCAAGGGGTTGGCCTGATCATCTATCGCGCTGACAGTCTTGAAGCCGCGCGGAAGTTGGCCGAGGGCGACCCCATGCACAAAAGCGGGGCGCGCAGCTTTGTACTTCGGCGCTGGATGATAAACGAAGGATCGCTGAACCTTTCAGTTGGTCTATCGACTGGCACGAGCGCCCTCAGTTAAGAGCACTCAAGAGTTTTTGCCGCCAAAAAGGAACAGTCGGATATGGACGCCATGCTTGATACCGAGGGCAAAGAGACATCAGCCACTCATGGCGCGTATCGAAGGCTGCGCGAAATGATCCTGACCGGCGAATTGCCACCCGGACAAAAACTTAAGATCGAGCAACTCCGCAGCCTTCTGAACACTGGCGCAAGTCCAGTTCGCGAGGCTCTTAGCCTTTTGACCTCAGACATGTTGGTCGAACGGATGGACCAGCGCGGGTTTAGGGCTGCGCCAGTGAGCAAGTGTAACTTCGAGGAAATTCTTCTGTTGCGATGCAACCTCGAGGAAACCGCGTTGCGTGCCTCCATCGCCAACGCGGATGCGGCCTGGGAGGATCGGCTTGTTTTGCGTCACCACCATATGAAAAAGGCCAGCCAAAATGGGGCACACGACTTTGAAGACGCTCACAAAGCGTTTCACATGGCGTTGTTGGACAATTCGAAACTGCCATTGCTACTGCGATATTGCTCGCAGCTTTACGACCTGAACATCCGCTACCGCTATCTGGCGGCCGGCGGGTCGAGCTATAAAAAGCGGGACATCGCCGCCGAACATCATCACATTCTGGACGCCGCATTAGATCATGACGCAGACAGCGCGACCAAGCACTTGATCGATCACTACCGTCGAACGGGTGAGTACCTGAGCAGCCAGATGGATTCCTGAAATGCAACGGAATTGGTTTCTGGGCGATCTATTAAACCAATTGCTGGACCGTCCTGACAAAAGGCGTGGCAAGGATGACATACGATCCATTGCTGAACTTTGCGAGGCGCTTTTGTCCACAGAAGGTGAGGTATCAGGCTTCACGCTCGCGTCCACCATTCTTGATCGCTACCAGACCCTAGATGACGCGGGAAAACTGGACTTTTTTGTCTACTTGAATGACCAGCTTGAGTTAGACGCAGAAAAACTCACTGACACGGCGCGCCTCTATGCCAATGATCGAAGTGTCGATCTATATCAAAAGCTTAGTGAATCCGCAGAACCCAGGCGGCAAGAGTTATTGCGTCGCTTGAACCAGCCGTCTGGTGCGACGCAAGAACTTGTGGCTATGCGCGTTGATCTACTGCGATTTCTCAAATCTGATGCCGAACTCAAGCGAACCGATATTGATTTTGTCCATTTGTTGAGAAGCTGGTTCAATCGAGGCTTTCTTGTTCTCAAGCAAATCAGCTGGGATACGCCTGCCCGCGTTCTGGACAAGATCGTCGCATATGAGGCGGTTCACCAGATCAACGATCTGGACGACTTGAGGCGCAGGCTCTACCCACCTGACCGTCGTTGTTTTGCGTTCTTCCACCCTTCAATGCCCGATGAGCCGCTGATATTTGTCGAGGTGGCCCTTACAACTGAAATCCCGGGCGCGATCGATACGCTTTTGTCTGAAGCTCGAGAACCGATTGAAGCCGAGCATGCAAAAGTCGCGGCGTTCTACTCCATTTCAAACTGCCAAAAGGGTTTAGCAGGAATCAGTTTTGGGAACCTGTTGATCAAACAGGTTGTGACCGAACTTTCGCGAGAGCTTAGAGGTCTCGACACCTTTGTGACCTTATCGCCTATACCAGGGCTTAGCCGTTGGCTGGCCGGCGAAACAGAACATCCAGAGCACGGCCATACCGCCCAGGCCGTACTGGCAGCGACAGCCTCAGCGCAGGACGTGCGCGCGATGGCTGCCCGGTATTTGTTGCTTGCGAAGCGCGAAGACGGGATGCCGTTAGATCCCGTGGCCCGCTTTCATCTGGGCAATGGCGCTGAACTTCATGAGCTGCACGCTGACGCAGATCAGTCGCCAAATGGGCGCGCCCAGTCCGGAGGCGCGATGGTCAACTACCTTTACGATTTGAACAAAACCGAACGTCACCACGAAGAATTCGCGACACGTGCCACGATCCAAGCCTCGCGTTCAGTTCGTGCGGCTTCAACTGCGGCGCTTGCGATCAAACCAAGGGAAAATACAGCGTGACCAATACCCTCTACGACAGCTTGTTTGCCCTCCACGAGGGCAACAAAGCTCCATTCCTGCAACTTGATGATGGCAAGGTGGTTTCCTATGACGCGTTTCTGAAGCGCGCCGCACAGATCGCGCATGTTTTGCAGAACAGCGGAGTTTCTCCTGGGGATCGCATCGTCGTGCAGGCCCCCAAGCTGGCTGATACGATTGCGCTCTATGCTGCTTCGGTTCAGGCAGGTGCTGTCTACCTGCCACTTAACACTGCCTACACCATGGCAGAGTTGGACTACTTCATCTCTGATGCTCAACCGGCGATGATCATTTGCGACAGCGACGATGAAGCTGAAATCAAAAAATTGGCAGCCCAATCGGGCGCAAAGCTGCTGACCCTCGGCGGCGATAGTCCAAGCCTAAGCCTAGAGGCTGACGTACAACCCTGCGTATTCGAAACCGTGGAGCGCGCACCGGACGACCTTGCGGCTTTGCTATATACATCAGGCACTACGGGCCGTTCGAAGGGTGCAATGCTAAGTCAGCGAAACCTGCTGTCCAATGCCCAAGCTCTTGTGGAATTGTGGGCCATCACCAGCGCCGATCGCCTGCTTCATGCGCTGCCAGTCTTTCACACACATGGGCTTTTCGTGGCGATGAATACGTCATTGCTCGCAGGTGCCAAAGTTCGGCTTATGGAAAAATTCGACATTGGCATGATCTTGGAAGAGTTGCCCCACTCGACCCTTCTGATGGGTGTCCCCACTTTCTACACCAGATTGCTTGCGGATGACGGTTTCACCAAAGAGGTCACAGAGAGCATGCGTTTGTTCATTTCTGGTTCGGCCCCATTGCTAGCCGAGACCCACCTAGCGTTCGAAACGCGCACCGGCCACCGCATCCTTGAGCGCTATGGAATGACCGAGACGAACATGAACACCTCGAACCCCTATGACGGTGAGCGTCGCGCAGGAACTGTCGGCTTGGCGCTTCCCAGCACCGAGGTGATCGTTACCAAACCCGAAACTGGAGAACCGCTGCCCCGGGGCGAGGTTGGAATGATCGAAGTACGAGGGCCCAATGTGTTCCAAGGCTATTGGCAAATGCCCGAGAAAACCGCCGAAGAGCTACGGGAAAACGGGTTCTTCATCACCGGAGATCTGGGTCAATGCAGCGAGGATGGTTATCTGTCGATCGTTGGTCGGTCAAAAGACCTGATCATCACTGGTGGTTACAACGTCTACCCCAAAGAAATTGAAGACGTCTTGAACGACATCGACGGCATCCTGGAATCGGCAGTTTTTGGCATTCCCGACACTGAATTTGGCGAAGCTATCATTGCCACTCTGGTTGCCGAGCCTAGCGCGCAACTTGACATGGAACAGATCGCGGTGACCATCAGAGACAAGCTGTCTCGCTTCAAACATCCGCGTCGCTACGAAATCGTCCCGGGCCTGCCGCGCAATACAATGGGAAAGGTCCAAAAGAACGTGCTGCGCGAACAGTACGCGCAAAAAGAACTGCCAATGGGTGTGTCCTAGCAGCCCGCTGAAAAACTCAAACCAACCACGACCCTTTGATCTGACAACCTCTCACTTCGAACTGCCTATTCATCAGGAGATTCACTATGACTCGCATGACGGCAAAGGACTTCGACCAGGAACTTCTGGACCTGTACGACTTTTACGCGCACGGCAAAATCACCAAGCGCCAGTTCCTGGACCGCGCCGGTAAGTTCGCGGTTGGTGGTTTATCTGCGGTCGCGTTGCTGAACATGCTCAGCCCGAATTATGCTTCGGCCGAGCAGGTATCCTTCAACGATCCCGATATCCATGCAGACTACATCACCTATCCTTCACCAAATGGAACCGGCGACGTTCGGGGCTACCTTGTTCGGCCTGCAGGCGTTGAAGAGCCCCTGCCAGCAGTGCTGGTCATCCACGAAAATCGCGGCTTGAATCCCTACATCGAAGATGTGGCGCGCAGATTGGCGAAAGCCGGGTTCATGGCTCTGGCTCCAGACGGCTTGACGTCGGTGGGCGGATACCCAGGCAATGACGCCGATGGGCGCGAGCTGCAAAAGACAGTGGGCCGGGTCGAGTTGATGAACGATTTCTTTAATGGGTTCGAATACTTGTTGAACCGGGATGATTGCACTGGGAAGGTCGGCGCTGTTGGTTTCTGCTACGGCGGCGGTGTGGTCAGCGCAATTGCCGTGGCTTATCCCGAACTGGCCGCTGGTGTCCCGTTCTACGGGCGCCAGCCAGCGGCCGAAGATGTGGCCAAAATTCAGGCGCCGTTGCTTGTTCAAATGGGAGAGCTTGACGAACGCATCAACGCGGGCTGGCCAGATTTTGAGACTGCTCTAAAAGCCAACGATAAGGTTTACGAAGCCTATATCTACGAAAATGCCAACCACGGCTTTCACAATGACAGCACGCCACGTTACGATGAAGAGATGGCAAACCTGGCTTGGGACCGAACCATTGATTGGTTTAATACCTATCTGAAGTAACTGCGGCGGGCTACGAAGCCGACCTTGCGTTGGTATCGCTTTGCGGACGCCCACAGTTCTCCGAGAACAAATCCCGTGAAGTCCGAGCACTCTGACTTTCGTGATTAGAGAAACCGGCCTTTCGCAGCGCTCGCAAGATCGTTCGCCATGCGAATTCACAGATCGCAGACAAACTGCGCGTTCGCTGCAGTTGCGTGAAAGTCAGCTTTCTATTTCGGAACTACCATCAGACCAACCGCGTGGGCGCCGGCGATGATGTTGCTGGCGATGTGATGCCCGAGCGCACGCAGTTCGGCGTCGGGGGCGACGATATCGGGGACCTGCACCGTTATGAGGCCCGCCGCGTGGGCCGCGCGGACGCCGTTGGGCGAATCCTCGAACGCAACGCAGTTTGACGGATCGTGACCCAGACGTGCCGTGGCATGTAGGTAGATATCTGGCGCGGGCTTGCTGGCAGCGACCTGATCACCGCCTACGACGTCGCGAAAAAGCGCGCCGAGACCCGCTCGCTCGAGATGCAAATGCGCCTTTTTCGTCTGGGTGCTGGTGGCAATGATGTAAGGTATATCCCGCTCGCGCAGGTGTTCTGCCATCGCGCGCGCACCCGGTTTGACGGGGATGTAATCCGCCAGCCGTTGCGCGATTTCGGCGTCCCAGACGGCATTAAACTCTTCCAGATTGACGCGCCCCGCTAGCCCTTCGGTCAAAAGTCGGCGTCCTAGCACACGGTTCGTGCCGACTAGCCGCCGGAACAGGTCGTCGTCTTGCGGCAATCCGAGTGCGTCAAGCGTGGTGCGGAAGCCTTCGAAGTATACCCGCTCGGTGTCGAGCAACAGGCCATCCATATCGAAGACGACGGCTTGGGGAGTAGGAAGAGGCATGAGGTGTGGCCGTGCTGAGGTTCGAGTGTGCGTAGCTTGAATGAACGTTTTCGGGCGCAGTGGAAAGGCCTTAAGCGGGCATTGCTGCCGCCCACTTAGTGATTTCTAATATCCGATTTGAACTCAAAAGTTAAAATCGCGACGTCGCTTCTTTCTTTTGTACACGTCGTCAAAAATCGTCTCTACATTTTTCTACGACCTCAACAAAAGCGACCGCCGCAGGGGGTGGCGTTGCGTGCGGATGCATCGCGAGACCAATTTTTCGTGTCCTGACTGAATTCAGCGGTTTGCTGACCCAGCCCTCTTTACCATTCGTTGGCGGCAAGGCCATCTCGGCCACGACCGAGACGCCTTGGTTGCGCGCCACCATAGTCAACGTACTTAGCATCTGCGATGTCCGGTACCGCACATTTGGACTAAGACGGGCCTGCGTGAACAAACGGCGAATGATCCGGGCAGAACCAGATTCCGGCATGATGAATGGCATTTCGCACAGTTGCTCCAATCGGATTGAAGATTGCCTGGCCAAAGTATTATCGGCAGCAACCAAGGCGACAAACTGGTCCTGTGCCACAGGCCAGGTCCGAAAGCGTTCATCTGGTAACACGACAAAACCAAGATCAATGCGCCGGTCTTCGATCCAACGGATAATCTCATCGTCAGCGGCTTCTTCAATCAGTACTTCGATACCAGGATGGGCTGCATGAAATGCTTCGAGAAGGCGCGGCAATATCTGCAATGATGACGTGGCACCAAAAGACCCAATGCGCAGTCTGCCGGTCTGCACTCCACGATATTCCGAGGCCTCCTGATGCATAGCGTCGGCTAGCCCAAGAATTTCGCGTGCGCGGGATAGAAGTCGTTCGCCCAACGGGGTCAGTTCGATTGGGGATACGGTGCGATTAAAAAGCGTGATGCCAAGCTCATCCTCAAGACTCTTGAGGGCATGAGACACTGCGGGCTGACTTATCCCAAGTCGCAATGCAGCAGCCGTAAACCCGCGCGTTTCGGCAAGAGTGACAAAAATATCAAGCTGACCAAAAGTCATAAGTAAATACTCATTTGACTATAACATAGTATAACTGAAATTCGGCATGGGCAATCCGATGTTTTAGGTGTTTCCATGTCCCAAGCCCTGTCATATCCCATAGCGTCGCAGAACGCTTTGCTTTACGTCCGGCTCTCAATGGTGGCCTTCCTGTGGGGCGGCACATTTGTTGCCGGCCGCGTCGTTTCGGGTGAAATGCCCCCTCTGGTCGCGGCAACCGCTCGGTTTGGCCTGGCATCTCTGGTATTGCTTTATCTTGTCTGGAAAGCGGAAGGTGGTTTGCCTCGCCTCACTTGGCGGCAGAGCGTGTTGATGGGGCTTCTCGGACTGTCCGGCGTCTGCCTTTACAACCTGTTCTTCTTTGCCGCTCTGGCTGAGATGCCAGCTTCGCGAACGGCACTGTTTGTTGCCTTCAATCCGATAGCCGTGGCTCTAGTCGGGGTACTGATCGCGCAACGGCTCCTACCGATTGGGCAAGTTGCCGGGATTTGTGTGGCACTAGCCGGGGTCGTGATCGTGATTAGCGGAGGGGACGTTGCCGGACTGATGACTGACGTCCGGCAGAGTTTTGGGCAGGGAGAACTGTTCATGCTGGCAGCGGTGGGTAGTTGGGTGGGCTATACGCTTCTTGGACGCAAAGCTCTGGGAAGCCTCTCGCCACTGGCGGCAACCACTTGGGCTGCGCTGATCGGGTTTTTACTTCTGGCATTGGGGTTGCCGTTGGTCGGTCCCGTGCAAGTGCCTCAGTTGCCCACATTCACCTGCACTTTGGCCATCATCTACCTGGCCATTGGTGGAACAGTCGTGCCATTTGTTTGGTACTATCGAGGGGTACATTCGCTTGGGCCTGAGCGTGCGGCGGTGTTCACCAATCTAGTCCCCGTCTTCGGGGTAGCCCTTGGGGCTGCTATTTTGCGCGAACCGGTTGAGGTTTCCATGCTGGTGGGCGGTGCGCTAGTGATTGCCGGAGTTTCACTCACCAACCGATGATGATGTCAAATGCCAAGAAACAGTCGGTTAGACAGGTTTTTTGTAGATCGATTGCTGGCTTTCACTGCGGATCGCAACGTGTTCAAAAATCCGCAGCAATAAAGACAGGCCAGTGCTCAGCCGAGCTTGGATGCGGTGCAGCAACTCGTGTCCACTGAAAAATTGCCCAAGCAAAGCCGGCACATAGCGGTCATTCGTTGGGGTCTTGCCATGCTGCGCTTGCAGCCCGCATTGCCGCCATTCGCTGCAAGTGCACCGTTCCAACGTTGCTAGAAGTCAGCAGCGCTGGACAGAGTGTGATTTCGCTACCGCGCCACCAATTTCTGTTTTCAAATCTCAAAGCCGCTCACTTATTTGAGATCAAACCTTCTATTTGAGATCGAATTTTCACACCTTCCCAGAGAATTCGCTGGTGACCGGCATGAGTGCTTACGAAAGGACCGCCCCCAAAAACGTTTGGATCATTTTGAACAAGTGACCGTCGTCAGCCGCTTTCGCTGCTCCGAAGCGGCTTTGGCAGAGACTATCAACATTCAGCCGATCCCCAACACCGACCTTTCGCGCACGCTAACCTTTGACAACGGCTTCACCTCACCGCATCGTCTCATCATGGCCTACCCCTCCAACCAACCCCAACGAGCGGACGACGCTGCTGCAGGCATCGATGTCACGGACGAATTCGAACGTTTCAACCAACGTAATGACATTTTTACCCGCGCCTTCTGGGATGAGCGTATCCGCAGCAAACAGACCGACGCGTTCTTTGCCTCGTACCGGATGGAGGCCATCCCTCGTCGTGGTGACGGATTCACCCAGCGCGACTTCGCGCTTAGAAACGCCTCTTGGCTAATTTCGGACTTGATCTCGGAAAGGGCTGGCGAAACCGGTAAGCGCGAGGGCTTCCAGGCCCCCATCGACAACGACACACCCGTCGCCCCGACACAGCAACCGATTGACGATCCCGCCGCGATGGCCAAGGAAATCAAACGCATCGCCAAATTCTTTGGTGCCGATCTCTGCGGCATCACTGATCTGGATGACCGTTGGATTTACGCAACCCGCGTTGACACCCGTGATTTCTCCGACGCGCCCAACGACCTGCCAGAAGGCATGACATCTGTCATTGTGATGGGCCATCAGATGGATGAGGACCTCGTCGCCACTTATCCTTCCGCGCTCGCGGGGGCCGCCACCGGACGTGAATATTCCCACGAGGCCAGCATCGTGATGCAGCTTGCGGCCTATGTCCGAAACCTGGGCTATCAGGCCACAGCCTCTATGAACGACACCGGCCTCGTGATCCCCTATGCGATCAAGGCGGGTCTGGGCGAATATGCCCGCAATCAAATGGTGATAACACCTGAATACGGGCCGCGCTTACGGTTCTCTAAGGTTTTCACCAACCTCCCATTAGTCCATGATCCACCCAAACCCTTAGGCGTGCGTGCGTTCTGTAACATCTGCACCAAATGCGCTGATGCTTGTCCAGTCAATGCGCTCCCCTACGGCCCGCCTGAGACCTCCGAGGACCCATCGGCCATAAAAGGTGTGCGCAAGTGGACTTCCGACGCAGCCAAGTGCTTCGGATTCTGGGCTAAACTGTCCTCTGATTGTGCCATCTGCATGCGCGTCTGCCCATTTAACCGCGACTTCACGCAATGGCACCACCGTCTTTGGTTGAAGATGGCGTTCTCACGGTTTCGCAAATTTGCTCTCTGGCTTGACCGGAACCGCGGCAAGCGCGCCAAGCCTACAGATTGGTGGCAAAGCCCTTAGTGTCAAACCTGACTGAGGCCACAGGATAGTTCCATGCATGGCAAGGCTGTTGCTTCCTCGGCGAGGCTTGTCTTGATAGGAATTCGCGACAACAGCGAAATCAAGTCTATGCAAACTCACACGTCGCAAAAAAGCCCGCTATTCAACTGTCGTTGGTGCTTGGGGGGGTATTCGGCCGAAACATGGGAGTCCATCGCGAAACCCTTGCCTTGTACTGCAAGTTGTCCGTCCAAAGCGTCGTTCCAGCCCCGGCTCTTCTACCAAATTGAAATAAAGTGTGTTGAGGAGAAAGAAGACTATCGCCCAAAGCTGCAGGAGTGGCAACTCGATGCCACTGCTTCCGCCAGTGTCATTCGAATGGCCGATGAAAGCATGGTGTCGCGCACATAGCGATAAGGTCCGCTGACCACAATTCTTTGAGGTGGGTCCCACGGCGCAGGAGTTCCATGCCCCTCAAGAACAAGCAGTTTCATCGTCTTGGCGGCAAAGAAGAACGCGGGGACCGCCAACATCGGTGCCACAACCCAATACAGACGGTTTAGAGGCGTGGGACCGTCGGTCAGAGCGCACATCCTGTTAGAATTGGCGACACAGATGCGTCGGGGTTCGACTTCTTTGGGTGAACTAAAGGCTGACCAACGCGATCAAGCGCAACAAGTTGGCTCAAATTATTGCGCACTCCCAAGCCCGAACGAAAGCAGGCATAGAAGGCGGCTTTGCGGAAATATTACAAACGTGACTTTGTCGTTTCATGTAAATGCGTTTTCCGAAATTCCGAAGGTGTCATCCCAATTTGAGCGCGAAAGGCGCGGTTGAATGGCCCCAGTGAGGAAAATCCCACATCGTAAGCGATACTCAGGACCGAACGCTCTGCCAGCTCGGGCGATGATAACATGGATTGCGCCTCTTTAATGCGGAACGCGTTCACGAAGCTCGCAAAATTCCGGTGCCCCAAGCCTTGATTGATTGCGGACCTAATGCGGTGTTCCTGTGTCCCAAGATGTGCGGCCACTTGAGCAACGGTCAGCCTTTCGCAGCGCCACAGCCCCTCAGACATCGCGGTTTCAATACGAGTCATGAGCGCGGACTGCGCTGGGTTGGCTTGGTCACCCCGCTTTGGCGGGCGCGGTATCCAGATGTCTGGAACCACGCGAACCGACCACAGCAGGAACGCACTTGCAGACAGGAAAAACGTACTTGCCTGTAGTGCAAATACCCAGACAGGAAGCGCTTTATCCAGATGGGTGATTTCAAATCCGGTAATGAGAATTCCCAAACTGAGGATCCAGATCAGAAACCAACGCCGAAACCGGCGACGGGCCTCGATCAGATCCCCTGCCTGACTTGAAACTACGATCCACAGGCTATGGAAAAAGAAGATCAGTACGCAGATACCGCGAACTACACCAAGTTGCAGCTGTAGTTGAGAAAGCCATGCCAATCCGACTATCAACACAGCGATCAAGATCTGCCAAGGTCGAACAAAAACGTCATCCTGGAACAGCTCAATCACGGCCCAATAGAGCAAGACAGGGATCACACCTGCGATCATCACAAGCACAATCCGAACCGGGCCGTCGGTTAGATCAATGCTTGGCGAGGACACAATCAAGTAGGGGCCAAAACTGAGGCACAGCAAGACTACTGCCATGCTTTTCCGCTGGAATCCCCCGTTTCTCATGAAGACAGCGGCGCATAGCACGAGCGTGCCGATGGCACTGCCGCGCAGGAAGATATCCAAAATCATTGGGTCTGACATCACATGCGCAATCGAAGTCGGATTTACCCCGCCGGTCAACGGTATAGCCATGCTGAAACTGAAAAATCCTCGCCGATTTTGCAAGAAACGGGTCGGCTTTCAAACTCAGCGTGCTCTGATTTGCTTCGCTGGCCACTGTCCGCCACATGTCAATTCGCATTCGGAGCAGACAATGACTCAGTTAGCCACACTCCTGTCCATCTACACGGATGTCTTCGGCGGAGACCTCTTACGCTATATTTTTGGCGCCGGCGGCACGTATCTATTGATCAATATCATGCTGGCACGGCATCTTTTTGCACAGAAAATTCGACTCTCTGCAGTGCCACAAGGTCAAATCCTCCGCGAGATACTGACAAGCCTGCGCACAGTGCTTATTTTTACTGCCGCAGGGACATCCATCGTGCTTGGTGCAAGGGCAGGTGTCATCACAATCTACCAAGACATAGCCGCATTTGGCTGGACCTATTTCGCGTTCAGTATCGCGGTGTTGATTACCCTTCATGATGCGTGGTTCTATTGGACGCACCGTGCCCTGCACTACCCGCCCCTGTTTCGCCGGTTTCACCGCTTGCATCACAAATCACACCAACCAACTCCCTTCACCTCCTACAGCTTTGACGTTGGCGAAGCCGTGGTGAACGCTGTCTACTTGCCTTTGGTTCTGATCATTCTGCCAACACACCCAGTCGCTCTGTTCATCTTTGTGACCCATATGATGCTGCGCAATGCAATCGGGCACTGCGGGATCGAAATCTTCCCCGCCAACGCAAAAGGCAAGCCGGTCTTTGGCTGGCTCACGAGCGTTACTCATCACGATATGCATCATGCGCATGCGCGCTATAACCACGGGCTCTATTTTTCTTGGTGGGATCGGCTTATGAAGACGGAGCATCCAAGATACTTGACCGAATTCGCCCGCGTCGCACCGCGTTTGCCCGTCCGAATTGTCAAAACAGCTTTTTTGGTGATTGTGGTTGGCGTCGGTATGTTGGCCAGCCAAGGACATGCCTTTGACCTTAAAGGCCACTACGCATCCCCCGGGCTCGGCGTGATTGTCGCTTTTGAAGACTGCGCATCGAATGAAGCAATGAAGTGTGGACGTCTTGTTTGGGTTTGGAACAAGGACGATACGCCTCATGCGCAGATTGGTGATATGATCCTGACCGAATTGGTCTTTGACGGCACGGTATGGGAAGGGACACTACGCGATCCAGAAACAGGACGGACATATCGTGGATCCATCCGGCAATCGGCCAAGCACCAGTTGACACTTAAAGGCTGCGCTGGAGTATTCTGTGCACATCAAACCTGGCATTCGACCCAGTACCTCAAAACTGTGCTCAAACGTCATGAGAATTAGGTACAAGGCCGTCTCCAAAGACGGCTCTGAGCTGCCGTTGACCGGTGCCCATCAATGCTGCGGTTGCACCCGCATTCCAGACACTCGCTGCAACGCAAACTCAGTAGCTAACCGCACTCACAGTATGCGCAAAAAGCCGGTCATTACTTTCTCAACTTCAAATGTCCCCATTGCCCCTGAGCGTCTCAGAAACGCATCTCTAAAATGTTGATCTGTTCAATTAAAACAAAATAGGCTGGCGAAAAACGCCAGCTCTATACAATTGGTGTGAGAATCGTGTGGATTATCCAAGCGGTTTGTATACGACCGCATCAATCTCGACCTTGGCGTCTACCATGATTTGTGAACGGACTGTGGAGCGCGCCGGGCCTCCGTTGGGAAAATAGTCTGCATAGACCCGGTTGAACGTCCAAAAGTCGCGGGGATCATCCAGCCAGACACCAACTTTTGCTATATCATCCAGGGTGCAGTCAGCCAGTGCAAGAGCTGCCATCAGGTTTTCCATCGTTTTCCGGGTTTGCGCCTCAATACCACCCGCTTCGATTTCGCCGTTTTCTTTCATTGCAACCTGTCCGGAAATGAACACAAAATCTCCGGCTCTTACCGCAGGTGCAAAGGGAAGCGGTTGCCCGCCTGCTCCGGTTCTGTCATCGCCCAAACGCGCGATCTTTTTCTCTGTCATTGAAGTGATTTCCTTCTGTTGGGTTTTTCCGTAAGGAATTGGATCCACGGCGCCATAGCCTGTGGTTGATCGGGCTGCTCCCTGGTTCGCAAGCTCAGCTGATTTCAGGACATCTTTGCTTTTCAGGTAGGCAGACAGAAATATTCCGTTGAAACAATCTCCGGCACCGGTGGCATCAACCGCTTTAACCATCACGCCGGGGATAGTGTGTATGCCTTGCCCTTCAGACACGGATACGCCGTCCGCGCCCAGTGAAAGTGCCACAATATCTGCGCCCAGATTGTGGTAGAAGCTGATGATTTCCCCAGGGCTTTGAAGACCCGTCAACTGGCGGGCATCATCGAGCCCTGGTAACGCAATATTGCACCTCTTCATTACATCGTGGGTAACCTGTCGTGCCTTGTCCAATGGCCAAAGGGCTGTGCGTAAATTGGGATCGAAGGCAAATGGTGTGCCGGACCTATACGCTGTTTGGATTGAATGTAGAGTTGTTGACCGTAGCTCAGGACTTACTCCAAGGCTGATGCCGGAAGTATAGAACATTCTTGCGCCGGAAATCGCATCATCCGGAGACTGATTTGGGAGCATCCGGCTCGCAGCGGAGCCTTTCCTGCGATAGACGAAATGGTGACCGTCATCATTATGAAAAACAAAGTACAGCCCAGTATCTTCGCCAGAGGCCGTTACCACATGTTCGTGGTTTACACCTTCCTTGGACCACAGGCTCCTGAGCTTTTTACCAAATTGATCGCCACCGATGCGGGTGATCAAAGCAACTTTCGTCCCTTGTCTCGCTGCCGCGACGGCGACGTTAGAAACGTCACCACCGAACCCGCCTTTAAACGAACCATCCGGGCAAGCGGTTAACTCGAACAGGGGTTCCCCTAAACATATGAGGTCAGTCATATCGCACCTTGTTGATACCCGTCGCCGTCATCAGTCATTGGCGAAGTTTACGCTGTTTACTGAATCTTGCCCCGTGCTGCGACGGGCACGGACCCCAGCGCGCTGTCTCCGCGAGTGGTTTCGATCTGATCCACCATATTGGTGACTACACAGGCATGGTTTGGAATGATCCGGATACGATCTCCGACCCTCAGATCGATTTTGGCAGCCTTCAGCACACCATGTTCTTCTGATAGGCCCTGGACCAAAATGTCCGGTCTACCTAACACGTGTCCGTGGCCTTCCAATCCCAACAAGTCTGAAGTCAGCACTTTTGATCCCGCATCTATTACGGCACGATTGTCGGCAGGGACTGAGATCACCGTAGCAAGAACGCTCAACGCACAATCCTCCCAGGTACAGATACCCCGTGCCTGTAAGGAACGGTCGTTATAGATGTAGGTACCAATCCGATATTCTGTTGCAATCGGAACATCTTGGGCCTTCCACATGCCCGGTGAACCACCATGGGATACGACGTGTACTGGCAGCCCGATCTCTTCAATTTCATGTTTGGCCTGGGTGAGCCATTCTTGAACCTTCACCTCCTGTCCTACAGGCGGGTAGGTCATGAGACCAAGAAACGAGACGCCCGGCTGGGCATCGATGTAGCGCGCGAGGTCCCTTGCCTGCTCAGGTGTAGTTACGCCACATCGTTCCGCGCCCGTGTCACATTCAACCAACACTCCGAGCGGGTTAGGTGCATCCGCAAAAAACCGTGCTAAGCCGTCAACAATATCGGTGTTGTCCGCTACAACAGACAATCTCACCTTTTCCGAGAGGGCACGCAAACGAGCCAGCTTGGCCTTACCGAAGATGTTAAAGGTGATCAGCACATCATCAATGCCACCTTCGGCAATCATTGCCTCAGCCTCACTAATTTTCTGGCAGGTAATGCCAATGGCACCAGCCTCTAACTGCCGTCGAGCCAGCATGGGAAGTTTGTGTGTTTTGATGTGCGGTCGAACGCTAAGTCCGTGTTTCGCACAATACCCCTGAAAACGGTCGATGTTCGCCTCGGTGATATCCAGATCGACCAGGACAGCCGGTGTGTCGATATCGGGAAAAATCATTCCACAACCTCCTTGTGAGGGTTATTGACGATGGGCCAAATTGGACGTGTCAGGTTTTTGTAGGGTGTTTTGGTGGGATCATTCGGATAGGGGCCTTCGACGGCGGCATAGATAATTTTGGAAGCAACGTCGGAGAACGCGCCGTGGAAGTGGTTTGTGGACTTTACGACCAATATCTTCTTGTCGGTGATGTCGATGCCAAGGTTCGTGAACAGGTCTGGCGAAAATGCCTGACTTCGGTTTGAATTCAGAACAACCTCTATCCCACCCAAACGTATGACAGAGCAGTCCCCCATCGGAACAACGGATGCACCAAAACTCTGAACCGCATTGCGCTGGTTTCGAACCACCGTAACCGTAGCGTCAATTGGCTTCCCCGCCAGAGCTGATGTTTTACCGCCAAAGCGAAGGTCGAACACTGCGCCTTCACCGGCTGCATGGCAAAGGCGAACCGCCATAGGATCCCAAATCGTGCCGAATGCTACGGATGTGAGCTTCTGAGCAATAGCTTCTTCAATAATGAGCGTTGAATCCCCCGCTACGCCTCCGCCGGGATTGTCCCAAACGTCCGCTACGACCACTGGCCCATGTATTGCTTTGTTTGCCTCTCTCAGTGCTGCACTGGGCGACAGGTAATTTGGCTTTGTCTGCCCGCGGAAGGAAAACAGTTCAGCCCCCAGTTTCTGAGCCAAGCAATCCGCCTTGGGCTGGTCATCGTCGGTCAGAACGACAATCTTAGCGCCAAGGTCCGGAGAATCTCCGGCCATAAATCCATGAATGACGGAAGCAGAGAGAACCTCGCCATTTGCTTCCATCTGCTTCAGTTGATCGACAAACCCGCGCATAGGTTCCTGACTGGTCGGCAGAATATCCAACATGCGCACGTCAAAAACCGAAGTGACGGGCCGGATTTCGCCCTTGATGGTTCGCAACGTCAGGTCGACACAGGCTTCTCCTGCTTCAACAAAATCAGTATGTGGAAACTCTTTAAACACAGTGATCACGTCAGCATTGGTTACTCGTCTGTCGCTGAGGTGGCTGTGAGGATCGAAGCTCGCTCCGATAACAGATTCCGGCCCGACAATTGCTCGAATTGCTTCGATCAAATCGCCTTCGCAATCCAGACAATCCTCGGAGATCATCGCCCCATGCAGACCTAGAACAACACCATCCAGAGGCATTGCGGCTGTCACCTGGTCCAGCACCTCTTGTTTCAAGCGTGCCCATGTCTCGCGATTCAACAATCCGCCTGGCTCTGCCCATGTGGCGGTTCCCTCAATCAACTCCAGCTCATTCGACTGCGCCCTTTTCCTCAATGCAGGAAATACGGCACTGCAAAGCGTTGGGGTTTCGGGGTGCTTGCCGGGAGGTGCATAAAAGCTCTGCTCAAAATCGGAAAAGTCCGTGCGCAGGGGAGAAAAAGTGTTCGTTTCGGTTGCGAGGGACGCACAGAAGACCCGCATGTTCAATCCAATTTGTTGCTTGGGTCGGAGACCAAAAGTTGGCCTCCGACGAGTTGTGCTGCCAGTTGGTTCTAGCAGTCAGGGAGGATCAATCGAGGTAGGACGCGTTGTTGGCGTTCTCCACCGCAGCTTTGAAGCTTGTCAGTAGCTCTGCCGCCTTTTCATCCAGGTTCTCCTGAACATGTGCTTCAAATGCAGGCTGCGTTGCAGCTGCCATGGAGCTTCTCTGTTCGTCAGTTAGAGCAGTGACCTCAATCTGATCCATCAAACCCGCAAGGCCGCGATCTGACGCCTCAATGATACGCGACAAGCCACGGCTGGCCGTCACGCAGTTTTCGGCGGCTGTGCGGATCGTCGCTTGCTCTGCCTCTGACAGGCTTTCATAGAAGGCACGATTTATCATGAAGGTGTAGGGTGAGAACAAGTGATTGGTCAGCGTCATGTATTGCTGAACCTCTGCAAAATTAGCGAACGAAATGATCGGTACAGGATTCATCTGACCGTCAATCACTCCGGTTTGCAGCCCGGAATACACTTCACCCCAAGACAGTGGATAGGCTTCCGCACCCAACGCCTGAATAATCTTCTGATGTGACGGCAAGGTCATTGTGCGAATGCGAATGCCATCAAAATCCTTCAGGTCCGCGATGGGGCGTTGCGAGTTGGTTACCGCAAAGAAACCACCGGTGTCCGGGAAGCCCAGAACCACAACATCGCCCATCTCTGCCTCGATATCAGCGGCCAGCGCCTCACCGAATTCGCCATCAAAGACCTCGTAAGTTGATGCGTTGCCGTTAAAGGCAAAGGGCAGGTTTAGCACATCGATACGCGGGTAGTAGCTGGCCAACGCACCAGTTGAGGTCAAGGTTGCTTGAATGATCCCGTCCCGCATCTGTTGAACGTGTTCTGCTGCGGAGCCTAATTGGTTGGACCCGAAGACCTCAACCGAAACACTGCCATTGGTGCCTGAGTTAACAAGATTTGCAAATACTGCCGTGCAGGCATGAGCTGGGTTTTCAAACGGGTCAGTTTTGTTGTCGTGGCCAAATTTTATCACCCCACCTTCGGCCAATGCGCTGCCAGCAAGCATGGTCGCGGTCAGCGCCGCACCTGTCAGAATTTTTTTCATAATAGTTCTCCTGTTGGTTTGGTTTTTGTGGCGAAACTACTGGGCAAAGCCCAACATCCGGGGAAGCCAAAGCGCTGCGTTCTCCCAGAAAGCAAAGACGAAAAGGATCGCAATTTCTGCTATTAGAAACGGGAACAGTTTGATTGAAATCCGTTCCAGCTTTTCGCCGGTCACGGAGGACAGAACAAACAGGCAAGCACCCACCGGTGGCGTCATCAGTGAGATGTTCAGAGCCAGCACAAATATGATGCCGGCGTGGATCGGCTCCAGTCCGACTTGCTCTGTCAGCGGCACTAGGACAGGTGCAAGGATGATCAGAATGGCTGTGATGTCCATCACCATGCCGACAATCAGAAGCAAACCAATGATGATCGCGATTACGGCATACCGGTTGTCAGAAAGCCCAAGAACGGTTTCGGCAATCAGTTGCGGAATGCGTTCAAAGCTCATCCACCAACCAAGGATTCCGGCAAAGGCGATTATTACGAAGATTACCCCGGTGATACGCGCGGTACGCACAAGCATCGCGTAGAAACTTTTGAAGGTCAGGGAACGATAGACGAAAACCCCGATGAACATGGCATACGCCACGGCAATCGATGCTGCCTCCGTCGGGGTGACGATACCGCCCAGGATGCCACCCAGAATGATCACAGGCATCGCCAGGGCGGTCAGAGAGGAAACGAACGTTTCCCAGATCTCGCGCGGGGTCGCTCCGCGCAACGCTTTGGGTAGGTTTTCCCGTTTGCCGCCAATTGCGATCACCGCCATGCAGACCATGCAGATCACCAGGCCTGGCAGAACTCCGGCCGCGAACAGGCCGGCAATGGAAACGCCCATTAGAGACCCGTAGACAACCATTAGCCCCGATGGCGGAATGGTCGGGCCGATGATGGAACCCGCGGCCGTGACCGCACAGGCATAGTCGCGCTTGTAGCCCTCTTTCACCATTGCTGGCACAAGCGTCCGGCCAAAGGCCGCCGCGTCCGCTGTCGCCGAGCCTGTTAATCCGGCAAAGAACACTGACGCCAACATGTTAGTATGGGCCAGCCCACCCCGAAACCGTCCGACCAAAACCTGCGCAAGTTTCACCAAACGACTGGTGATCCCGATATCATTCATGATCTCACCGGCCAGAATGAAGAACGGCATGGCTAGGAAGGGAAAGATGTTGAGGCCGTTGAATATCTTACTGGGACCAATCGCAAGAAACTGCGTTCCTCCCATTTCGATCAACCCGACAACGCCAGCAAGGCCAATAGCAAAACCAATAGGCATTCCAAACAGAATGAGTGCAACAAATACGATTGCGACAATCACAGTGTTTCCTCCGCCTTTACAGCAAAGGGCGGTTCGTCAATGTGCGTACCCAAGTCACGAAACAGGACAAGCATCAGCTGCACAGATGACAAGGCCGCTGCGACGGGAATGGCTGCGTAGAACGGAGCAAGGCTTGCCCCAAATATCATTGCCTGCCTTGGCGCTCCGCTTTCCACGAAACTGATACCAAAGAACGCAACATACAAAAATAAAGCCAACGCCAATACATCCATCGCGATAAGAAGAGCTCGCCGCAAGCGAATTGGGAGCATCATGACGAATGCCGTGAGACCGATGTGATCTCTGCGCGCAATACCAGATGAGACCGCGAGCAACGCGGCCCAGATCATCAGATAGCGGGCCAACACTTCTGGCCACGGGAGTTGCCAGTGAAAATAATAACGGTCAATTACGCCAAGCCAGACATCCAGAACCAGAGACAGCATCAAAGCTGCGACAATGCCTTCAACGACTGAATTTATCTTTGAACTTGCGCTGGCGAACCAGTCCGACATTCGTATTCCTCCCCAGGATCCGAATCTGTAACTTGGTTACACAATGCGTGATGCTTGATGAGATATCAACGAAAAAATGTAACTTAGTTTCGTTGATCGCTGCGAAGAAGAGATCTCACGACGAATTTCTTGCCCATATGCATCAATGCATGTAACTAAGTTTCATGACCAATCATAAGGAATTTACCGGCTTGCCGAACGAATCTCGCCCCATATCAGATGGTAGTGCCCCTCCACTTAAGGGCAGAATTGGAGCAGTCGATTTGATTCCGGCACTGCACAATTCAGAAACCAAACTGGCAGTTCAGGAGCAGAAGGTCGCCGATTATGTAAAGGACCACCTCAACGAAATCAGCGCCATGACCATCGGGGATCTCGCGCAACGCTGCTCGGTCAGCAAGCCAACCGTGGTTCGATTCTGCCGCAGCCTCGGCTGCGAAGGATTTCGAGATTTCAAACTCCGCCTGGCCCAGAACGTCGCTGTCAGCGCACAATATCTGTATAGAAACGCCGATGACGAAAGCCCTGACGCAGATACCGCGATTGACCAAGTTCTTGGGGCTTTGTTTGCGACCCTGGATGTTATGCGCGGTCAAATCGATACGGCGAAACTCGAAGAAGCGAAGAACGCTTGCCTGGGTCGACGACAAATCCTGTTCTCAGGAATAGGCGGGGGCTCTTCGCTCGTCGCCCAGGAAGCTTCCAACCGGTTTTTTAGACTTGGGATTCCGTCATTCTTTGTAAATGACAGCTATGCTCTACAAATGCGTGCTGCCGCGCTCGGAACCGAAGACGTACTCTTCCTTGTTTCGGCGAGTGGTGAGGCCGACGCTATCGTAAGTGCGACCGAAGTCGCTAATGGTTATGGCGCGACCACAATCTGTATCACAAAGCCCAATACAAGACTGTCCGACATATCTAAAATTGCTCTTCTCACGGAGCTGCCTGAGGACAGTGACATCTACAAACCTACAGCCTCGCGATATGCCCACCTCGCCATTGTTGACGCATTAGCCATGACCGTGGCGCAAGAGATGACCGACGAAACGAAAGAGAATCTCCGGCGAATTCGCGCATCATTGACGGCCTACCACGGCAGAACCGGCCCACAGCCATTGGGCGATTAATCTATGTACGAATAGACGAGTACCCGACATTGCGCGATTGTTGAGAGCAAGGGCAGCGAACTGCCCCTGCTCGGTCGGCTGTTCAGAATGGCACCCGGTGATGCGAAGGCGGTGGGCGTTCAATCTGTGGCGGGAGGCCGACGTCCTCCCTAAGGTAATCCGGCAGTTCAGCTAACTTGCGCAGAACCGGCCGTTCTCTGCTGGGTTGCAAGGCAAATACAGCATCCAGCCGCAGCAAGAGGCCACGCGACCGTTTGAGGGGGATATATAGTGATAAGGTTGGCATTGTTCTCTCCATGAATGATGGAAAGCCGCCACGTGAAAAAACACAAAAAAGGCCGCTCACGAGGCGGCCTTCAGATCGGAAACCTGTCAGACCGCTTTAACGGGCTACTGCGCCTTCCGCGCGAAGCATTGAAGTCTGACGATTCAGCATATCTGATCTCTCCTTTGTCAGGGTTTCCAGTCCCGCAAGCTACCAGACGGGTAGCTTCGGCTCAACAACCTTTAAATGTTCTGGTCGAATTTCGCCGGATTTCGAACTAACGCTTATTTGCGTTGAAAAAGCGCTTTGTCCTGGTTGCCTCCATTTGCCACCCCAATGCGGCACGTCCGGCTGCTACGCTGTCGTTAGCCCGATTTGAGCCCTTACCTGCCGTTTCAGAGCTATGTGATCGCTACGTCTGCATTCGTCAGGTTCGGATCTCATTGCAGACATTTGACGCCCTTTTTGAGCTAGAACCACCGTTTGCGTCGGTTGAATTTGCAACAGGACGACCATCAGAAGTGAGTTTCACAAATGAGCCCTAGGCTTAATTGGAATTGGTGAACACATCCTTCAACCTAACAAAAACTCCCTGGCTATTTTCGAAAGGTTAGAGCTTCACCGGTCAAGATCGCCAAAGCGATGATGCCAAGTTTGTCCGGCAATGACCGTTACCGCTCAATGATATGGAGGCCGGGTCCGAGACAAATATGGAATTGGTTTTTCGCCATTGGCTTCGAAGTCGCACAAGTCAAATAGCGAAAAAGGCTGCAAAATATTGTGGATCGGGTATCTATATGTTGTTCGACACACCAGTATTCCTTCTGTGCTCGCAATGCCGACATCTTAGTAGGGAGAGTTCAATGTCCATGACGGCCCGCCGTGCAAACACTGCTGTGCATTCCATCCAGAAAGTCGAAGCCTTCTTTACAACCTACAATGCTGCGGTGAAGGAAACGCCAGCTGTCGCAGATTTCACGTTTGGCAATCCCCACGAAATGCCTTTGCCCAGTGTCGTCGATGCGCTGAAGACCCACGCCGAACCTCAGAGTGTGGATTGGTTTGCGTATAAGACCAACGAAGCGGACCCCTGCGCGTTTCTGGCAGATGCCTTATCCAAAGAGTTGGGGCTTCCATTCGAGGCGGATGACATTGCGCTGACCAAAGGCGCTTTTGGGGCCATCAAGATGTGTTTCACCATGCTTCTTGAGCCCGGAGACGAATGCATCGTGCCGCTGCCGGGCTGGTTCTGCTATGGGCCAATGCTAGCCGCAGCCGATGCCAAAGAGGTTCAGGTGCCTCTGGATCCAGACAATTTTGACCTTGACCTGGAGGCTATTGCAAGCGCCATAACCTCTCGTACCAAAATCGTGGTTGTTAATACGCCGCACAACCCGACGGGTCGCATATACTCGCGTTCTGATCTGCAACAGCTTGCCGACCTGCTCGAGGCTAAGTCAGCTGAGATCGGTCATCGAATTTGGATATTGTCTGACGAACCCTACCGCCGCATTCGGTTCGACGACATTGGCTTTACGACACCAGCAGCCGTCTATCCGCACACACTGATCGACTATTCTTACGGGAAAATTCTCCTCGTGCCCGGCCTGCGCCTTGGCTACCTTGCGATCTCTCCAACCTTGCCTGCAGCGGAACGAAAAGAGCTTCAGACTCTGCGGTTTGCCGTGCAGATGGCGGATGGTTGGAATGTCCCGGATGCTCCGTTGATCTATGCGCTGCCGGACCTTGAAAACGTCTCAATCGACATTGCCGCCCTGGCTCGCCGACGCGAACGAATGCTTGGTGCTTTGGGTCAGTGGGGATACAGGATGACAAGACCAGAAGGCACCTTTTATCTATGGGGGAGAGCCCCGGGCGGTGATAGCGATGCCTTTGCTGAATGTCTTCAAAAGCAAGGCGTATATGTGATGCCAGGAACAGTTTTCGACCGCCCAACGGATTTTCGTATTTGCCTTACAGCTACTGACGAAATGATAGAAAACGCAATGCCTGCATTTCAGGCGGCCGCAAACCAAATGCTGAAATGAAGGCTGGCATCAGATCGAGTTAAAGGCATCTCGATTGTGTGACAGCTTTGTTGCGCATACCCGAAACCAAACGCTCCTTAGTGTTGACTTCGAATATACGCTACGAGTCCAGAGACGACTTAGGTGATGAGCGCAGCATTTGTCGTTCAGGGCGGCTTCCCGTATTGAGTGGGCGCACTCTAGCTTCCGGTAGACAGCGAGAGTGCAATTGGGTCGAGGAACCAGTGAATCGACCACACAGGGCACTTCAAACCCGCCCCGAGCAGCGTTAGTCTCCGATCCGAGCAACGCTGAAAGGAGCCGGTCCATGTCACTCTTCTCAAAACTCTTCGGCGGCGGAAAAAAGTCGGATCCTGAGCCGGTCGCATACAAAGGGTTCGACATCTTCCCCGACCTGATTGCCGAGGGTGGAAAGTACCGCCTTTCGGCACGTATCGAAAAGACAATCGATGGAGAGCGCAAAACTCATGCGATGGTCCGGGCGGATGTCTTTGACAGCCGGGATCAGGCCGAGAGCTTCAGCCTCACGAAGGCAAAGCAGGTGATTGATGAGCAAGGCGAATTCATTTTCGATTCAGGAAACCGGTAGCAGTTTAGACTACGACAAATTTAAGTTAGGTCAGGAAGCGAGTTTTAATGTGCGCTTCAACCGAAAAGGTCCAGTTGCTGAAAACGAAAAAGACGACGTGACAAAGACCCACGATCCAATGTTTCTGCGCGTGAGTTCTTCTGAGCTCACGCACACTAGTTCTCAATAATTTCGTTATCAGCGTGCTTTCGAAATACCGGTTGCTGCGTCATGCCCCTATTCTTAAGAGGAGTTCTCTGACGAGGTATCACCTTGGAACAGTTTTTCTTGTGTATGAGCCATTCTAGCTATGGCGGGTAGCTGGCTGATACCGCCAATTTCTTCAATCAAATCAGAGTGTCGGGCAACACATAGTTTTGCCACTCACGCTCAACTAAGCTATTGGCTTCGTTTTATCTTCCATTTCAATAGTGCACACGTTTTTCCATTTGCGTCTCAAAGGTTTTCCGTCGTGTCGGCTGAACTCCACGAGAGTTTCCATTCGCCTCGAGTGCGGAATACATCGAGAGAAAACCCAATGCAAAAAACGCTTGCAGAAAGCGATGTCATTCCGTTTGAACTTTAAAAGTGTTCTTTTATCGACTGCCTCCGCCACTACTGCAGTTGTAAAATGTCCGGAACGCAAAGTTTTCTTTTTGCTGGCATTTTGTCCGCACCATCCGATCGTTTCAGTCGTTTCGGACCGTCTTTGACCTTGATCTTCGGTTTTGCTAGTGGGCCCTTCAAGGTCACGGGCCAAGGGCTCTTCGAAAGTGGTTCGCCAATCTTGCGGGGCTGTAGATTTAAATCCAAAACCTTGCCGGCCACATCGACGCCGCCAAAGACGACAACTTGGACATGATCTGTCTCCAATGTGGTTTGTTTCGTCGAAATACTTCCATTGGAAATACTAATCGGAGCACGCAAACATACGATTGGAGCAACCTTTTGCTTCTCTTTGGTAAACACCCAAGGTAGCACCCCTAACCCTGCCAGATCCAAAAGCTGCGTCTCGATCGAGCCATCACGCATTGAAACAGTAGCATTGCCGCTCATGCTGTTTGCAAAATGCTTCGGTGAATCGGTTCCGCCGGTCACCGAAAAATCTGCATAGATCGTACCGCTTGCGCCTTTTTTGAAGTTCAGGCTATGAAGAATTTCATCCAGCTGCCAGCCACCTGCCTTGCCGGTCAAAGTGAGCAGATGCGCGTCGTTCGATAAATCCATTTGCCCGGTGACGTCGAAATGAGCGCCTCCGTATTCAAATTTCAAAGGCCCAGCCTTAAGCTCATTCTTGTTGAGCGTCAGTTCGCTTTGCAAACTGCTGATGCCTTTGGCACCCTCTATGTGCCGAAGGTCAATGTCGACATCCATATCCATACCGGACAAGAGAACTGAACGCCCAATAGGTTTAAGCGTCACATCAGTTAAAGGGCCAGTGTCACTTGCTTCTTGATTGACGTCTTCCTCGTTGGGCTCCGCACCGCCTAGCTTCCGCAACTGTGCAGCGGCCTGAATGATAGTTCGAATATGATCTATCTTTATTAGGTCACTCTCAATGGAACCCTTCAGCACAGGGTCACTTGTTGCATCATCAAGATCGGCGACAATTTCCAGGACAGATTCAGCAACTTCGACATTGGCATTCGCGTTCCAATCGGTGCCTTCGCTAGCGAGGTTGATTTCAAGGCGAGCCTGCCCAGTTTCCACACGTTCAAGCGATAGTGCCTCCAAAAGGTCCGCCCCGGATGGGACTGCGACGTCAATTGCCAAATCCAGGTCCTCGAATTTGAGTACATTCTTGACAGTGCCATGCACCTCAAGGTTCCAGACGTCCGTATCGCTTGTCTTTCCATCCAAGTTCGTCAGCGAAAGCTGATTGATGTCTCCGTTCAAATGGAAGTCACCAGAAAACCTGCCAAGCTGGTCGTCTGGTCCCAACAATTCTGGCGAGATCAAACTGGCGGCCGGAATATCCATTAGGCCTTCAGCTGATATGCCTTGCAACTGAAGCGCGTCATCGACCGAACCATTCAAAATGACAAACGGATCAGCAGGGTTCCCAATTCTAAGGTTGATGTTTCCGACTTTTAAGGCGCCTTCTGGTGTTCTGGAAAGCTCGGAGAACTTAATCGGGGGTGGGCCTTCGCCGGACGTGTCCAACGTGAAACCGTTGGTCTTAATGACCATTTGTCGCTGCGGTACCTGCCCGGGCACGCTGTCGATAACCATGTCGACCGCGATAAGTTTAAGATCATATCGCGATGCGGCAGGGGCTGGTTCAGCGTCTTCAGGGTACAACCGAATGCGGGTTGTCAACGATACGTCTTCCGGATTTCCCAATTCCCCGATCTGCCCCGTCAACGAAAGGCTTTGTCCGCCTTCCAATTCAGCCAATACAGATAGGTCGTCAATTCGTGCTACACCGTCGACTGATGTGAACGTTGCACCAATATTCCCTGTACCTTCCAAAACGCGATTGAGCTTCAAGATATCGAGAAGCTGGCCAAGTTCGGCAATCTCTACGGTCGTTGCCACTTGCAGACCGTTTTCTTGAGGGACTTCCTCGGCGACAATCGAAATCTGTTCGAAATTCATCGCCAACTGAAATGGGTCTTCTGCGGGGAATGTCGCGTTCAGATCAAACCTCTCTCCGTTCAGCGAACCGGCCCCGACTGCCGTCGCGACGTCGGTTTCCGTATCGCGCTTTAAAAGCAGCTCAGGAAGCTGCAGATCCAACTCAAGTCCGTTTAACTCGTTCTGATAAAGAATGGCGATATCAGTCAGATCAATTTTGCGGTCCGTTAGAATTCCGGCTAACAGCGGCGTCGGGGAATTTGCAGGTTTCCCGGCTTCGTCTTCCGTTTGGGAAATGGACTGCCAGTTTCCGAAGCCGTCTTTGTCTGTGATTAGGTTCAGATGAACACCTGAGAGCGAAAGACCACTCAGTGACAGTTTACTGTTCCAAAGGTCGCGCGCGGAAACTTCAAACTCGATCTCATCGATTGCTGCAAGTTTCACATCAGCATTCGGAGAACCGGGTAATTCCAGCCCTGCCGCTGACACCTGCAATTGCCGGCCAATACCCAGACGCACCTCATCTTCAATTCTAACCTCTTGGCCAAGTTTTTTGGAGATCAGATTTTCGACGAAAGTAGTCCTGACCGAGGAAAACAACGCAGAAGACAGGAAAAGCCAAGCTGCAAACACAGCGACAAACGCGACAGCGCAACAAATCAAAATACCTTTTGCAACGTATCGCACGTTCTTCTCCTAAAATTCCGATTCATCCAATGGGCAGCCTAGACCATTTAATCATCAAGTTAATGGAATATATGGTCGGTAAATGATCTGAACTCTGAATTACCTTGACCAAATTGCTGAATTTCTCGCCTATTTAGTCAAACCACCAAGAAGCGGGTAAATGACAAACGTTCGGCTAGTGCTGCACGCCCGGTTACTAAACAGCTGGCTCGAAGAGAGTTTTACCAGCCAAAACGGATGCGCTGCATGAGCTTTGAACATGGCGGCACGACGTAAGCTTCAACCGACAGGCAGCCAAGTGCATCCGATTTTCCATATTCATCTAATTACTGCTATGTGTGAATTCATCAAGCAATGAGGACATGATGAATTCACTAACCAGAATAACACGTGGGATAGGCGTCGCTTTCAAGGACGGTAGAGTGAAAGGCATTCTTGCCTTCACAGTTGGAATGATTTTATGGGCCTCGGTCTTTTATCACTTTGTCGAAGGTTGGAGTTGGCTCGACTCAATCTACTTTTCTGTCGTGACCATTTCGACCGTGGGGTTTGGTGACTTCTCACCCGAAACCGCGGCAGGGAAGATCTTCACAATGATTTACATCATCGTGGGCCTCGGTGTCTTCGTGACCGCGGCGACCACAGTGGCGGATACAATATTGTCCCAGGACGACAAAAAAGCGGACAAGTAGATTATCCCAATTTGACCAAATCGAGTTTACGCCCAGACATTGGTTTGACTGGGCACCTCAAGCCGTGGCCCGGATTCATTTGTGTCTTCAAGCTGATAGATGATCACTAAAATTCAAAAAAATATACATATTATGTTTTTTGAGTGTAACATTCGAAAAACACATGGAGGGATGGAATGGAAAAGACTCAGGACGCAAAGATTGTCGATCTGGCAATACGATTGCTCTTTCTCGGACTATTCCTCTATAGCGCCCTGGTCATGGTGGCCCCGCTTGCAAGTGTGGTTATCTGGGCAACGATCCTCTGTGTGGCGCTTTACCCGGTATTTGATTGGCTTCAGTCCAAGCTGGGAGGGCGGAAAAAACTTGCCACGACGATCTTGGTTTTATTGGGTCTTGTTCTGACCCTCGGGCCAGTCGCTACCGCGGTGTCTGGTGCTGCAGAACTTGGGTCTGAATTCGCGGAACAAGCAGACAAAGGTGAGTTGAAAGTCCCACCTGCACCAGAGGGTCTCAAGGAGTTGCCCTTGGTGGGAGACAAAATAGCCGATGTCTGGGGAATGTTTGAGCGCAATCTTGACGGCGCGCTTGCAAAATACGGCACGCAAATCCTTGAGATCACCAAATCGCTCTTCGGAAAGGTGCTGGGCATCGGAATCGGGCTGCTTGGCTTAGCTCTGTCCGTACTGATTATGGGGGCTTTGTTCAGCCCCGGGCCAAGTTTGGTCCAGGGTCTTCAGCGCTTTGCCAATCGCGTCTTTGCACCACGCGGCGGTGAATTCGTAACACTGGCAGGCGCAACGATCCGGAACGTGACAAAAGGCGTAATTGGCGTGGCAGCCATTCAGGCAGTCTTCGTTTGGATACTGTTGGCTTTGTTCGGGATTTCTTCGGCCGCCACTCTGGCATTTATCTGCCTGATACTCTCGATTATCCAAATCGGGCCCGGATTGGTTCTAATACCGGTAATTATCTACGCTTGGAGTTCCATGTCCGGCGGAACTGCTTTGATCTTCACCATATTGGCCGTTCCCGTCATGATAATGGACAGTTTCCTGAGACCCGTGTTCATTTCAAAAGGCCTTGAGACTCCGATGTTGGTCATCCTCATCGGTGTTCTCGGAGGTATGATGGCGTACGGTTTAATCGGCGTCTTTATGGGCCCCGTTCTCTTCGCTGTTTTCTATGAGCTATTCAAGGTTTGGATTGATACCTCGCCCGAAGCCGAAGGCACTGCTGAAGGTGCGGCGAAATGAGGAAGACAATATGGACAACCCTGGCCGTCATTCTGATTTTTCTTGTTTGGTACCTGGTCGCTGATCGGAAAACGCCATTTACTGGGAACGCCAGAGTAAAAGCCGTGGCGACCCAAATCGTCCCGCAGGTAACCGGCACTGTGACTGAAGTCTTGGTCGAAAATGGTGAGATTGTCTCGGCCGGAGATGTCCTTGTCCGGATCGACCCCCGACCCTACGAGATTCAGCGCGACAAGGCTGAAGCTGATCTCGAAGCAGCCACTCAAGAAGTGGGTGCATCTTCGGCAGAGGTGAGAGCGGCACAGGCTAAACTAGCAAGGGCGCAAAGCGATCTGGATACGATGCGTATTCAGACGGAACGCGTATTTGCGCTCGAAAAGAAAGGGTTGATTGCCGTCACAAAGGCCGATGATGCGCGAGGGCAACTGGCAGAGTCTGAGGCAAACTATGAGAACGCAAAAGCGGATCTGGAAAAAGCAAAACAGAGGCTTGGTGAAGATGGGATTGAAAACCCGAAAATCCAGCGCGCGTTGGCCGCCTTGGCAGATGCAGAGCTAAACCTTGAGTGGACTGTACTACGTGCTCCGGCGACGGGTGTCATTTCTAACTTGCTTATAGCCCCCGGAACATATGCGCGGTCCGGCCAGGATCTATTGACGTTTCTGGACGCAACTGACGTCTGGATCGAGGCGTATTTTACCGAGAACAACCTAGGAAGAGCCTCGATAGGTTCTCCGGTTGACGTGGTGTTGGATATGCATCCAGGTCAGATTATTCCGGGCGTCATTGAGAGCTTTAGTGCGGCTGTTTCCCTAAGTGGCGGTGATGTGCCCGGGCAATTGGCGAGCCCGCCAAGCACTAAAGGTTTTTTGCGGGAGCCTGAGAGATTCCCGGTCAGGATCGTTTTACCTGGCTATGAAGCAGGAAGCACCGAAGATGACCTTCGCTTCCAGCTGAATGGGCAAGCCGATGTGATCATGTACCTAAGTGACAACTCGTTGCTGAACCTTGTAGGTCGAACCTACATCCGCGTGGTTTCAATTCTGTCCTATGCGTACTGAGGACCAACGCTCTGTCACCCGGCTTGCGCTGGGTGTTACCGGCGTCTTTTCATTGGGCCTGTTTCTTGGGTGGCCCCTCGCCGTCATTGGGGCGGTGTTCGCCGCCCTTTTCCTACAAGCACCTGCCGCATTGCCTCTGGCAGCATTTGCTAAGCTGTTTGTTTTCTCTATTGGATTGATGTTCATTTCGTTCCTGTTGTCGTCAATCTTCTCACCATATCCGCTTGTGTTTTTAATTTTGGTGGCAATTGGAATAATCTTGTCTTTCATATGGTCAGTTTCAGGCGCCGGAGTTTTACCGGGTGTCATAGCTCTCATGGGGGCATTGATGATTCCGAACCTGGTTCTGCAATCACAGGACCTGGCTTTGGTACTCGTGTATTGGATACCGTTGAACCTTCTATTCGCAGGCTTCGTATCGACGTTGATGTTTGTGTTGATACCCGCTGAACCACAAACGGCGGCTCAAAAAAAAGCTGCGGCGCAAGCGAACTTCGATCCACATCGCCGAATAGTCAGGATGTCTCTTGTCACAGTGCCTTTTGCTATGGCGTTTTTTATTTCTGGCGCGTCTGCGTTGCTGGTTCTGTTCTTTGTCGCGCTACTAAGCCAGCAACTTGCGGCGATGCCTGCCGCGGGTAAAACTGTTGCAAAAGCTATGTTGACGGCCAACCTACTTGGGGCGGCAGTTTCCATCATATGCTATGAAATAAACGTAATAGCTCCGGTTATTCTCACCCCCATTTTGCTGTGTTTTTTCTTTTGCCTGACGCTCGGAGCACTTGGTAAATCTCAAGCCCCGCTCGCCGCCGCTGCGGGCTCAGCAATTACAACGGCTCTGATTGTATACGGTGGGTCGGTTGCACCGTTTTCAGACGAGGCTGACGTCAAAAGCATCACTCGAGTTTTGCAAGTTGCCAGCGCCGCTTTTTTTGTAATCATCGCATATGTCGTGGTGGATGAATTCTGGCCGGAAAAAGAGCGCCAGACGGCTCAATGAAGTCAATTGCGATGTGGCATGGTTCTGAAAGAAGTAAAGTTTCCAGCGTGACCACATTTATTTGATTTATCCGGTCCGAAAGAAATCAGCTTTGTCCGCGTTGCGCTTTTCGCGGAAAGGCATCTCGAATGGCAGATTTCGGGACCGCCGCATGAATTGCAGCGTCATAACAAACCACGAACGTCGCTGAAGCGGTTTAATGTGAAGCGATCTCTGGCTGAGTGATGGCCGTTCAATGGTACGAGTACGAAAGGCTGCCTCGCGGACAAAGCCGACTTTCGCGGCAACCGCGCTAAGGGCTGCTAAGCATTCACTCGTTTCAATGTCAGACGGACACGAACGTTAACTGAGTTTCACCACTCTTCTCTTACGCCAGACTGTTGCGAAGTCTTTCTGCAAACAATTCCGCAAACTGTTTCGTCGCAGCTGATCGGAACTGCGTGGGGGGGTAGACAGCATAGATACCTCCTGTTGGAAGCGCCCAGTCCGGTACAAGCCGGATCAGTCCACCGTTTTCGATTTCTCTCTTAGCAAAAAAATCCGGCAGAATAGAGATCCCGGCCCCTTCGACTGCCATTACCTTGATCGCTGGTGTTACGTCTGCTCGCAACGCGGGGTTCATTTTTACGTCACAGGTTTCACCGGTAGCTTTACTAAACTTCCAACTCAGTGGGTTTGGCAGGGCTCTGTGTTCGACGAACGGAAACGCTGCCAATCGTTCCGGATGGTTTGGCCGTCCAAGTTGCTCAACCAAATCAGGCGACGCCACTACGATTTGCTGAAAGTCGGCCAACTTGCGCGCAACGTTGGCGGAATCGGCAAGCCAGCCTACCCGATATGCAATGTCAAATCGTGCCTCGACCGGATCGAACCGCGTATCGCTTAGCGTCAAGTCAATCGTGACAGCCGGATAGGCGATGCGAAACTCGGCCACGACCGGTGAAACGTATGTTACGCCCATATCGAGAGGGGCGGTGATGCGCAGGTTTCCAGTCGGTTCTGCGCGCCCTTGCTTTGCCATTTCATAAGCTTCTTCGGCCTGCGCCACTGATGCACGTGCGGCCTCATAGAAGGATTGTCCGGTTTCCGTGAGGTTTAGATGGCGAGAGTTACGCACAACAAGAGTTGCACCAAGCTCTTCCTCCAAAAGCTGAAGCTGCTTGCTGACGACCGCCTTGCTAATACGCATGCGATCAGCGGCCGCAGTAATCGTTCCTTCTTCCGCGATGGCAACAAAGTACTCTAGGCGATTTAAGTTCGATTTCTTCATCATTCGTCACTTTTTAACTGACATTGTGTCTACATATTTTATCTTTAGTCAACATTAGCGGCGCACTACTTGTGGTTTACCAATACGGAGACTGCAATGACGCGCTTCACCTATATCTACGATACCTATTGCGGCTGGTGCTATGGCGCGGCACCGGTGATCAACGCGCTGGTTGAGAGTGGTGCTGATGTCACCGTTATGCATCGTTATTTGTTCCAGGGCGCAAACGCATACCGAATGGGCGATAGCTACGCCCGAATGGCTCTGCAATACGACCGACGCATTGAACAGCTGACCGGGCAAGTGTTCAGTGACACTTATGTTCAAGACATTCTGGGAAACCCTGATGAAGTGCTGGATTCCAGCCTGACCACATACGCCGCAGCTTTCGTTCATGATCAGGGCGCTAGCGCTGAGATGAAGCTGGCAAATGTTTTGCAACGGGCGCGTTATGTCGACGGTATTTCCGCAGGTAACAGCGAAGCGGTTCGTAGTGCCCTGATTGAATTCAGCGTGAACCATTCGTTGGACGAAGGCAGAAGCCTCGCCCGGCAGATCAGTACGGACGCTGCAAATTTGCAATCACGGTTCGGGTCGCAAGGTGTCCCGACTCTGGTGATGCAAAGCGACGACGGAACAACCCAAGTCGACGTCTCAACTTACTACCACTTTCCTGAAGAGATCGCGGCATTGGCCGCCTAAATGCTAGGAGCATCCCTATGAAGACGATCCTCACTTCTGCAGCAGCCATGCTGCTGTCCACCGCAGCCTTTGCGGCTGATCTCACCATCACCGTCTTCAGCCCGAATGAAGGCAGCCTGTTCCCGGCCTCATCGAACCTGATCGAAGGCCCGAATGAGGTGATCCTGGTGGACGCCCAGTTTGAAAAGGACGATGCCCAGCAACTGGTTGATATGATCAAGGCGACGGGTAAATCCCTGACGACCGTCTTTATCAGCCACAAGGATCCTGACTTCTATTTCGGGTTGGATACGATCCGTGCAGCTTACCCGGATGTCAAAATCGTCGCGACACCTGAGACCGTCAAAGGCATCGAGAAAACCATCCAGCTCAAATTCGATTTCTGGGGCCCGATCTTGGACGCGAACGCCCCATCCGAATTGATTGTACCTGAGGTTCTGGAAGGCGACAGCCTGACGGTCGATGGTGAAACCGTGCAGGTGATAGGCCTCGATGGGCACGATCCGGTTCATACATTTCTGTGGGTGCCTTCGGAAAAAACTGTGCTGGGCGGCGTTGTCCTTTATGAAAACGTGCATGTTTGGATGGCCGACAACCAAACCCCGGAAAGCCGCGACAGCTGGCGTGCAACGTTGGATCAGCTTCTTGCGCTTAACCCCGAACGGATCATCCCGGGTCATGTCATTGGGGACAGCGCAGAAAACGCAAGCATCGTTGATTTCACAAAGGAATATGTCGCCGCGTTCGAGGCCGCCGCGGACAAAGCGGAAGGTTCCGCAGAATTGATCGCCGCGATGCAGGCAGCCTATCCCGACTTTGAGAACGTGAGCGATCTGGAGCTAAGCGCCCAGGTTATCGAAGGCGAGCGTTCCTGGCCGTAAGTCTAAACCGGCATCAGAGGCCGTCCAATTCGGTCTCTGTATTACGAAAGGGGCGCTGGCCCACCAAATCCGGCGCCCAATCACCAACAGTTCAAAACTCAGTTTGCTGTGAACTACACCGCATTCGCCGCGACGAAGAGAAGAAATTTCATGTCTTGCAAGTTCACTAATACCAAGATTACGCAATACAGCATCATTGGTGCTGTCCTGTTTGCGTTCGTTTCGGCGACAACAAGTGCCGTCAACGCTCAGGAGCAAAACATGACTCCATTGGAAATTGTCAAAAGCACCTATGAGGGCGAAACCTCCGAATAAAACGGTCGCAACCTTCAGGCGCATTTGGCTCCTGATGCCAAATGGACCGAGGCAGCGGGTTTTCCCTAGCCACCATTCATTCACGTTGCGGCTAAGGTCTGTTGTGAGCCCAAACTAACGGATGCTGCGACACGCACGAAAGGCGGCTTACAAGCGCGGTATGCGATGCGATTAAGAACTCTGATCAATAGGTCAAAGAGACAACATGATCGATCAAGAGCAATGAAAAAGAGTTCTCGCTACTTATGAAAAGCTGATTAACCAGCGAGGGTTGCCGGGTGTATTTGTGAAACCCGTACGCGCGGATTGGTGTGGTCACGAAATGGCGGATCGTGACAAAAAAATCGCCCTATTGATCATCAAGGAGCTTCGGATGAGATTTGCAGCGTCACATCTTCACGAACCAAAGATCCTGATACAGGGGTGCGGTGCAAAGATTTATCCCGGTGAAGCCATAGAACGGACCTCTAGTCTGACTGATCAGTCATAGATTTCTACCGACAGCGCATCCATCGCATATGAGGTTTCGATATTTGCCTGGCCGTCTACGTAATTGAGTGACTGGGACCTGCTCAGTGCCCGCATTTCCCCGCTTATCCAGACAGGCTTATATAACTCGTCGATTTCGAAGCCTTGTTCGTATCGCACATAAACCATCTGATTGGCTGGAGGTGGTGGTGTGTGAATGCAGGCTCCAACTGTAGGAACCAGAAGGAATTCGACCGCCTTCTGGTCGACAATATCCAGGGGAAGGAGATAGCCGGGAAGACGCACGTTCTCCCCCAAAAGGTCAAGGTTCGGTTCGCGCGCGGCAATCAACCGTTGGTTCATCACAATTTCGCGTTGTTCAAACAACCAATCTGGGTCAAGACCTTGAGATACGAGGTCTTCGCGGATCTGAAACGCTTCGGCGCGCTTCTCGTCATCCGCAGTGTCCGCATGCAGAATCTCAATCCGATAAAGCATGGCCAACGCATTGACCTGAGAATATTCTAGGGTGGCAAAAGGATCGTGGTAAGGCCGCTCTTCAGGAAGGAGATCCTGCCAACTTATGTTGCGCGGATCCGCTGCTAGAAGAGGCCCCGCAATCGCAAAGGCGAATAAGATATTCAGAAAATGCGCAATGGTCTTCATTTCAGCGGATCCTTTTATTCAAAGCCGCACCGACAGTCCGTCTGATAGCGTCATACGGTACACCCTTAACGCAGGTATAATACTGGCAAGAAGACCAGAGCAGAAAACTAGGGCTATGAGAAGAACCTCGCGAAAACTCGGCAGGCCAACACCGATGCGAAGCCCAAAATTTGCGGCAAGAATCGGATCTATCACGAGCGTGAGAGCGCTGAGCGCGATTACTCCAAGCACGATGCCGGCCAACAACAGTAAAACGGCTTCAAGCAAGATCAGGGAAAATACGCCGGCTGGTGTTGCGCCCACGGATCGAAGGATCGCAAATTCACGCCGCCGGTTGTCGAGCGAAGCAGACAACATGACCACCATGCCGATCATTCCAGCCACTGCCACAGCGCCTGCCATCAGACGCAGCGCAGTCTCGGCCGTACTGGTAATCGACCAAAGCTGCAACAGCGCAACATTAGGAAGAACAGCGGTCAGTGCCTCGTCGCGATGGTCTGCCAGTTGCCGTTGAATTGAAAGCACCGCCGTTTTCTCCTCCAGCCCGGCAAAAATTGCGTTGATGGTCCCCGGTTCATGATCATGGCCATCGTGATCGTGCCCGTCAGAGGTCGTGACAGTTTGCCCCTCGTCTTCATGGCCGCTTCCATGAGCATGACGGTCGTCATGTTCCTGATGCCCTTCTTGGTGCTCGTCAGGCTCGTCTAACTCCACATGGTCATGGTCTTCGTGTTCTCCGGCGACTTCTGGTGCTTCGATCAAAACGAATGGGTCCGCAACCTCTGATGCAGGTTCTTCGTGCAAGGCGTCAAAACCCTCGAGTGAGACAAAAACCATTCTGTCGACGGCCGTCCCGGTATGCCCCAGCACGCCGGTCACTGTGAATGGCGCTTCGTCGTGCACATCAAAGGCGACTTCCCCTGAGCCATGGGCATTCACGATTTCAGTACCTGACGTGTACCCGAAAGCCTGAGCAACTTTTGCTCCAATCACTGCGCCATCTGGAGATTTAAACGGAACACCTTCAGCAAATATCAGTTGCTGGCCGCCACTATGACGAAAGTGGTCAAAATATTGCTCGGACGTTCCGATCACGGGATATCCACGATGGTTGTCACCCATCATGATTGGCACTGTCCAGCTTATCTGGGGCAGATCTTCGATCATCTCGTAGCTGTCCCAGCTGATACCAGCGCCAGTTGTGCCGACACCAAAAACCGTTGCCATCAGGATCTGCACATCGTTTCCGCGTGCCGCAATGATCAGGTCGATCCCTGATGCAGAATTGGCAAAACCCGCTCGTGCCTCTGTTCGCAGTCGTTCAACCCCAACAATCAAAGCCACGCTCAAGGCAATGCTAAGAACAGTTAACGCAGCGATAAAGCGGCGATTGAGAAGGCTTTTATAACAAAGATTGAACATCACGTTTTGCCTGCGTTCAGCATCGGCAAGTCAACGCTCCGATCGAAGTGTTTTTCTAGGCTGCGATCATGGCTGACAAATAACAAACTCGCCCCTGATGCTTTGCATTCCTTCAACAACAACTGGACAAACGTGTCTTTCGCTTCCTCATCCAAAGCCGAGGTGGGTTCATCCGCCAAAACTACTTCAGGCGCCCCTATCAGAGCACGCGCCGCCGCAACGCGTTGTTGCTGCCCAACACTCAGTGCGCTGGCAGGTCGATTGATCAGCTCAGCATCCTCGAGACCCAGCTGACTTAGCAACCGTGTTGCGGTAGCTTTGGGGTCTGGCCCCGACCGATTGCGCCGTTGCGCTGAAAACCGGCAGGGCAGCAACGTGTTTTCAAGCGCACTGAGCCAAGGCAAGAGATTAAAGACCTGGAAAACAATCCCCAAATGATCCACGCGAAAACGGTCACGATCACCTCCGGCCAAAGCCCCTACATCCGTGCCTGCAATGCGAACCGCGCTTTGCGGTACATCGATCACGCCAGCAATTGCCGAGAGCAACGTGGTCTTTCCGCTGCCACTGGGGCCTCTCATAAACACGCTTTCTCCGGCCTCAAGATCGAAGCTATCGACTGAGAGCACCGGGTCAGGTTGACCGGGCCACCGAAACACCAAGGATTTGAGTTCGACAGTTTTCATTGATGACACAGATGCTTTGGCTTGGTTTTTCAAAGATAATTGAGCTTTTTAGTGATCCAGAAAAGGATCTCTGCCAAAACACCAATGGCTCCGGCTTTGTCTGTCTTGACCAAAGCTGTTCCTGACGTTCCAAATTGCAAGGAATTACTGTCTGCATCTGCAGGTAGTTCAACCAATACGATGTAGCTGGATATCCCGGCTAGTTCGCGCAATGAGGGAAGACCTGATCTTAGATCAACAGTACCTTCGACAGTTCCGACCGGAAAATCGGAAATACGGCCGGTAATTTCTCCACCGGGTTCCGTTCTAAAAGCAAGCCGGATTTCATCACCGACCGAAACATTAGCGCGACTAGATTGGGGCAGAGTAGCAATTACTGCATAGTCCCCAGGTTTGACAAAAGTTATTGCCCCTTGTAGCGGAGTTGCGCGGTTACCTGGCCGTAGTGATACAGCCGTGACAACGCCGTTTCCCGGCGCTTTTACAACTGTTTGCTCTAAATCCCAAAGAGCTTGCGCAAGTGTCTGCTCGGCCTCCACAACACCTGCGTCACGCCCGTCGATCTTCGCGGCGATACGCCGCTCAAGGCTTGTCTTCCGGGCTTCTGCTGCGCGGATATTCGCGGTCAACTGGTCGATGGTTGAGACAGCTTCTTGCAGTTGGAACGTGGTTGATGCCCCGCGTTCTTCCAAACGGATGATGTCATCACGACGCTGAATTCCGAAAGTCAGCTGAGCAGTCAAGGATTCAATCTCGGCCTCGGCAGCTGATAAATCTGATACCAGTTGGTCGGCAGATGACTTTGCAGTTTCCAAGACAGCTTCGAGCCGGGAAACCTCGGCTTTGAAAACCTCATTATCTATCCGAAATAGGGTCTCGCCCTTTGCGACTTCCTGGTTTGGCTCCACAACGACTTCTGTAACCGTGCCCGCCACGTTCGGAGCAATATTCGTTGAAACACCCTGAATGGATACCGGGCCAGTCGGAGTTGTGTGGTTCAGCGCACCGATGACCACCAGAGCGATAACAGCGGCTACTCCGTAAACTAGAGTTTTCCAGAATCCATTCCAGGGGAGAAGGTGAAACTTGGAAAAGACCAGCCAGACTATTCCAAAGTAGAGGCCAAGTACGATTAACAAGACTTCATTCCTTCGTGATGTTTCCAGAAAAGCTCGAACGACCACCCGAACTTACGAGTGATCGCCCTGTTTGTCATGATGACTTAGTTGTCAACTTGCTCTTCCAACACTTTGCGGTTGGCTTCACGATGGCGCCACGCCGCGCCCATACTCTCCTTCAGGTTTTCGGGAAGCGCTTCCAGAGGAACAACAAGATCGTCATCAACTGGCCACTCGGTCAGCAGCTCAGGATGATATCCCTCGGGATAGTACAGCTTAGGATCGATCTCCATATCGCGCACGTAGGGTTCTTGAATGTCTTCGCGCCGATGGGGTGGCTTCGGCACGATCAATTGACCATTGCTAAAGTCAAACTGCGGCGCACGTGAGTTTGGAAACTCGGGCAATATGCCTTCGCGAACCCATATCTGATCTTTGGTCACATTCACTACGATGCCGTCTGGCGCGCCAAAGTGATAGGGACCCTTCCAGTGCTCGCGGATCTCCGCGACGGTTTCTTCAATCTGATAGGGGTCATAGCTCATGTGCGTATTCATCAAAAGCCGGGGTTGCACCAGATTGGCAATGTAGCCAGCAGCATAGCTGGGTGTGTGATGAGTATCGACTGTATAACGCCCCAGAAATGGCGGCACGCCCTGAACACCAGATGAGATTTCGATGATTTCCTGCTGCTGTTCCGTGACGAAGACATCACAGCCTTTGGCAAAAGGAATATCGATCATGTTGGGTCGACCGTCACCTGTCCAGATGAAGCACATGCCATTCCAATCCATCCGGTATCCGGACGCACCGTCTTTGGCATGGCTTCTTTGCCAGTGTGTGACTTTGACCCCGTCTTCATCGTAGATCACGCCGCCATTGTCACGGAAATCAAATTCGTTGACTTCGATGTCCCAACCTTTGCCAACTGGAAAGACGCTGAACGCATCCCGGTGCCAGCCGGTCATCATTTTCATGCCTTCTACCATAGTTGCGGTGCCGTACTCCTTGGTGCGGCCGGATGGGCCGTGGACCGTCAACTGCTCGTGCCATCCACCGGCCCAGGTTCCGAACATCCACAGGTACGGCAGCCCACCAAAGTGGTCTACGTGCAGGTGCGTGATGAATACATCGGTAATTTCATTCAGTGCATATCCACTGGCAATGATGTTCGCTGGTGAGCCCTCACCAATGTCAAACATGAAAATCTTACCGTTACCCAGCTCAACAAGAATCGCCGTGTTCATTTGTCCAGGGCGAATGAACGGAGCAGATCCCATGAAGATAATTCTCATCTCGTTGGGCTGTACATCTTCGGTGCGTGGGAACCAGTTTGCCGCACTTTTCAACCACGGTTGAGGAGAGATGCCCTCAAAGGTCAGACCCTCTTTCCAACGTCCCATTGGGACGCCGCCAGTCAGTGCAGCCTCAATATCTTCTTGGGATGAGGGCTCCTGTACCGGAGGAGCCTGACCGAACGCATTTGTGGCGAACAATGTCGCTGCGACGGCGAGTGCGCTGAGTGACTTAATTGACTTCCTCTGTCTGTTTTGCAGCATATTTTCAGTCCTTTGTTCGAGCCTGGGTGAATATGGGAACCACTTCTGAAATGGCTTTCGGGACAATCTCTGAATTGGTAAATCGAGAGAGATGCTCGGCGATTTCCTCGGCTAGCCCGTCTAGGCTTTCGGTGACAGGATCGATCAGACATGGTGACGTCTGCTCATTGACCTTCCGGGCCCTCTCCAACTCGGTTGAGAGCAACTCGAAGTCACCGCAAAGTGCCTCGAATCCATGATGGTTCTTTCGCATGACTCGGATGCGGCTGATTTGGTCCGGAAAAGCGAGCTCTAGTAAGTTGATGTCCGTCATTGCCCTGGCGCCTAGTCCATCTCTAGGCACCAGGCTGAGGGCACATCGCGCAGCGCGGAAGGGTTACACCGTGAAATTAGGGTGACATTCAAATATTCATTTGACAGTATGGAGTTGAAAATACAGAGAAACTTGAAGTTTCAGATGCCCGACAGAGAATTGACCCTTGATCCGGAACGTCACGCGACCCGTGTGAAGTACGCGCTGGACCAGGTATTGGCGAGTGACATGTTTAGCAAGGCGGAACGCCTTCGGAATTTTCTGAGCTACGTTGTCGAAGAGGCCATTGCGGGTAGATCCGAGGCTATTCTTGGCAAAACAATCGCTCAGGATGTTTACTTCAAGAGTTTTGCCAGTGATGACGGCCACATCAACGTTGTTCGTGTGGATGCGGGGCGGTTACGGCGAAAACTTCAGCAGTACTATGAAACGGCAGGTGCTGAAGACGATCTGCGCATTCACATTGATAGCGGCGGCTACGCGCCTTGGTTCGAGGACCGCTCTGGTACAATTCAGAGCAATGTCGATCACACGCCATTCAGGCCAGGATTACCCTGGCTGATTGGCATCCCTGCTGTCACCATAGCGATCATTGCTCTTGCTTACAACTTGGGCGGGCGCATGGAACAGATTGTTGATCTAAACCCAAAGACATCCGCGCGCTCACTTGAGCGACAGGCACTATCCGCTAAATCACCCGCTGCAGTACAGGCGTCAAACTACTGCGATCAAGCTCGGGGCCTGCTCTTTCCAATCGCAACTATCGATAACCAGATCCTGGCCAGCGACATATTTAGAATGGCAATAAATGAGGCTCCCGATTTTTACTGTGGATATGCCGGATTGGCCCATAGTCTGGGAACCCGGGCCCTTCAAACGCAAAGCGTGGAAGAGCGTGACGCGCTGATACTGAATGCACGACAAATGGCACAGAAAGCGGTGGACTTTGCACCCTCAAACGGCTGGAGCCAATCCGCGCTGGCATGGGTGTCATATGTCTCTGGCGACTATGACAATGCACTGGAGTATTCAGCACTCGCGCAGTCGCTACGTCCCAAAGATGGAAATGTCCTAGATTTTCGTAGCTTGATACTACTGGTTTTGGGTCGTTTTGAAGAAGCGTATGACGTCAGTGACCCAAGCCATCCGCGAGAAATTGGAAGCCATCGGTTTGCTCACAGAAACATTCACGCAGTTGCAAGCTTTCACATTGGAGAGTTTAGGGAGGCGATCTCGTCTCTGGAATTTGCGAGTGATAATGGTGATCCTGTCAGTGCTCTCTCACTGGTTTATCTGGCGGCTGCCCATCAGAGGTTGGGTGAAATCAACCAAGCAAAGGCAAAACTGAACCAACTGAAACAGTCCTGGCCAGAGTTCAGGCCAGATTTAGTTCTGGGTGCGTTTTACTCCAGCCCAGATTTACCGGAAGGGGTGATTTCAGCCTTAACAGATGCGGGATGGCGGTTTTAAGATATACCCTTTCTAGCCATGGCGAGAGACAGGCCCACGTGCGTAAAGTGTGTTTTACCGCCAACACAAGAGAACATACCTTGGTAGTGTTAATGTACGCCGAAAGCGGTCATCGGAAATTGTTGTAGCTAACGGCAGATTTGTCCACATTGCGGTCTTCACCGATCCGGATTTCGATTGGCGGGTTTCGCGAGCGCCGCATGAATTGCAGCGTCATAACAAACCGCGTACGTCGCAGTATGGGTGTTATGTGAAGCGATCTCTGGTTGAATCTTTACCCACCCTGGCTCTCATCACTCCAACGACCCAAATCATAGATTCCGTGTTTCTTCATACGACGTATGAAAACAAGGTAGTTTCTGCGTTCGCCACGTGGCAGATTAGCGGCAACAGGCAGCTTCGCTGTCTGACCTGCAAATCAGCTCTGATTTTCCGAAAGGGAAGTCAGATCAAACCAAACTGTCTGCGGGAGTATGAAATGGTGCGGCGTGTTAGTTGATGACGCAAAGATCAAATTCAACTGATGTCCAACTTTGGGGGCGCCATCAGATGTCGAAAGTTCACTGCTTTTCTGGTCCAACTGTGGCGGTTGGGTCTGGTTCGTGCGACGTTCAACAGATATGTGGAACATCACTGATCTTTGACTCAATCGGCCGCCAAAACCTCAAGAAACGAACAAATCGATTCATTCAATTCTAACCCAAACGTCAAGCATTTCTGACCCAGCACGAAGAGCGGCCACTCATCAACGCTGCGGCTTAGGCCTCAATTGAGCCCAAAGTGCAACTTGCTGCACTGTGCATCAATCTCGGCAGTGCACAGAAAGCTGACCTTTCAAACCTCGGCGGACGATCATAGCAAACATTTGCCGAGACCTTTTGGAGCAATCGCTATTAGGAACTGGCTGGACAAGCTATTGATCACAATTTGCTGTTCTGCCGAAATCTCGCGCCTGTTGCGGGTCGCTTTGATTGCAAAGTCAGGCGATGGTCACTGTCCCGAATTGGTTTTCGCGATACTGCAAAGCAGATCAACATGTCGATCCAACCAATCTTCGTTCAGTGCTTCGTGACGTATGAGTTTGCGGAAATAAGGTGCAGCCACTGCTAGTTCTATAAGCTGATCAACCGGAACGTCGGCGGTGACCTCACCGCGACCTATTGCGGCTGCAAATACTGCTTCAACACTTGCGAACCTGTCTTTCATAAATTCAGTGATCACCAACCGCGCTTCTGCATCGGTGGACGCCGCAGCGACCACCTGTGGCGCGATTTGGCCCCATGGTGTGTCATTCAAAGCTCCCATCAGTATTCCGAGTAACCAGCGCAGGTCAGATCGCAGCGGGCCATCGGTTTTGGGCGGTATGTTCGGCGGTGTTGCGATGCGCCTGAATGCTGCATCACGCAGACTGCGCGCATCTGGCCAGTGCCTGTAAAGTGTGCTGCGCGAAATGCCCGTTGCCTTTGAAACTGCGCCATGAGTTACGTGCAATACGCCCTCATTCATCAGTATCCTTTGCGCCGCATCAAGCGCGGTCTGTCGTGTGGCGATCAGCCTAGGGTCTTCTTTCAATCGTCCCTCCTATAGAACATCTTGTTGCATAGTAGAACATTTTGTTCTAAAAGTATGGTCGGTCAAAACCTAAATCCCACAAACACGTCTTGTCAAAACGGGAGCGTATCAATGTTCAAAGTGGCAGCAACCCCGCTGGCGGTACTCTTATCGATGGGCGCGACAACCGCATTGTCCGAGAGCGGCATTTACGAGCTGGATCCTGGACACAGCCAGGTATTGTTCAGCTACAACCACATCGGGTTCTCAGAAACATATGGAATGTTCTCAGGTTTTAGCGGTGAGATCGAGTTCGACGAAGATGATCCGTCTGCCTCATCTGTCACAGTTTCTATGCCTGTAAAATCCATGATCACGGGCTGGGATGCCCGTTTGCAACACTTCATGTCCGATGACTTTTTTAGCGCGAGTGACGGTGACGTGGTCACATTCGCCTCAACCAGCATTGAAGTGACCGGGGACAATTCCGCGAATATTTCTGGCGACCTGACCATGAATGGCGTCACCAAACCTGTTGTTCTGGAAACAACGCTTAACAAGTCAGCGCCATACCCTTTTGGCGAAAAGGAGGGCACGCCGACCTTGGGGCTGGCAGCGACGGCGACTATCGTGCGGTCTGAATTCGGACTTGGGGCCTTTGCACCAGCGGTGAGCGACGAAATAGAGCTCTTGATCAATATCGAAGCGTTAAAAGCTGAATGATGTGTGCAGGGGCGCCGATACGGCGCTGAGCACTCAATCTTTACTTTTGACGGGCTGACAACAAAATGAATGTGTTCCTGAGGCAACTGGCGGTTGCCACGACAGCACTGGCTTTAACGTGCCCTTTGGTATTCGCACAAGAGCGCTCCTTGCCGGAGCGCACCTCGCCCCGTCCCGAAACGACAAGCGGCGTACCGCATACTCAGATTGGTGTCGAAATTAATGCCGATTTGTCCCGGCTATTGCTGGAGCGTGTTGCGCAATTCCCAGGGGTCACACTTGGCCCAACACGCATATCATTACCTGGCGCGATTGGCTTTCAGCTTGATCCTGACATGTTGTTGTCTCAACCGAACTCTATCGTCGGTGGGTTTGAGTTTGCGCATATGCATCCTGATGGCAGCTTGCACGCTTCGCTGCACCCCGCAATGGCGCGGCAGGCAATTGAGGCTGGTTGGGCCGCTGCACACCCTTGGGCCAAGCAACGTCCTGGGTGGAGCGGCTTTGTGATGATATACACACCGACCACACCAGAAGAGTTGGATGTCGTCATCGATCTGGTCGAAAGTTCGTACACCTTCGTCACCGGCAACACCTTGGGTTAAGCCTGTTTTGCCCGAAAGTTTGCGGTGACGCCTGCTTCCTTTAAAAGTGCTGTTTCAGCCGCCTTGCTATTAGCGGTCAAATTCTCTCGTACATTGTCGCCGTGACGAAGCGCTCGATACGTTCAAGCCATTCGCATCAATGGTAGCTCCCGTCCCGCGCAGTTGAATTAGCAAAGCTCAGAGTCGAAGGTCCGCTTCGGGCTGTACTGCTGACCTACGGACCAAAAATGCGAATGGCCGCAAAGTTTGCGTCTTGCTTGTTCATGCGGCGTTCAGCGAAAGTCGATCCATATCAGAGCCCCCCTTGGCGCAGATCGCGGCGAAGGTGCCAGGAGAGCCGAAAATACCTCATGCTGCGCAAGCGCTGAATGACAGGTTTCTCGCGATCATTTACCGGGGCTGCAGTTGGGCAAATTGTCGAAATTCTCTGGTGACAAGTTCACCTAGCGAGCAACATGACACACTATCCGCAGCAGCCATCGCCCAGCTGAATTGGTGGGCAGGGAATGGTGGCAAAGGAACAGTAGACACAACAGTCGCCTTCCAACGGCTTCAAGACTGTTCTGCATGACTTGCATTCATAGAACCACTGGCAGGCATCCGTAGGCATTTCGTCAGTTTCGCTGTGCCCACAGTTTGGGCAAGTCAGCGTGCTTTCAAGCACAACAATTTGTTCCGTCATTGTCTCACATCTGCATAATCAATAAATCGTTGATCCGAGCCTCATAGAATACGACGACCCAAGCCAAGCCGGCCATCACGGTCGCCCCCAAAAGCCACCATTTCAACTGCTTTTGGGAACCGTGTTGGTAAGATACCAGCCAAGATACCGCGACGAGCGCGGTCGAAATTGCCAACACGTAGTAGCTAGCCGCTGCGATCTTCCCAAAGATTGCCAGCCAACTGCCGCCCAATCCCAGCAGCATCATCGTCATGGGTAGTACACAGCAAGTCGCCACGCCAAGTGCTGACAACGATCCTATGTAACTAAGTTTGAGCACCCTCTGCATTTTCGTTTTCAACGGTCCTTTTGCGCGGAGTTGTCTAAGTGACCCTGTCTCGTATAACTTCTGTAGCCACTACAGGATCAAGCTGGGAAGTCTCACATGTTTGCGATTGGGGAAGCATCCCGGCAAAGCGGTGTCGGCATTGAAACGATCCGCTACTACGAACGCGAAGGGATCGTTCCTAAACCGGAACGCGCTTCAAATAATCGGCGGATGTACTCCAGGCAGGATATTGGACGGCTTCGGTTCCTAAAGAAATGCCGTGAACTGGGCTTTCCGCTTGCCGATGCGAGGACGCTCCTCGAGCTATCTGAAAGCGATGGCGATGATTGCCAATCTGTTAAGGACTTGGCTGAACAGCACGTCCTGAATGTTCGCGAAAAGATAAAGGAACTTGAGCGTTTGGAAGCGGCGTTGACTGAACTCACAGCCAATTGCGACAGCGGGAATGTTTCCTGCCCTTTGCTTTCTCAATTGCGTACCGGGTAGTGGAACATCGGGTGTTGCGCGACCCTTTGGTACGCGCATTGTCTTCGCTCAGCATCCGGGGTAGCCTCGCCACGTGAAGTACCTTCGGCCAATAACCACGACACTTCTTACGGTTTGTCTGATCCTTGTTATGGGGCTTGGGAACGTCGCGCATGCGCTAGCTAGTGAGTGCGTTGGCGGGCATTGTATTGATCACATGGCCACAAGTGTTGAGGTGCAACACGCTAACCACGAGTTGGTCGCTCCTAGCGAAGACAGACAGCATGAACCGGACAGCGCAGCACATGAAGGATGCAATCCTTTCCTGTGCAATGTTCTCGCGCTCACGGTGCAGGATTTCCAAACCACACCCAACCGATCCGTGATTGTAGCGGTATGGCAGGCCTCAAACCTCTCCACGCTTAATGAACCGGGCAACCCGGACAGACCACCTAACTCTTGAAACAGGTTTCCGACGTTGTTCATGGCAGTGAACACGTTCCGGTGTGCTGCGATTTGTTTGCGGCACCACTCTGTTACATAAGGTTAGGACCAGTATATGAACCGAAAATATCTCCTGATTGGCACATGCGCCGTGGTAGCCATCGCTGCCTATATCACCCTACGTCCCGCCACTGTTGAGGACGCAGCGCAATCGGCACCTACCGAGGCCAATGCAATGGTGACAATTCAGATGCCGCCTATCGAAGGAAATGCGGCCATCGGGCAGCGCATATTCGAAAACGCGTGTTCCGCATGCCACGGCAGCAACGCGGTAGGCGTTGAAGGCGCAGGGCCACCGCTGATCCATGTTATCTATGAACCCAGCCATCATGCAGACGAGTCCTTTCAACGCGCGGTCGCAATGGGCGTCAGAAGCCACCACTGGCAGTTTGGCAACATGCCTCCGGTTGAAGGCTTAACCCGCGGTGACGTGGCTATGGTCATCGACTATATCCGCGAAATCCAGCGCGCTAATGGAATAAACTGAGGAATACCCCAATGAAAACGCTCAGCATAGTTGCATTGATCTCCACGCTTGTCACAAGCGCTTTTGCCCATTCGAGCGTGGACACCACCACACCCGAAAACGGCGCGACAGTTGCCGAAGTGCCCTCTGAGATCAGTTTCAATTTCGCGGATGATATTCGCCTGACAAAAGTCAACATGATCCACCAGGAGGCACATACCGTCGCACTCGATCTTGGAGGCCAGACAAGTTTTGGCCGCGCATTCGCGCTCCCGCTTCAAGGCATGGGCGAAGGCACGTATCGCATTGAATGGCGGGGCTTGGGTGCGGATGGGCACGCCATGCAGGGCGAATTCACCTTCACAGTGGACTGAGCATGCCCGATATCTGGGGAATAGGCGCGATTTTGTCCAAGCTGATGCTGTATGTCGGCATTAGTGGTGCGACCGGTCTTTTGATCATTCGGGCTGCTTTTGCCGAATTGGTGTCGCCTCTGGGTGATAGAATGCGTGGTCAGATTGCTCTGTTGGCGGGGCTTGCGCTTGCGGGCTCTTTCCTGGGGTTCATGCTGCGCGGTGCAGCCTTGACGGGCGGAGCTGATGGTATGACCGATCCAGAAATGCTCGGTCTGCTGTGGCAGACCTCGGTTGGCGACGTTCTCTTCTACCGGGTTGTCGGGACGGTATTGATGATCTTCGGGATATTCACACCCCTAGTCGGCCAATGGATCGCGCTTGCCGGTGGAATGATCGCCCTGTGGTCATTCGCCCAGATCGGGCATGTCCCCAAATTAGAGATAACTGGCGTCCGTTTGCTATTGCTTTTGCACCTTCTGGGAGTTGCGTTTTGGGTCGGTATCCTTGGACCGTTGCGTACCCTGTCGCAACGGCAAGAGTATTTGAACAACGCGGCCATGTTGGGGCATCGGTTTGGACAGGTAGCTTCGATCATTGTCCCTGCGTTGATTTTGGCGGGACTGCTGATGGCCTGGATGTTGCTGGGCGATATGCGGGCGTTAATGACAACGAGTTATGGGCAAACCCTGCTGATCAAACTTGCACTTGTGGGCGTGGCCCTGACGTTGGCAGCCGCAAATAAGCTCCGCTTCGTTCCGGCCATGCAGTCCGGGGATAATAATGCCGCCCGCCACTTGGCGCGCTCCATTGAAATCGAAACTGTGATCATTCTGATGGTACTTGCAGCAACCGCAACACTCACCAGCGTTTTGACCCTACCGAACTGAGGTATCCCATGAACGTGCGGGACTTTTTGATCATCCCATTTTTCAGCTTAGCAACGGGTGCAACTGCTGGTCACGAAATGGACGACCGGGACTTGACCAATGGGCAGACCCTCTACGCCGAACAGTGCGCTTCTTGTCATGGCGTCAATCTCGAAGGGCAGCCGGATTGGCAGACGCCTGACAACAACGGCATTCTGCCTGCGCCGCCCCATGACGAGACTGGGCATACATGGCACCACGACAACCAGCTTCTGTTCGAGTACACCCAGTTGGGTGGCGAGGCGGCGCTGGCAGCGCGTGGCGTCGACGGCTTTGCAAGTGGCATGCCCGGCTTTGGTGATACCCTCACCGATGACGATATTTGGGATATTCTTGCCTATATCCGTTCCACTTGGCCTGAACGTGTTCAGGAAATTCAAGCAGGCCGCAACCCACCGCATGACTAAGAAAGGCAACCTTCGCCACGTGGCGGTAAGGACATTGCGCCCATGTCGGGTTTTCGTGAAAAAGCCTTGCGCGCAAGTCTTTGAGTGAAGGTCGGTGATGCGCGATGCAATCGAAAGCGATACTGACAAGACCACTAACCTGCACATCTGGCAGGTCGGCCCGAGATATTATTCAGTCATCGTCTAGGTCGCTTCAACAGCTCCAAGATCACCAGACGAATGCAAGAGCCTGATAGGTGGATTTGACCACGTGGCAAACACTACGGTAGAAGTGAACAAATTCGTGGCAGCCGCATAGAGGCTGCAATCACCGGGCTGACAGATGTGATGAAACAGGCTTACGTGCACATTCAAAGAGTTGGCTTGGCTGCCCTCTTTCTGGCGTTGGTCGTTTGGTCCGTAACACCATCATTCTCGCATGCTCCGGCGATTATTGAGACGATCCAAGACCATCTTGAAATGGTCGAGGATCATGGCCATTCGCACGGGTTCAAAAAAGACCTCTTTTGGGCGATGCACGGCCATAGCCACGACGTGGCGGATCATGACCACAAGCAGCCGTTTCTCGCCAGTGTTTCAGGCACCGCACCTGAATGGCACAGGGACGAGGCATGGCGAAGGCTTAACTCAGACCGCGGCCCTAATCGTCAGTTCCGAATAGATCGACCTCCGCGAACTTGATCGGCACCGCGCGGCTCACGCGCATCACCGATCAATCCAAATATTTAGCGGAGTTACTCCATGAGAACCTTCCATAAAGGCGTCAGACGCAATTCTAAACGTCTCGCGTTCTTCGTCCTGTCCATGTTGCTGCTATCGCCCAGCGCAGCATTGGCGCATGATGTTACGCCCGGCGATGCTGGATACATCCAAGAAATCTGGGGCGTGCACATCATCCCCTTCATGTATCTCGGGGCTAAACATATGGTCACGGGCTACGACCACATCTTGTTCCTCCTTGGTGTCGTCTTCTTCCTCTATCGGTCGAAAGACGTTGCAGTCTACGTGAGCCTCTTTGCTATTGGCCACTCTATAACGATGCTCGCGGGAGTATGGTTCGGCTGGGGTATCAGCTCCTACATTGTGGATGCCATCATCGGGCTGTCCGTTGTCTACAAGGCGCTCGACAACCTAGGGGCCTATCAACGGTGGTTCGGCTTCCAGCCTACCACCAAGGCAGCGACTTTCATCTTCGGCCTGTTTCACGGCACCGGCTTAGCCACGAAAATACTGGACTACCAGATCGCACCAGACGGGCTGCTACCCAACCTCCTGGCCTTCAATGTTGGCGTCGAGATCGGCCAACTTCTGGCACTCGCAGCGATCCTCATCGTCATGGGGTACTGGCGAAAGAGCGCCAAATTTTTCGAACAAGCCTACACCGTCAATGTCGTCATGATGACCATCGGTTTTGTGCTGATGGGATACCAACTGACCGGCTATTTCGTGGCCGCATAAGGAAAACCTCAAATGTTTAACGCAAAGAAACCGAGCCTCGAAGAATTACCGAGCTCAGCCCAGCTTCTTCGATCCACGACAATCGCTGCTATCAGCGCCGTGGCGATACTCGTTGTGGTCGTTTTGCCTGCTGAATACGGGATTGACCCAACGGGCGCAGGCCGCGTGCTTGGCCTGACTGAGATGGGCGAAATCAAGCAGGAACTGGCAGATGAAGCCGAGCAGGATCAGCAAGTTCACGGGGCGGATCAGTCATCGAACTTACTCGATGACATCTTCGGTCAGTTCGTTGGCACAGCACACGCTCAGGAGGCGTGGCAGGATACAATCACGTTCACGCTCGAACCGGGTGAGTTCACCGAGATCAAGGCAACCATGGAAGAGGGAGCGACCCTAATCTACGCGTGGGTGGCCGAAGGTGGTCGGGTCAACTTCGACCTCCATGCACACGCGGGCGACCAAAACGTGACCTATGAGAAAGGGCGCGGTCAAACCGAAGGCGAAGGTAGTCTTGAAACTCCTTTCGCCGGAGATCACGGCTGGTTCTGGCGCAACAGGGACGATGAGGCGGTAACGGTGACGCTTCAATTGCGCGGCGACTACAGTGCTATAGTCCGGTAGGATTAGGTCGGAGAACTGGGCGCGCCTAAAACTCTAGGCGCGCTGGTGAAAGCCGACCTTGGCGCAAGCGCAGCGAATTGGTGCTTTGTCCGCATTGCGGTCTTCGTCGATCCGGATTTCGATTGGCGGGTTTCGCGAGCGCCGCATGAATTGCAGCGTCATAACAAACCGCGTACGTCGCAGTAGGGGTGTTATGTGAAGCGATCTCTGGTTGTATTATTGCCCATCTGAGTCCTCATCACTCCAGTGCCCCAATTCATAAATGCCCTGTTTTTTCATACGACGTATAAAAGCAAGGTAGTTTATCACCTGATCGACCTTATCCATGTCTCCGGTGGCATAGGCGACTGCAATCATCTTGAACTGAGCTTCAGGATCCTCCGCTACTTTTTCGTCACACCGATCCGCACTATTTTCAGTCCCAAATGAAGCGGTCCGTGCTTTGTACACTTCACCCCTCATCTCATTGAGGTAGGCCTTCTTACTGAGTTCGGGGGTGTTCTCGCCCAACTTAACCACGGCCTCCCAAATTGGATTGAGGCGTTCAAAAAGATCATTTCGACCATCAGTCATGTCTCTTCACCTCGCAGTTTAACAAATGCTTGTAGTTTGCCTTTAGGAAAAACTGACAGCGGCCTCCCGCGTTCGCCACGTGGCAGATCAGCACGAACAGGCGCCTTCGGCTTCTGATCTGCAAATCAGCCCTGATTTTCCCAATAGGGAAGTCAGGATCATTGAAATCGGTCTAGGTGCTTGGTGAAGGAAGTGAGGCAAAAATGGCAAGGTTCTGTAGCTGGTGGCGGAACTATGTGTCGTTTCACAAAAGCACTGTGGAACGTCACTGATCTTTGACTCTATCGACAGCCAAAACCTCAATAAATCGGTCAATCACGTCATTCAATTCTGACCCAAACATCAAGCATTTCTGTCCCAGCTATAACGGCATCCATCGATGGACGATACCGACAAGAACAATGACAGGCATAATTTACTACCGCTACGCTTACAAACCAGTGCTAGTTATTGGATTGATATTCCCGGCATAATGTTTCCAATTTTTAGGCGCTTGATGCGAAACTATTTTGGAAACTATCGATTGTTTCCAACGGCTATTATTAAGTCAACTGGTCGCCTACGGCGTTGCGAAACCGTCGCGCCAGGTAATCTACGAACGCTCGAGTTTTCGGCGCTAAATTGCGCCTTTCGGCAAACATTACGACAATATCTGTGCTGGGTGGCGCGTATTTCGGCATGACATGAACGAGTTCCCCGGAATCGAATTTCCGGTTTGCAATGTAGCTAGGTAGTCGCGCGATACCGATGCCTGCCAGTGCTGCTCGAAAAACGACATCAGTGCTATTTCCCTCAAAACTGCCCGTTGCTTCAAACTCATCGCCTGCTTTTGGTTCGATGCTGTTCCAAGAGTTCCTTTGGCTTCTTCCTGCAACTCTGAGGCAATTGTGGTCGACCAAATCGGCAAAATTCGACGGTGTTCCAAACCGCTCAATATATTCAGGTGAAGCACAAAGCACTCTGCGACTCTGCATGATGCGCCTGACGACTGTATCTGGGTTTTTGCGTTGTTCAGCAAAGCAGATCGCCACGTCAAACCCTTCACTGCGAAGATCAATCTCCCGGTCGGTTAAATCCAACGATACTTGAACTTCAGGATTCTCCTCCATGAATTCAGGCAAGGCGGGGATCAGCTGTGACTTACCAAAGGCAACCGTGGATGCGACTCTGAGCACTCCGCGCGGGACACCATCAAAGCTAAGGATCATCGCCTCGGCTTCTTTGAATTTGTCAGCCATCGCTTTGCATTTTTCGTAGAATGCTTGGCCTTCCAGTGTTGGAGAGATACCCGTTCTGGTGCGATTAAGAAGGCGGTAGTGAACCTGATCTTCAAGTAATCCGATCTGCTTACTTACTGCTGATGGGGTTTGCCCCATTGATCGTGCAGCCGCAGATATGCTTCCTTGCTCGACCACTGTCGCAAAAATTAACATTTGCGCAGAAATATCCATGTCATGACCCTTGCTGTTCCAATCTGGCATGGGGCCTATGCCAGATTGCCAAATTGTGAGCGCTACCAAACAGACGTATCTCTGCATTGCAGCATAAATACTGCACTGCAGCAACGGACGAGGCAATATCATGGCAATTACACGATCAAACAGCGCGCTGGATGTCGTATTCGAAGCTGGCCGCACGTTCTTTCATCAAAAACTGGACGCGATGCGAAAGGCACAGGCCAAACGCAGGGTTTATCGCGCAACGTATTATGAGCTCTCGGTGCTATCTGACCGCGACCTAACAGATCTGGGCATTCCGCGCAGTAGCATCAAAAGACTTGCTATGGAGGCTGCGTATGGCTGTTAACACCCAAACGGCTAGTTCAGATCGCGGCCAGGCCATTACCGTATCAATCGCCTTCCTGGCTTGGATCGGAGCCTCGGCAAATGCTGGCCTAAAGACTTTTCAAATGGCCAGGATGCTCTCCACACTTTCGAGTATGAGCGACTACCAGCTCGCTCAGATCGGAATCTCGCGATCCGATATCCCGGAATATGCCGCAAAATTGATGGCTGACGAATAGAGAAGTAGACCCTCAGGACAGAAGATTGCAAGAAATTTGCTGGTCCTCGCTCCTCCCAGAGTAAGCCAGCAAAAGCGGCGGCGAAAAAACCAACAGGGAGCGCCAACGCAAAGGGCCAGCATTTTCACCTCCTCCCGAAAATGCTGGCCCAAACCACCCTGCCAAGCAGGAGCCGCGAAAAATGAGAGGTAGGAGTGACATCATAATGGTCGTGATTATCGTCAACACCGAGATGAAGATGTGAAGCTGGAATGCGTATGTGACGCCGCAAACGATCTCGCTGCGTGCCCACAATTTGTTGAATTCAGTGGTTGTCTCGAGGCAGTGACTTGCGTGCGATGTCGCGATAGGCGTCAGCATTGCGTAGGTTCATACCCTTGTCAAAAGGTTGCACGAGATCACGGAAATACTGTTGCCAAGGAGATTGGCTTTCGGGCACGGGATATCCGCCGTTTTGGATTAACTGATCCTTACGCCGCTCAAGTTCCACATCGGAAATCAGAATGTTGACTGTGCAGGTGTTAAGATCAACGCGGATCCGATCCCCTGTTTGCAGAACTGCTAGGCCACCATTGTCGGCAGCCTCTGGCGCAGCGTTCAGGATTGATGGCGAGCCAGAAGTGCCAGATTGGCGCCCATCACCTATGCAGGGTAATTCCTGAACGCCTTGCTTCAAGAGATAGGATGGCGCACGCATATTCACGACTTCTGCTCCGCCGGGATACCCTTTGGGACCGGTTCCGCGCATAACGAGAATACAACGGGTGTCGATATCCTGAGATGGGTCATCAATGCGCTTGTGAAAATCTTCAGGTCCATCAAAAACAACTGCGCGACCCTCAAACGCGTTGGGATCATCGGGATTGGTAAGATAGGCTTTTGCAAATTCTGAACCGATGACACTGGTTTTCATCAACGCGCTGTCAAATAGATTGCCCTTTAGGTTGATGAACCCTGCCTTGTCTTTCAGCGGGGCATCAACAGATTTAATGACGTTGGAATTTGTGCTGCGCCGGCGCGTGCAGTTGTTGGCTATGCTGTGCCCGTTGACAGTTTTGGCCTCTTCATGAGGTAGGCGACCAGCTGCAATCAGCTCTGCGATCACGGCAGGAACACCGCCAGCGCGGTGGTAGTCTTCGCCGAGATATTCGCCTGCGGGCTGTAGATTGACCAAAAGTGGTACATTGTGCCCCAAAGCCTGCCAGTCATCATTGTCAAGCGGCACACCTAGATGGCGCGCAATAGCATTTAGGTGAATAGGCGCATTGGTGGATCCACCAATGGCGGAGTTAACCACGATAGCATTCTCAAAAGCCGCGCGCGTCATGATGTCAGACGGGCGCAGATCCTCCCACACCATTTCAATGATGCGTTTTCCGGTCTCATAGCTGATCTGACCGCGTTCGCGGTACGGGGCCGGAATGGCCGCCGCGCCTGGTAGCTGCATGCCGAGTGCTTCGGCCAAGCTGTTCATCGTGGTGGCGGTTCCCATGGTGTTGCAGTACCCCACCGAAGGAGCAGAGGCTGCGGCGATTTCCATGAATTCATCAGAGGAGATTTCTCCGGCAGCGAGGCGTTCGCGGGCTTTCCAAATAACAGTGCCGGACCCTGCCCGCTTTCCCTCGTACCAACCATTCAGCATAGGTCCTACAGAAAGAGCAATGGCTGGAATGTTGACTGAAGAAGCTGCCATCAGAAGCGCAGGTGTGGTCTTGTCGCAGCCAATCATCAACACTACGCCATCTATTGGGTAGCCATAAAGCGATTCAACCAAACTGAGATACGCCAGATTGCGGTCGAGCATGGCGGTGGGGCGTTTGCCGGTTTCCTGAATGGGATGGACCGGCACTTCGATGGCTGTGCCTCCTGCTGCGATTATGCCGTCACGTACCCGTTTGGCAAGTTCCAGGTGGTGGCGGTTGCAGGGGCTTAGGTCGCTGCCCGTCTGTGCAATTGCGATGATCGGTTTACCGGATTGCAGTTCTTCGCGCGTGAGCCCGTAGTTTAGATAACGTTCCAAGTAGAGCGCGGTCATTTCCGGATCATCCGGATTTGCGAACCAATGCCGCGATCTGAGGTCTTCGGGCTTCATACGTGGCATACATGCCTCCTAAGTCTTGGTCTTGTGCCGACTAGAACTTTCGACCCGTGATCATACCAAACATCGCGAAAAGCGTATTCTCATAGTTAAACAGCTTGCCAACCCAAGCTTGGCTGCCTTGAAGCATTGAAAACGCGCCTCCCAAAATTCACCACTAACAAACTATGGCAGACCATCGCGCACCTGAGACAAAGCGTCCTTTGAGGCAGCTGCCATCAAGCGGGCGTCCGAAGCGATTGTGACAAACCGGAATCCCATTTCAATGCGTTTCAAGGCGTATTGCGGTGTCCCGTTATGGCAACCTGCGAATTTTCCATATTCTTTTGCCTTAGCGGCTATCATTTCAATGGCCTCGGCAACAGGAGCTTCGACCTCATCGAATGACGGTCGACAACCCAGTGCTAGGGAAAGATCGGAAGGTCCAATGTAGACGGCGTCAAGACCCGGAACCGACAGTATTTCTTCAAGGTTGTCGAGACCTTCCAGCGTCTCGATCATTGCGAAGACGACGATCGTGTCATTGGCATGCTCTGGGTAGTCTGAACCACCGTACAAGAGGCCCCGGATCGGCCCAAAGCTCCTTGTTCCTTTGGGAGGGTAGTGCGTCCAGGCCACAAGGTTCTCAGCATCTTCGCGGCTATTGATCATTGGACAAATAACACCGTACGCTCCGGCATCTAGCACTTTCATCAAAATACCGGGCTCGAGCCACGGCACGCGCGTTACTGGGACGGTATCGGTTGTCGAAATCGCAGTGAACATCTCGACCGCCTTCTGGTAGTCGATTACGCCATGTTGGATATCAACAGTAAGTGTGTCCCATCCTTGATGCGCCATGGTTTCGGCTGAAAAACCGCTTGGGATCGACAGCCATCCGTTGACTACAGGCCGCCCAGCGGCCCAATGCTCTCTAATTTTGTTTGGTCGCATCGGTTTACCTTTTCAGAGTATCCACACATATGGCCTGATCGTATCTGTTCTATTCCTCAAGAATGCCCTGACCACAAAAATCCCCGCCCTGAAAAACTACGGATACGTGGTCGATTGCAGGTTGGATGCATTCGGCATCGATACGGGCGCGAAACGCCTCAGAGTTGTCTTTTGGCTTCCATCCCAAAAAGCCTGTCTCTCGATTGTCCCACCAGGATGCATCGTTGTTCGAGGCACCGTAGATAATCGGACATCCCAAACGCGGAATAGCGAAAACACTCTCGATAAGAGATTTCAGATCATCGTAACTCAACCACGTTGCAAGCATGCGATGGTTCTTTGGTTCCGGAAACGATGAACCAATGCGGACAATTGCTGTCTCTATATTAAATTTCTCGAAGTAAAGCCGTGCGAGAGCTTCTCCGAAGACTTTTGACACTCCATAAAGACTATCGGGCCTTACCTGTGCATTGGCATCAAGCCGTGTTGTCTGTTCATGAAAGCCAATCGCGTGATTTGAACTGGCAAAAAATATCCTCGGCGTTACCGACGATTTTCGGGCCGCTTCGTAGAGATTGAATACACCGTCGATATTGGATTGTTTTATAGTTTCCCAGGGTGCTTCAATCGATTGCCCCCCCATGTGAACAATCCCATCGCACCCTTCAACCATGGCCTCAACCGCATCTTTGTCGCCCAAGTCACAATACACAATTTCTTCATTTTCACCGGCAGGGCCCACATCCTCTCGCGCGCCAAGGCGAATGGTTGTGGCGAGGCCCTGCAAGCGAGACCGACAAACCGACCCAAGGTTGCCATCAGCACCCGTTATCAAAAGTTTGTTTAGCATTTTGTATATCTCACTTTTTGCAGGCAGCGTTTAATTCGCTATAGATTGGAAGCCGTAGAGTTTTTCGGCGTTTTCTACGAGAGCGAGGTGACGCGCGCGGTCATCAGGAAACCAGTTTAGAACAGTATCGAGCAATGCGGCGTCGTTGGGGTAGTCTGTGGTTCTAGTCGCTGTGTTGTGAGGAAAATTTGTCCCCCATACAATGCGTTCGGGGGCATGGGTTGCCATGACCTTCGAAACCTCGGCTACGTCTGAATAATCAGATCCACCTTCAAAGGAAGACTCATAGCAACCGGCAAACTTGAACCAGCATCTACCGCCGTCGACAAGGCGTTTGAGCATGGCGACTTCATCGCCATCAGGCACGACGCCCCTTAAGAATTTGCCATGGTGGTCAAGCACCCATCTGGATCGCAGTTTTGAGAGCCTATCGACATGGTCCGAAATGTCCGAGCCATCGAACTGAATTGCAATCATCCAGCCCGCGGCAAAAGCACGGGCGTCGACCTCTTCGAGCTGACTGAGCCCAACCGCGCCCCCTGGCAGATCCACGATACGTGTTCCAACGACCCCTCCATCCTTGAGGATTTCAAGTTCTGCGTCAGAGGTTTCACCGTCAATGGCGGCCACGCCACGTGCCACCTCCCTGGTTTCTTTGAGCGCCGCCAGCAAATTCGCATGGTTGGCGTGATGTGCATTTCCTTGTGTGATGACAAACCTGTCAATGCCAAGCCAGCCCATGACTTGTCTGTACTCTGATAACCCAGGCTGGCCCTCTGGCAGATCAGGACCTCCTGGCAGTGCTGGAAACCCGGAAAGATAGACGTGAAGGTGTGTATCAATGGCGCCTGCAGGCAGCTTGGTCTCAGGGGCACGGCCAGAGAAGCTGCGTTCGATCATTCGGGTTCTCCCATGGCGAACTCTGCCAATGCATCACGATTGATCTCAATACCCAGACCCGGTTTGTTTGGAATTGCGATCACGCCGTTTTCATGTTCGATCGGGTGGGTGATTATCGCCTGCCTGAATGGGTTATGCGTCCGATCAAACTCAAAAATCGGTTCGATTGGATCACGCCGTGGTGGGTCTGGTAACAGGGCCGAAACAAACTGGAGGCTCGCAGCGATTTGCACTGCCGTTCCCCAAACATGCGGAACAACACGTACGCCGTGAAGAGCCGCCATATCAACGACCCGGCGCATCTCCGAAAAACCGCCAGTGCCACACAAGTCTGGCTGGGCGATATCGATACATCCTGTTTCCAGGGGCTCGCGGAACGCGAACCTGCCATGCCAAGTCTCGCCACCAGCAACCGGAATAGGTTGACCGTCGCGTACACGACGGTACGCGTCAAGTTGTTCCGGAATGACCGGTTCCTCGAACCAATCGATATCGAACTCTGCCGCTCGGTTGCCCAGAGTGATCGCTTCTTGGATCGAGTACCCGTGATTTGCGTCTATCATCAGACGAGTATGCGTTCCGATCGCTTCACGCACCGCCTTGATGACTGCAACATCTTCTTCCACCCCAAAGCCAATCTTGATTTTAACTGCGTGGAACCCTGCAGCGACATGGGCTGCGCATTCCTCGGCATTGTCCGAAATACGATCGACCCCGTCGCGCCGGAAAGACCCGGTGGCATATGCCTTTACTTTGTCCCGAACACGTCCTCCGAGAAGCACCGAAACCGGAACGCCAAAGTGGTGACCCTTGATATCCCACAAAGCGACATCAATTCCTGAAAGTGCGGTCATTGTGAGACCGCGCTGCCCTTGGTCTCGAAGGAGATTATACAGGCCTTGCCAGAGAACTTCCGTATCCAGCGGATTGCGGCCAATCAAATAGGGCGCATAGGCCTTTACGATCGCAGCGTTTGGCTGAGCTGGCCCCAGGCATTCTCCCCAACCCGTTGTTCCGTCGTCACAGATAATCTCGACCAAAACATGTTGGCGTCGCGTGAAACGAGTTGCTGCGCTCTCGAAGGCGGTCTCAAGCTTGTAGTCAAGAAGATGTGTATGGACCTCGGAAATCTTCATTTACACACCTCCAACTGGGCAGCGTCCCGAGCCAGGGTCTCGATACCCGCCCAATCGGTCGCTGCGATAAGATCTTTGGGCGCCACCCAACTGCCTCCAGCGCAAACCACATTCTGCTGCGCCAGATATGAGCCTGCATTGGCCGCGCTGACCCCACCTGTAGGACAGAAGGAAACCTGCGGCAAAGGCGCGCCAATAGCCTTGAGTGCCGATACTCCGCCCGAGGCCTCGGCTGGAAAGAACTTGAGCATATCATAGCCGCGCGCCAAAAGACGCATCGCCTCAGACGCAGTCGCGGCCCCGGGCAGGAGCGGCAATCCTTCGGCTTCACAAGCCGCCAGCAGTTCATCGGTTGCCCCCGGAGAGACACCGAAGGTAGCGCCCGCCTCTTTGGCAGCCCGAACATCTTCGGGGGTTATCAGTGTGCCAGCCCCCACATGCCCACCCGGGACGCCGCTCATGACCCGAATAACCTCGAGAGCGGCAGGAGTGCGCAATGTGACCTCCAGCGTGGGTAAACCGCCTGCGATAAGCGCCTCGGCCAATGGTCGGGCTGTTGTGACATCATCAACCACCAAAACCGGAACAATTGGCGCGAGTGCACAGATTTCTCGGGCCCGTAAACTCGCTGCCTTTGGAGAAATAGTCATCTGGATAAGCTATCCTTTTGGTGGGTGAGCCCTGAGGCGAAATGCGTTCGTCCCAGTATTAGACAATAGGTGATCGCGATTCAGACGTCAGTCAGAGAGCCGTGCGCGCCAGACCTTAAATCGTTCAAGAACGTCTGGGTCGGTTGCAGGATAAAGTCCGATTACGGGGGTGTTTTTTCGTACCTCTTCCAGAACAAAGCGTTCGAACAGCTCCATTGGGCCTGCCTCGATCGCAATGTCATCGGCAAGGTGACGTGGGATAATCATGACACCATCGCTGTCACCCAGAACGATGTCACCAGGATAGACCGCCACACCGCCACACCCGATTGGCAATCCGACATCAACCGCATGATGTTTCGTAAGGTTGGTTGGGGCAGACGGTTTGGCAGCAAACACTGGCATCTCTAGTGCGGCGGCACCGTCGGCATCGCGAATGCCACCATCCGTGACGACGCCCGCTGCTCCGCGCATTTCCAGTCGCGTCAAAAGGATCGAACCGGCCGAGGCCGCCGAGGCATCCTGCCGACAATCCATGACCAATACCGCGCCTTCCGGACATGTCTCCACGGCCACGCGCTGCGGGTGATCTGGCTCACGAAACGCCTCGATTGGGTCGGTATCAGGTCGCGTCGGAATGTAGCGCAGCGTAAAGGCCGGGCCGACAAGAGTGGACTTGCCCTTGCCCAATGGGGCAACGCCTTGAACATAGGCGTTTTGGTAACCGCGTTTGTAAAGCAGCGTGGCCACGGTTGCCGTGCTGACCTTTGACAAGCGATCAAGCGTATCGGGATGCAGTTTGATCGTTTTGGCAGGCTGAGGGTTCGGCATGGGCTGGATCCTTCTGCTAAGGCTGTGGGCAACTGTCGAGCAGGCTTTGGTTGATGGGAACAAGGGCACCTTTGCCTTGCACGACATGCCCTGCCAGTTTGCACGCCAGCGCTATGCTGTCTGGCAAGGGTGTATCTGCTGCCAGCCCCGCCAGAATGCCAGCGTTGAAACTGTCACCGGCAGCAGTCGTATCCACAACCGAAGCCAGAGGCGGAACATGGACAGAGCCCTCTGCGTCACCGGTACGATAAAGGACCGTTTCTGCGCCATTCTTGACAACGATCGTTTCCGCGCCCGCGCTTGCATAGCGCCGCAAAGTGGCCGCAGGGTCCATGTCGCTGAACCAACGTGCCTCGTCCTCGAACGATGGCAAGGCGATATCGCTAACGGCCGCCGCCTGCATGATAGTATCGGTCATCTCGGACGGGCTGTCCCAAAGATGCGGGCGTAGATTGGGATCAAAGGCAATCCGTTTTCCATCGCGCCGCGCCGACCGAGCAGCGTCGAGCAAGGCGGCGCGCCCTTCAGGGTCCAAGATTGCCAGAGTGATACCCGAGAAATAGATGAGATCTGATTGCGTCATGGCATGGGCGAGTGCTTGCTTGTCTTGCGCCAACAGACGTGCGGCTGACTGACCACGCCAATAGGTGAAACTGCGCTCCCCGTTGTCCAGCGTGATAAGATACAACCCCACAGAACGGTTTGGCACGATCCGCACCTGCTGGGTATCCACCCCACTTTCGCGCATGGCACCCAGCATCCGGGACGAGATGGCGTCGTCTCCGACGGCGGTAAAATAGGACAAGGGCGTTTCGGGAGTGAGTTGGGCCAGATACCAAGCTGTATTGAACGTGTCTCCGGCGAACCCCATCTGAAACGTGCTTGGCGCGTCAGTAGGGGCCATTTCGGCCATACATTCACCAATCGAGAGAATACGCATAGTCCGGTGTCCAGTACTTTGAAGGTTGACGAACAGTAGCGTTTGACACTTACGCCAACTGTGCTGCTGCGATCACGAGAACAGCATCCCACCATTGATATCAACATTGGTCCCGGTCAGATAAGCCGAGTCCTCGCTTGCCAGAAACGTCACGAGGTTCGCAACATCCTGAGACTGGCCTTGCCGCTTGAGCGGCGCAGCAGCTTCTAGCCCGCGACGGCCTGCATCGGGAGTATGGATGTTATGGAAATCCGTGTCGATCATGCCCGGGCAGATTGCATTGACCCGGATATCGGGGCCCAGTTCCCTTGCAAGACTACGGGTGAACGTCATGACCCCGCCTTTTGACGTTGCATAAGCCGACGCACCCGGGCCACCACCGTCGCGACCCGCCTGACTGGCGATGTTTACAATGGCCCCGGATTTCATATGCAGCAGTGCCGCTTTGACCATAAGAAACGTGCTGGTCAGGTTGAGATCCATGACAGCCTGCCAATGCTCAAGCGACATCTCGGTGATTTTCTTGCGCGCGATCAAACCTCCGGCATTGTTCACCAGAATGTCCAGGCTGCCATAGGTATCGACCGTCTTGGCGATCAACGCATCGACCTCTTCGGGTTTGTTCAGGTCGCCTTGCATTGCAAACGCCTGTCCACCGATCTTTTTGATCTCGGCTACGGTTTCCTCGGCGCCAGCACTACTGGCGAAGTAGTTCACCGCGACATTCACCCCTTCGGAGGCGAGTTTGACAGCGCAGGCGCGCCCGATATCGCGGCCACCACCCGTGACAATTGCGGTCTTTCCCTGAAGTCTCATGGTTGCTCTTTCCCGTTCAATTGGTGCTGCTATGCGTGACTGATGGATCTGACGCTAAAGCTTGGCAAAATAGTCGAAGATTTCCGGCACGTTGCCGTCGCCCATGCCTGCGTCCGCGGCTGCCTGAAGGTTGTTCGCGGTTCCTTCAGCGATCTCGGCACGAGTGCCCACGTCCTCGGCCAGCTTCAGGAAGTAACCAAGATCCTTGTTGGCGTTGTTAATCGAAAACCCCAAATCGCTGACACCATCAACCGCGTAGTTCTTACAAAACTGCATAAAGGGGGAATTGGACGGTCCAGCTGACATGATGTCAAAAAGCTGCTGTTTGTTTACCCCTGAGCGTTCAGCCACAGCAAAGGCTTGGCTCATGGTGCAAGCTGTCGTCATGCCCATATAATTGTTGATGAGCTTGGTCACATGGCCCGCACCCAGTTCGCCGAGGTGAAAGACATTTTCCCCCAGTACATCCAGGACAGGTTTCACCTTCTCAAAGGCGGCTATATCGCCCGCTGCCATGATGTTCAGCAAACCATCCTTGGCGTGCGCCGGTGTGCGTCCCAGCGGCGCATCAATCATACCAGCACCTTTTGCGGCCAAGTCTGTGCCGATTTTGCGTGTGGACGCTGGGATCGAGGTGCCAAAGTCAATGACCACAGCACTATCTTTGATGCCTGCCAGGATGCCGTCATCGCCGTAGATCAGGCTTTCGACGACATCCGATGTTGTTACACAAAGCATCACGATATCGCTGTTTTCAGCAAGCTCTCGTGGCGTTGTAACCTCTACAGCACCGCGGTTGACTGTTGCTGCGACAGCTTCCTTGTTCCGACCCATAACAACCAGATCAAAACCGTTGTTTTGCAGGCACTCTGCCATGTTGCCGCCCATAAGACCGAGGCCGATGAAACCGATGACGGGTTTTGTCATATCTGACTCCTTAAACTCTTTCTAATTAGGCTTCGCAGAGCGCCGTGACCCCTGCCTGTGCAACTTTGAGATCCTGAGCTGGTGAGCCCGAGCTAACACCAATCCCGCCAACCACCTGTCCGTCGACCGTCACGGGAAGGCCACCTGCAACGGTCACCATTCGTCCGCCGAGCGTTGAGGATATTCCGTGTGCGGCCATGCCAGGCTGATTTGCTTCACCAAGAGCATCGGTTCCTTTTTGGATACCGGTTGCAGTGAAACTCTTGTCGATGGCCAAAATGATGCTGGTAATCTTGCCACCATCCATCCGTTCAAACGCGATGAGGTTGCCGCTTTCATCTGTGACGGCAATACACATCGGCACGCCGATTTCCTGCGCTTTGGCTCGCGCTCCTGCGATCAACTTGCCCGCGTCATCGATGTCCAGGCGTCTTATTGTCAGCATCGCCACATTCTCCTTTGATTTACGGGCCAATGATCAGGTTCGGCAGCGTCAGCGATATTGCCGGTACAAAAGTGATCAGCATGAGCGCGGCAAAGATGGCGAGGTAGAAAGGCCAAATCGTTTTGACCGCTTTCTCCATCGGTAGTTTTCCAACCGCACACCCCACAAAGAGACATGTCCCGACAGGTGGCGTGCAAAGACCAAGACCGAGGTTCACCAAAAGGATCATGCCGAACTGCAGCGGGTCGATACCCAGCATGTTCATCACCGGCAGGAAAATCGGTGTGCAGATCAGGATCAACGCGGCCATGTCCATGATCATCCCCAAAAGCAACAGGACAGCATTGATCATTAACAAGATCAGGATCGGGTTTTCTGTGATACCCAACAGGAATTCGACCGTTTTCGTCGGCACCCGGTTGAACGTCAGCATATAGGCAAAAGCACCGGCACAGGCGATCAGAATCATCACCATAGAAGTTGTGCGTACCGAAGAGATAACGGCAGTTTTAAAGTTTTCCCAGGACAGGCTACGATAGACAACAAGCGTCACGACAAAGGCATACATTGCCCCGAACGCGCCGGATTCAGTCACCGTAAAGACGCCTGACAAGACCCCTCCGACAATAATCACGGCCGTCAATAAACCCGGAATCGAACCCACAAAAGCAATGGCAAGTGCGGTCCAACCTGGAAACTGCTCGGCCTGATAGCCACGCTTGACCGCTACGACGTACGCTGCAATTGCAAGGCAGCAACACATAAGGACGCCGGGCACAACGCCAGCCAGAAACAGTTTTGAGATTGAAACAGCACCGCCCGTTGCAAGGGCAAAGATGATCATGTTGTGGCTGGGCGGAATGATGATCCCGGCAATTGATGACGTCACTGTGACGTTCACGGCATAGTCGGCATCATAACCTTTGTCTTTCATCACCGGGATCAGGATCGACCCAAGGGCCGAGATATCGGCAATCGCCGATCCGGAAATGCCACCAAACAACATGGACGAGAAGACATTGACGATGCCAAGTCCACCGCGCACAGCGCCTACGGCGGCCTGCGCAAACCGAACCAACCGGATCGCGATACCACCGTGAAACATAAGCTCGCCCGCAAAGATGAAGAACGGGATCGCCATTAGGGAAAAGACGTTGATCCCCGACACGATACGCTGGAATCCAACAAACAGCGGTAATCCTTCAAACCAAAAGGAAGCCAATGCAGCGATACCAAGGGCGTATGCCACTGGCGCACCGATGATGACACAAAGGGCAAAAACCCCCAACAGAATCATGAGTCCCATGACTATCCCTGATCTATGTTGTCTTGGCGTTCGTCTCGGCCCAGAAACAGGCGGATCAGATGGCCAGTGGAAAAAAGGAACACCAACGCGCCGCTGATTGTCAGTGGCAAGGAACGCAAGCCCTCTGACCATTGGATGAGCGGGATCAGGGTGTTCCATTTGAATTTGGTCAACTCGATTCCGTACCAAAACATCATGCCACCGAAACCTGCCATCAGGACATCAGAGACCACGACGAAAACCGTTCGCACAGAGGGCGGAACTATATTTCGAAATACGACAACAGAGAGGTGCGTGTGATTGTGCACGCCCGCAGCCGCACCGAGAAACGCGATGACCATGACCAACAGCAGTGAAACCTGCTCGACCCAAGTGGGCGTGTTGTTCAGAACGTAGCGGCCAAATACCAGCCAGGCAAAGATCGCCGTCATTACAACAATGGCAACGCCAGACAGCAACATGCAACCTCGTGCGAGCAGATCAAGAATCCTGTCCATGTTGCGCATGGCGGCAGGTGGGGTATCGGGCTCTTGCATTGGGATTCCTCTGAGACAAAACGCCCGGCATCCAATTGGTGGAGCCGGGCGCTCAAAGTTGGACTGTTACGACAACTTATTCAGTGGCTTGCGCCATTTCTACCAACGCTTTCATGTCAGGATTTGCAGCCAAGTAGTCTGCATAAACCGAATCCATTGCGGACTGGAATGGGCCTTTGTCAGCGATTTCATTGACTGTGATACCAGCCGCTTCGACATCTTTACGCGCTTGCTCAGAGCCGATTGCCCAAAGCTCACGCTGGACCAATGCGGCTTCTTCTGCTGCACCGCGCACAGCGGCCTGCAGTTCAGGAGACAGCGCATTGAATTTGGCCGTGTTCACGCAGATGCACTCGGGAATAATCAGGTGCTCGGATAAAGAATAATTTGTGGTCACTTCAAAGTGGCCGACATTTTTGAATGACGGGAAGTTGTTTTCCGCACCATCAACGACGCCGGTTTTCAGCGCTTGCTGAACTTCGGAGAAAGCCATTGGAGACGGGTTCCCGCCCATAGCTGAAATCATCGATGTATAAAGATCGTTGTTCATCACACGGATTTTCAGACCTTCGACATCTGCGGGAGTATTGATCGGCTTTTGGCTGTAGAATGAACGCGCACCGGCATCAAACCATGCCAGTGGCAGAACACCTGCTTCACCCATCGCAGCTGAAACAACTTCACCGGCGTCGCCATCCAGCACACGGAACATGTGCGGCACATCTTTGAAGATGAAAGGAAGCGATACAAGATTAGCTTCTTTCACCATTGGGCCAATGGGACCGAGGTTGAAGTTACCGACCTCGATTGCGCCGATACGAACCTGTTCAAGGGCATCCGGTTGGGAACCAAGAACACCACCGTGGAATACATCGACGGTAACCTCGCCGTCTGTAGCAGCGTCAACCAGTTCAGCAAACTTGTCCATCGCAGCCGTGTTGGGATGGCCGTCGTTGTGGATGTTCCAGGCCCGCCAGTTTTCGGCTGAAGCTGACGTTGCGATGAATGCCACAGCGGTCGCAGTTGCAAAGAACGATTTCGTGAAAGTCATGGGTTCTCCTCCCCGATTAATTTTGGACAGGATTTGGCTTTCATGGAATTTCAGAGACCGTAAGCCACGTAGCTTTCGATTTCCCCCAAGAACCAGAATCGCTGCTGCCCCTAAAGGGACACTAGTATCCAAGTTATGTCAACTGTAGGCTTTTAGTATGTCAGATTGCTTGACAGTCGAAAGCGCAGGGCATTTGATAGGTGACAGGCCTACATTGGTTCACTCAAGCAAAATAAAGTAGAATAATTATTTTATTTCAATGCTCTAACAGTGGACCATTAAATTGAAACGTGACTAAGATAGAGGGCGCGAGCAACATACCGTGGAAAATATTGTCAGACGAACCACAACCGATGCGGTCTATGAAGCGCTACACGACGAGATCGTTTCGCTTGAAATTCTTCCCGGTACAAAACTATCCGAAACTGAGGTAGCCAGCCGATTCGGCGTATCACGCCAACCTGTTCGCAACGCATTCACAAGGCTCGGCAACGAAGATCTGCTCTTAATACGACCACAAAAGGCGACCGTAGTTCGAGGATTTTCTATGGAGCGTGTGGCTCTCGCTCGATTGGTTCGAATGGCGGTGGAGCTGGAGATCATCCATCGAGCAATGGAAGTCTGGGACGCAACACGTGAAGCAAAGCTTGCAGAAAACCTCGCCTTACAAGAGCAGGCGATCAATGACGGTGATCTATCTGCGTTTCACGCGCTGGACTATGATTTTCACAAACTGATCTACGTGCTCAGCGGCAATCCTATGGCATTTGACGTGATGCTGGAATCAAAGCAAAAGGTTGACCGGCTTTGTATGCTCAGCCTTGAAAAGGGCAGTGCCGCAGACGCCATCCTCGCCGATCACCGAGAGATTGCACAGGCCATGGCGGCAGGAGACCATGACCAAGCGCAAGCCGCTGTCAGAAAACACCTGTCCCGCCTCGACGAAACCATCGACTTCATCCACAAGACGCACCCAGGCTACTTTGAGTAACCGAGGCCATGCGATCTGGTGGTCTCAGGCCGTTCCTCGTTCCGGACGATCATTATCAATATTGAATTTCATGCCGTCCAAAAGCTCTTCCAAATCGGGACGTGCCGCAGGGCCGTTAGAGATATCGGCCAGCATCAGTGTTCCATTCGGACGGATAGCAAACGCGCCAGGTTCGGCGAACAGACCCGTCGTTTCTGCATCAGACAGAGGCGATGACACGTAAAGACCAAGCGCGCGCATTTGCGCTTCAGTCATTCCATAGCAAAGATCAAAATCCCAGCCGAATTCTGCTTTGTCTGCCGCAGCTTTTTCTTTGGTGTCGGCAGAGACAACAATAACGTCCATAACGTCAGCCCATGCCGACAGCGCCGAATTCAACTTGTTCAAAAAACGCTTGCAGCGCGGACAATGCTTGCCTCGATAGACAAACAGCATGGTCCAGCGGTCTTTTTGTTGACCGATCGAAACCTTGTCCTCAGACCCTAGCATTGAAAAGTACATTTGCTCGATTTGCGCGCCGACATTTGGTTTGGCTGAGGTCATAAGTTGTTCCTTTGCTCCGTAAATCATGGCTTGGCGCAGATACCGTTAGTTTATTTCATGTCACGTCAAGGCAACGATTGAAACCCAGATCGCGGTATCATTCGGTGCTTGAAAGGCACGCTCGGTCTAAGATCGCCGTTGGTTGACGAGGAATCAATGATACCTACCCGCCGTCACTCTACGGCCCTCATTGCAGCCGGGCTTCTAATGCCGCAACAGGTGTGAGCGCAACCAGCTACCTGTATTAGATTCAACGCGACCTGATCACCTGTAGCCCTCAAGAAACCTTTACAATCGAGACAAGAACGATCAAACGACCAGCCTGGTGAAATCCACCACGTCACCGATACCACTTAACTGTAAGCGCGAAGAAATGCTGCGTAAGCACTACCTGCAACCGCAAAAGTCCGCTTAGTCGGCATTGCAGCTGCCGCAGAGCCGCGTTTCGAATGGCAAGTTTTTCGCAGCCGTTGGGTGATTGGCGGCAAAATTACAAACCACAAACGTCGCAGTTGGGGTATTATGTGAAGCGATCTCTGGTTGTATCATCGCCCACCTGGGCCCTCATCAATCCAGTGTCCCAATTCATAAATACCCTGTTTTTTCATACGACGTATAAAAGCAAGGTAGTTTATCACCCGGTCGACCTCATCCATGTCTCCAGTGGCATAGGCGACTGCAATCATCTTGAACTGAGCTTCAGGATCCTCCGCTACTTTTTCGTCACACCAATCCGGACTATTTTCAGTCCCCAATTAAGCGGTCCGTGCTTTGTCTACTTCGCCCCTCATCTCATTGATGATAGACCCTCATACTGAGTTCGGGGGTGTTCTCGCCAAACTTAACCACGGCCTCCCAAATTGGTTTGAGCCGTTCAAAAAGATCATTTCGACCATCAGTCATGTCTCTTCACCTCGCAGTTTAACAAATGCTTGTAGTTTGCCTTTAGGAAAAACTGGCAACGGCCTACGCACATGAAATACTTGTAACGTTCCGTTGCCTGTAAACTGCCCTGACTAAAGGGCCTCTCCGGTTGCCAGAGCCGATGCACAAATTCTTTTGCAAAGCCGTCCTATTCCCTCCGATTGATTTTGAAGACCCAGTCCGATATCCAGTCCGGCGGCGTGTTCAGTGTCAAAGCAGAGCCCAGCCCAAGACCAGCAAACCAAACGATGGAGGGTGCCATGTAGTTCTGAAACTGCATGAAAGGCCAAAGACATGGCCCACTACAAACGCAAACGTCCCCGCACCGTGCCTGGGAACGGGTACTCGCTCTTGGGTCTGAGCCGTCGTCTCGGAAAAGACCTGGATGATGTCCGGTGGCTCGGCAATTGGCCGCGCGGCCACGACATCATCTTTCACACACGTCCAACAAGACTCAAATCCAAGGCCCTTGCGCTTGGCATCCTGAAAGGCGCTGATCCTAATGACATTGCTTGGCCGGATAGCCGCAAACCCAATCACTACTACTGGTGAGCATGCACGGCGGAGCATCAGCTTGGCTCCGCCACTTGCTTTTCTTGGTTCAAACAGTCGTTGGTATTTTCGGGTTGGTCTGACGTGTAACCCCTCATCGTCAATTCCCGAACAATATCTCGTATCTCTTTCGGATACGCGCGAACAAACCCGGCCTCACAGCGGATAGTCTCGATTTCTCTTCGGTCCAACGCCCGAGCCAGATGGATCGCGGCAAGTTCAAACTGCTCAGCCATTTGACCCAGTGTTACATAACGCGCCTCAAACGCTTGCAGGCTTTGGGCCATGATATAGCACCGGTTGTGCTGCGTGTCCGGGTTTCGCACCGTGACCTGACTAAGAAAGCCACCATCCCGCAACCGTCGGATCGATATCACATTCATTTTCAAGCGTGCCGCCGCATCCAAGAGCGGCAGGTCACCAGAAAATGCACGCTCCTGCCTCTCTAAGCCTTCAGCTTGATCGATCAGCATCCCAGCCAAACCTTCGACTTCTGGATCACGCGACACGCCGGTCAATCGACCTGCCGCCCAATCGGCGACAACGCGTGCCAAAGGAACCCGGCTCTTTCGGCTGAATTCCTTGAGTGGCAACCTACGACGTGTCGATGATGCTAACTGCAGATTCTCAAGACGGGTCATCTAGGTTTGCACAGAAGACGATGTCACGTAGCGCAGAGACGTTCCGAAACGATGAGCTTTCAAAACGTCCTGCCGGATCAGCGCTTTCACCTGGACCGGATGGATATTCAGCTAGGTCGCGGTGGATTTGATATTCTGCAGTCCAGACCAGAAATCGAGCACGGCGGCCAGATCCTCATGGCTGACATCTTTCATATCTGACAACTCGCTCGCGTTTTGACCGCGAAAGTGGGCGAGAATGCCTCGCACCCGAACCTCGCCGACCCCATGTAGCTCCCGCGCGCGTTCTAGCGTGATGAGTTTGGGTGCTGAGATTTCCGTACCCAGAACTTTCGCACCGGTCTGCAGCGGATAATTCTCCCGCACAAAATCCTGCACCCAAGCCCTGAGGACTACTGTCGCCGGGTCCTCTTCAGTGTCTTTCAGCCAGGTATAGAATTCGCCCATATCTGTCGTGAAATAAGATCGCTTGGAGGAAGACCGACGCCTGGCACGGTCCAACTCAGATATCAGGGCTTCCGGCCCACTCTTCAAAACCTCGAACCCGGCCGACATGGCAGCACGCTCCTGTTCGAAGTCCAAGTCCAAACGACCGACGCCTCGAACCAGGGCGATCGACATTCCCAGTGTCAAACACGCCTGATGAAGATGCGTCAGGTCCAGTGGGTCCAACCAATCATCCGCGACCTCAAACTCGATACGGCGGCTTAAGTAAGCTTCAAACAAAGAACGTCGAAGCGTCTTTGCGTCTTGTGCGGCCTCAAAGATCAGACCCTTGTGGCGGGCCACCTGCTCAATCACGTCGTAGGTGAGATGCGCATGCGCCGCGTTGGGAAGCAGGAGCAACGGTACGCCATGTTTGGCACAGGTCCCAATCGGCAGCACCAACCACTCAAGAAGTTGAAACGCGTTCTCGGAGCCAGAAGCCTCCATGGTCACCAAAATACATCGTGGACAAATGCGGATGGCCTCCTATTGCATTTTGCAGTTTGACAGAATGGTACAATCGCAAATGGCGGCGGGCGCTCTTTCCCCTTACTTTCCCTTCGTGGGCCAGCGGCATTTGGACAAGCCAAACGCCCCTGGCCGTCAGGGTGAGGGCGCTGCCCTCCCCCTCGGGCAACCCTTTTAGTCAGGGCCGTGTCCTCGGCTTTGCCTGCGGGCCGCACCCCCCCTGTCGAATAACGTTGTCTCGCCCCCTCCCGCGTTCGTGTGGAACGTCACTGATTCCTGCCTAAATCGGCGTCAAAAACCTCAACAAATGGGTAAATCGCGTCACTCAATTCCGACCCAAACGTCAAGCATTTCAAACCCAAAACGAGGAGCGAAATGACATCGAAGGTGCAGGAAAACTCCCAAAGGCGCTGTATGACACGTTGGAACCAGTCCCCGTAATCCGCCTCAAGCGATGCTCTCGTTGCACGGCCCACAAAGACTTTAATAAAGACCTGCGACCTTTGCCCTCAGTTTGATCAGTGACGCGACGGTATCGATTGTGGGCGTTGAGATACCCGTAAGTTGCCCCAGTTCTTGCACCGAAGTTACCAAGGCATCAATTTCCATCGGTCGGTGCAACTCCAAATCCTGCCACATAGAGGTTTTGTGCGCACCGACAGCCGCTCCGCCGTCGAGGCGTTTTTCAACATCTATCGGGAACTTTACACCAAGTTTTTCACCGACTTCCTGAGCCTCGAGCATCATTCCGCGTGCCACGGAGCGTGTGCCTTCGTCGGCACACAGGACATCAAGTGTTGAGTGGGTAAGAGCGGAAATCGGGTTGAACGACAAGTTACCCCACAGTTTCAACCAAATTTCATCCCGGATTCTTGGTCTGACGGGCGCACGCAGTCCGGCGGCGGATAGCGCAGCCGAAAGCTTGGCAGCACGGTCTGATTTAGCACCATCGGGCTCACCCAACGAAAAACGATTGCCTTCGATATGCTTGATTGATCCCGGGGCAATGACCTCGGCGGCAGGATAAACAACACATCCGAGGACGCGATCTGGCCCAAAACCGTCCCATTGTACATTTCCCGGGTCGACTGACGCCAACCTCGTCCCCTCGTACGGACCGCCCAGTTTGTGGAAATACCACCAGGGCACCCCGTTCACTCCACTAACTACCGTTGTCTCGTCTGCAATCAACGGCTGCATTGAGTCTACGACTGCTGGGACGGAATGCGCTTTCAGTGTGATGAAGACATAATCTTGTGGGCCGAGATCGGCAGCATTGTCTGAAGCGCGTATTGGAACGCTAACTGGATCCTGCCCTTCCTCAAGCAGGGTCAGTCCTTTTTCCTGCATTGCCGCCAAGTGGGGACCACGCGCGACGACACTGACTTCCGTGTCGGTTTTTGCAAGTTTCGCGGCAACGTAACCTCCGATAGCTCCGGCACCAAAGATACAAACTTTCATGTGTCTAAGCCTTTGCCAGTCCCAATTTAGCAGCTAGTCCGATCCTTTGTATCTTGCCAGTCGCGCCTTTTGGAATTTCTTCAAGAACAACCACTGAAGTCGGCACCTTGAATTTTGCGAGCCGCGCGCCAACAAAAGCCCTGACCTCCTGCCCCTGGATCGTCGCGCCTTCTGAAAGCACCACAGCTGCCGCTATGTCTTCACCCAGTTTTTCGTGGGGAACGGCAAAACAAACTGCCTGAGCAACGTCTGGGTGGCTTAAGAGTACAGCGTCAACCTCAAGTGGACTGATTTTCTCTCCACCGCGATTGATAAGCTCCTTAAGACGACCGGTCAGTCGCAGATAATTCTCTTCGTCGAACGACCCTTGGTCACCAGTGCGAAACCAAGTTTTTCCGTCCACTTCAAAGAAATTTTCAGCATTTGCCTGCGGGTTGCTTTCGTATCCCGGCGTCACGTTCGGACCGCTGATAACGATTTCTCCGACGTCCCTCGAAGAGATCAGAACATTTTCGTTCTCGTCTGCAATTCTGACTTCGGGGCCTGCTGCTATTCCAACAGATCCGGGTTTTTGCGTTTGGGGAGCAAGCGGGTTGCAACACATTTGATGTGTCGCCTCAGTCATGCCGTAGGCTTCGATGACGGGCGCATCAAAAGTTGCCACCAACTCTTCCATTACCGGTCCCGGCAACGAAGCAGAAGAAGACCGAAGAAAGCGCAGCCGCGACTGCTCTATGATCGATTGGTTTCGTGCAGCTCGGGCGAGGATAGCTTGGTGCATTGTCGGAACCGCGGTGTACCAGGTCGGGTCGACTTCAGCGACTTGAGAGAAAAAGCTAAGAGCGTTGAATCCGGGGGCGCAGCTAATTTGAGATCCAGCACCTAAAGACGCGGCAACAGCCGCAATCAACCCGTGGATATGAAACAGCGGCATAATACTCAGACAGCGATCGTCGATTGTCAGTTTCAAAGATGAAGCCACATTTCGCGCGGATGCGTAGATATTAGCCTGCGTCAGAGGAACGATTTTGGGACGCGACGTAGTTCCTGACGTGTGCAGTATCAGGGCGACATCGTCTTTACCCGGAGCGGATGTGTCAGCCGGGCCAATTGAGTCACAGGGCAAAATAGAAAACTGACCGGCCGAAAGTAAGCGATCGTGAGATGCCCTCAAGATAGCAATGCCAAGGTCCCTAGCAGCTTTTACGGCAGGTCCATCTTCGTCTTCGTTTACGAGAAGGGCCTTGGCCTTCAGATCCTTGAGGTAGAAAACGTATTCTTCGTAAGTGTACGCCGGGTTTAAAGGTGCCGTCGTCGCCACTTGGGCGACGGATATGAAGGCCGTCGCCATTTCGGGGCCATTGGGCAACACAATTGCCACTCGGTCGCCGCGACCTACTCCGATCTGATGAAGATCTTTTTTGACCTTTGCGCAAAGCTCTCGCAGCCCGAGGTAGTTCAACCAAGATCGACCTGGGGCACCGATAGCATTTGCGGTACCAGAATGGGGTGCGATCAAATCGGCGACTAAGTGGGGCATCTGGGATCCGTTTACAAAAGCATTGGCCTATTTCGCGAAGAGGGATTGGTGTGGTTGCTAAGTTACCTTGACAGTTAGGCTACCCAATTTGTCGACCGACAGCACCAATACATCGCCGCGGTTTACTGGACCAACTCCAGAGGGCGTGCCAGACAGGATAACGTCACCGGCGGCAAGTTCGAAGTAATCGCTCAGGTAAGAGATCATTTCAGGGACTTTCCAGATCATCTGGTTCAAATCACCTTCCTGCCGAATTTCTCCGTTCACCGATAGGCGAATTGCGCCTTCGTCGAGTGGCCCAACATCTTCTGCTTTGTGCACCGGTCCGCATGGAGCTGAGCGCTCAAATGCCTTCCCGATTTCCCAAGGACGACCCATTTTCTTCATTTCGCCCTGTAGATCTCGACGGGTCATATCGAGTGAAAGCCCGTAGCCGTAGACGTGATCCAGAGAATCTTCCACAGAAATTTTCGTACCGCCGGATTTAAGCGCCACATACATTTCAGCTTCATGATGTACGTCCGAGCTGTGAGCCGGATATGGAAATTCTCCGGATGGATCGAGGTTGTCGGGGTTCTTTTGGAAGAAAAATGGGGGTTCACGATTTGGGTCGTGGCCCATTTCTATGGCGTGCGCCGCGTAGTTTCGACCAATGCAATAAACCCGACGTACCGGGAATATGCCACCGCCTTCTACCGGTATTTCGTGAACCTTCACCGCGGGAATTACAAGATCGTGCATCGCTATCCTCCTGAACACATCGTTGCCAAAGATCGGTTTGCCAATCTGTGGCCTTGTTCCGATCGATGCTGTGCCACACCCGAAAAGACGTAGCTCTTGTCTCAGTCATCGCCAATGTGACCGTCGATTTGCAAGAGGTTCAGCCGCTGCTTGGCCCAACCATTTCCCAAATTGGTCGGGCGCTAGTTTAGTGGTCGGCCTCAAGACTAGCTGGCAACACGCGGGAGTAAACGGACCTCAGATGCGCCAACATGGCCTGCGCCGCCTGTTCTCCGTCTCCACTCGATATCGCCGACAGGATCAAGTCATGCTCTCGAAAGCTGGAATAATCATCTGGGGGTTTATAGGTTTTACGAGGTTGTCCCCACACAATGGACCTTCGAACGGAATTCAGAGTCTCGAAGAAATACAGGAAAAGCTGATTACGCGTTGCCCGGGCTATCGCGTGATGCAAATTATTGTCCCATGCTTCATATGTGCGCCAGTCTTCTGCGGCTCGGCACCTCTCAACGCAGAGCCTCATTTGCTCACGGTCCGAACGCGTAGAATGAAGCGCGGCAAGGCGGCTAAGCTGCGGCTCGATGGTAAACCGAACACCCACAACTTGTTCAGGCTTAATCTGTGCACCCAAATAGGTCACGTCCGTCAGATTTAGAACCGGTCGGGCACCAACGAACGTGCCCCGACCCACATGCCGCCAGATAAGCCCCTGCGCCTCTAGTTCGGCCAATACGCGCCTCAGCTGGTTTCTGGTTGTACCTAGCCATTGGCACAGTTCCCTTTCAGGTGGAAGTCTATCGTTGTGCCGGTATCCCGCATTGTCGATCAGGTCCCGGACACGTTGCGAAAGTTCTGAAGGCTCACTCACATTGCCACCCAATTTGCTGATTGGTTGATTGATTGAAACGCCAAGTCGGCAAAAACTCAAGGGCAAGTGACAACCAAATCTGAGTCGCCGGCCAAGATCGGTGACCTAAGTGGGCGCCAGAATGTAGGAGGAGAGCCGAGTGCGTTTAGCGACTGTTTCAGTAGATAGCCACGCCGTTTGCGTCGCATTGCTTGCTAACGGAAGCATGGTGGATGTTTCGCGTGCGTTTAAGATGCTCATGCCGGATACGTCTCTTGATGTAAGCACAATGCAGCTGATTATCGAAGGCGGTCAGACCTCACTTGAAGCGTTGAACGCCGTTGTTGCTGCGGGTGAGGCTGGCGAACTCAAGGACTTGCTCGTCCCCGAAGACGCGCCTCTTCTGTCGCCCATTCCCACGCCACGTAAGAACGTTTTCTGTGTGGGGCGAAACTACGCTGAGCACATCGCAGAAGGTGAACGGGCGCAAAAAGAGATAATCGGCATCACCGAACATCCGGTTTTCTTTACTAAGCCGCCGACCTCGGTCGTTGCACCAGACGCCGACATCCTACTCTTTCCCTCGGTGTCGCAGTCCATCGACTACGAAGTCGAGTTGGCAGTCGTGATAGGGAAGCGCGGGCGTAACATCAGCAAGGCAGATGCGTTTAATCATGTCTTTGGGTATTCTATTCTGAACGACATAACCGCCCGAGACATACAGCGCCGCCATGGCGGCCAGTACTTCAAAGGCAAAGGGCTTGATGGATCTTGCCCAATTGGTCCCTACATCGTGACCGCCGATGCCATCAGCGATCCGCAAGCTCTGTCGATCGGACTGACAGTAAACGGTGAGCAGCGCCAAAACGGGATGACGTCGGACATGATATTCGACATTCCAACGTTGATCGCATCCTTGTCAGAAGGCCTGACACTAGAACCGGGAGACATCATTGCGACAGGTACGCCATCAGGCGTCGGATACGCAATGGAACCGCCGCAGTTTTTGAAAAACGGGGACGTCGTAGTTTGCGAGGTTTCCGAAATCGGCACGCTAAGGAACACAGTGCGTGCCGTATAATGGCTCCTACGCAGCAATCGCTGTGAGGCGTCAACATTCAAGGGAGGAAGACTACAATGATGAACAGAAGGACTTTCACAGCGTCCCTGCTTACTGCTGTTCCAGTAGCAGGAGCACTAGGAACAATGGGTTTTGCGCAAGACTTGCGTGAAATCACCTTCGTGCAACCAAGCCCTTCGGCAATCAACTCATTTCCTGTGTTTGTCGCCATTGGCGAAGGGTACTTCGCAGATGAAGGATTGAACGTGACAGTCGAGGCTATCAACGGCTCAGGCGCCGTGCTTCAGGCGTTGTCTGCTGGGCAAGCGCATTTCGGTCGCCCTGGACCCGGACCTCTGATTGCAGCGCGGTCGCGCGATGTGGATGCCGTACATATCTACAACGTGGCGGCACGCAGCAACTTCGGCATCGCGGTGCCAGAAGACTCTGAAGTCCAAAGCGTTGAGGAACTGCGAGGAAAAGTCATCGGAACCGGCACCGCAGACGGTGCCGAAGTAGGTTTTGCACGAAACGTCTTGACCGGTGCAGGTATGAAAGAAGGTGAGGATTTCACATTTCTTACTGTTGGCGACGGCGGCCCTGCGACTGCAGCTTTCCTGAACGGTGAAATCGACGCATATTCTGCTTCGACGGCAGATACAGCAATCCTGAACCAGCGCGGAATGAAGGTGCGTGACATCACGCCTGCGGAATTCGGGCGTTTCTTCGGAAACGGTATCGCCACAATGGCTGACACAATCGCCAACGATCGCGAATTGGTCGAGGCCTGGAGCCGCGCGTTCGCACGTGGCCATGCCTTTGCTCTCGATGATGCTAACCGTGAAGCTGTGCTGAAGCATCTGGCGGACGGCAATCCGCAGGAAGGCGAAGACAAAGAATTCCAGGCCGCGCTGTTCGATGCGGTACGCTCGAAGACCATAGCAGCGGATCCAAGCAATGGTCTGGGATGGTACCCCGCCGAGGTTTGGCAAGAATGGCAAGACGCACTTGTCGCAGGGGGCGAAATTCCGGGACCGCTTGATGACTTGAGCGCCGCCTGGACCAATGAATTTGCCGCCATTGGCAACGAGGCCGCCAGCAAATGAACGCTGCAGCCGCACAAGAGTTTTCCGGCGCGCCCTTGGGCACGCCGGTCTACGAATTGACCCATTTAAGCAAAACCTATGCACGCAACCTTGTTGTTGCGCTTGAGGATATTAATCTGACGTTACGGAAAGGAAGCTTCACTTCTGTCATTGGGTCCAGCGGGTGCGGGAAATCCACTCTGCTCAAGATCATGGCGGGTCTGATCCCTCCCACCAAAGGGCGTGTGATCCTACAAGGTCTGCCAGTGACCGGTCCCCGGCGAGACATTGGTATGATGTTCCAGCAGGCGACACTATTTCCCTGGAAAACCGCCGTGGAAAACATCGTGTTGCCAATCGAGATCCGCGATGGCAAGGCAGCTGCCAAGCAAGCAATGGGCAAGGCTCACGAACTTTTGGACATTGTGGGTTTGAAGGGGTTCGAAAACGTATATCCGAACGAATTGTCGGGCGGCATGGCACAGCGCGCCTCAATCTGCCGTATGTTGATCACTGAACCAGCTGTGCTTTTGTTAGACGAACCATTCAGCGCGCTGGACGAGCTGTCACGTGACATGATGAATATGGAACTGCAGCGGATTTGCCATGAACAGGATGCGACTGCTTTTCTTGTTACGCACTCTATTCAGGAAGCCGTGATTTTGTCCGACGAAATCGTCGTGTTGAAACCACGCCCAGGCAGGATTGCCGAGATCGTGAAGGTCGACCTGCCACGCCCACGCACGTTGGATATGATGACCACGCCCAAGTTTGGCGCCATTGTGGACTACATTCGCGGCCTCCTGGATAAGGGAGAAGAAATGTGAGCGACGTTCATAACCACTCACCTTCCCTAAAGGATTCTGACACCGCAGAAGACACGGTATGGGAACAGAAAATCCACTTTATCGACTCGGTTCCACGCTGGCTGGCGATGACCTTTGTCTTCGTGGTTTTTGTGGGCACATGGCAAAGTGTCACGAGCCTTGGGCTGGTTTCCCCAATCATTCTGCCTACACCGTTGGAAACCCTAAAAGATATGATCTTCGTGGGACAAAACCTATTGACCGGCGGCTACATGCTTGGGGCGCTTTGGATCACAATCAAAGAAGTTATCTATGGTTTTGCGCTGGCTATCGCGATCGGTTTTTCGCTGGGTGTATTGGTGGGGGAAACGGCATTTGGTGAAAAGGCGGTGATGCCTTACCTGGTGGCGATAGATACCATGCCAAAGGTAGCATTCGCCCCGCTTTTCGTAGCGTGGTTAGGCTTTGGCATTGAATCAAAGGTCGCGCTTGCCGCCTTTATCGCGACATTTCCAATCGTGGTTGGTACCGCCGCTGGGCTTCACGCCGCCGATGAAAACGCGCGTATGCTTTTCAAGACGATGGGCGCAAGTCGGATGCAGACATTGATCAAGATGAAACTGCCAACCGGCCTACCGCAGGTTTTCACTGGCCTCAAGATCGGAGCGGTCGGCGTAATGGCTGGTGCGATCACAGGAGAATTCCTGGGTGGTGGCAAGGGATTTGGCGAACTTATCCGAGTTGCGGCCTCGCAGCTCAACACGCCGCGCGTCTTCTCGTTGATCCTGTATCTCAGCCTTGTCGGTCTGGTGGTATTTGCATCGGTGGTTTGGACACAGCGTAAATTGGTGTTCTGGCACAAGGAACAGGTGGGAAGAGATGACTTCTGAGCCTGTGAATATAGACTGCCACACCCTGCGTGAATTTGTGGCGGTCGTGCTCGAAACTCGAGGTGTGTCAAAAACAGATGCGGACAAGGTGGCCTCGTTGATGGTCGAGGCCGACATTTATGGCTACGGCACGCATGGTGTCTTTCGCCTGCGCCAGTACCTTGCCCGGCTGGCGGGAGGTGGCTCCAATCCTACGCCAAAAGTAACTGTAGAACATGAGACTGTCGCAACCGCTTTGATCGACGGAGACGATGGCCTCGGCCATCTGGCAATGTTGGCGGCGCGGGATCTTGCAATTGAAAAGGCAAAAGCGACCGGTATCGGGTGGGTTGGTGTTCGGCGCGGCAATCACGCGGGACCACTCGCACTTTATGTACGTCCGCAAGCCGAGGCAGGGCTGCTTGGTATGGCCGCGGCAGTGGGCAGCGCGAACCACGTCCCGCCTTATGGCGGTAGCGATTTGCTTCTTGGCACCAATCCCATTGCTTTTTCCGCCCCTGCCGATGGTCCCGACCCGTTTGTGTTTGATATGGCGACGACCGTAGCCGCGATGGGCAAGATCAAAACCCTGTTGCAGCAAGGCAAGCCTATGCCCGAAGGCTGGATGGTTGGGCGTGATGGAAATCCATTGACGGACCCCGCCCTCAAGTCAGAAGGATTTCTGTTGCCGATTGGGGGTCCGAAAGGGTTCGGTCTTTCCGTAGCTATCGGGTTGATGGCCGGGGTCTTAAACCGCGCGGCCTTCGGTTCCGATGTGGTCAATTTCACCTCGGACACAACTTCATCCACAAACACCGGCCAGTTCGTTATGGCGCTCAATCCGGCAGCCTTTGGGATGGGCAATGACTTTGCTTCTAACGCAGCCCGCGTCTTCTCTGAAATGCGCGCATCCGCCCCCCTGCCCGGTCATGACCCGGTGCGCTTGCCCGGAGACGGCAAAACGGCTGCCGCAGAGGCCCGCCGCAAAGATGGTGTGAGGCTGAATCCCGCTCTTTGTCGAGACCTCAACAAACTTGCTGAGGACTGTGGGTTATCCCCTCTGTTTCCTAGTCTCAGCGCCGACTAGCAGCGCATCCGTGGGAAGCTGGTAGGCGCTTTTTACTAGGGTTTAGCGAGGTGTCTCGTCCTCTGCCTCCAGCGCTTTCACAAGAGCAGAAAGTTTGTTCATCATGTGAAGCTTCATGGATTTCCCAAGCCCATCTGCATTACGGGCCCTGAGTAACTCCATCATGGCTTTGTGTTCGTAAATGGCCTGCGCCCAGCGCTCGTCCGACAAGTTGGCCATAAAACGTGCGCGGCGGACCCGTGCGGCCAACAGCTTGTGGTGGCTCGCAAGGATATCGTTTCGCGCGCCACGTATCAGTGCCTGATGAATGTCCTGATTGGCCTTAAAATATGCCTGTCGGTCATGTGACTTATAGGCTTTCAGCATATCGGCGTGGCGACGTTCGATTAGTTCAATTTCAGCGGAATCCAGGTGCTGACATGCCAACTCTCCCGCCAGTTGCTCAAGCGTCGCAAGCACTGGAAATGTATTCTCCAATTCCTCTCGCGTGACACTTGCGACGCGGGCCCCCCGGTTGGCTTGAAGTACCACAAAGCCTTCTGATGCAAGCACCTTTAAAGCTTCTCGCAAAGGTGTCCGCGAGACCCCCAACGAGTCACAAAGCTGCTTCTCGGGCACTTTTTCACCCGGCTTTAGCACATCTTCGACAACCAGGTTACGCAGCCTTTCGACCAGTTCTTCATGAAGGGTCGGGCGATTAATGCTGTCCGTCAGGTTCATTTCCATTTCCTAAACATCAAGAACCAGATCCAACAGGCGCGCGACGTGCATGGGCTTCCGCTGCGTACCTTCGGCGATTTGATGGCGGCAAGATGTCCCATCGGCCACGATAACTGCATCTATAGGTGCTGCTTCCAACGCCGGGAACAAGTCAAGTTGTGCCATCTTTATCGAAACATCGATAGTTTCAGGCGCATACCCAAACGCCCCGGCCATTCCGCAACAACCGCTTTCTATCATGTGAACCTGTGCCTCCGGAATACGCTTCAAAAGGTTGAGCATCGGTGTGACGGCATCGTGTGCTTTCTGGTGGCAATGCCCATGCACATAGATCGGGCGATCCAAGGGCTTCAGGGCCAAGTCCGGCTGATCGGCCAGAAATTCCTCAAAGGTACGCGTTGCATTCGACAACATCTCCGTTTCCGGCCCCGGGCAAAGCGCCAAAAACTCATCCCGGAACGTGAGGATGGAGGAAGGTTCGAGCCCGACTACTGGAACACCTTTTGCAACCGCCTCTCGCGTCGCGTCAATCACGCGTTGTGCCTCGTGTCGCGCTTCGTCCACGCAGCCCATAGCTAAAAGAGTACGTCCGCAATCCAAGGCCCTGTCAGATTGATCGTCTCGCGCCACGGCCACCCGAAGTCCTTTTGCCCGCAAAACCCGGACAGCGGCGCGTAAATTTTCTGGTTCGAAATACCGGTTGAACACATCGGCAAACAGCAACACCTGCGGATCATTGTCCTGAGCCTCGGCATCACGGAACGGCGCAGAAGACCACACTGGCAGATCACGTCGCGCTGAAATACCAGTCGGTCCCTCCAATAGCTTACGCGAGGGTGCAATTTTGTTTCGTAAATTCATAAGCCACGCGACTTTCGCGGCTTTTGGTGCATATCGGGGCAGGTAAGCTATCAATTTGTCTGCCAACGTCAGCCCATCTTTTTTACGTTTTGCTGACATTACTTCGATTTTCATTCGCGCCATGTCGACGCCGGTCGGACATTCCCGAGCGCAAGCTTTGCAGGACACGCAGTACTTCATTGTGTCCAACATGGCATCGGACGACAAACCGCCCGGCATCTGCCCGCTGATCGCAAACCGCAGCGTATTTGCCCGTCCACGCGTAACATCACGCTCGTTTCGGGACGCTCGGAAAGATGGGCACATCACCCCACCCTTGAGCTTGCGGCATGCACCATTGTTGTTGCACATCTCGACGGCGCCCTGAAACCCTCCTCCGGAACCCGGCCAAGCGGACCAATCCAGCGTCGTTTCGAATTCAGGAACCGAATAGTCCTGGCCATAGCGGAACAATCGCCGGTCATCCATCGCAGGCGCGTTCACGATCTTGCCGGGATTCATCACCCCGTCGGGATCAAACCGGTTCTTAACCTGCTCAAACGCAGAAACGATACGCTGACCGAACATCTTCTCATGAAATTCTGATCTTACGATCCCGTCACCATGTTCACCTGAATGAGATCCTTTATATTTTTTGACCAGATCAAATGTTTCTTCAGCGATCGCCCTCATTGTCCGGACGTCTTTGTCCTGCCGCATGTTCAGCACAGGTCGCACGTGTAAACACCCCACCGAGGCATGCGCGTACCAAGTTCCCTTTGTGCCATGTTTTGCAAAGATTTCGGTCAGGCCAGCGGTGTATTCGGCGAGGTCGGGCAGCGGGACAGCGCAATCTTCGACAAAAGAGATTGGTTTTCCCGCCTCTTTCATCGACATCATGACGTTCAACCCGGATTTTCGGTACTCGGCGATAGCATTCTGCAAAGAGTTGTCCGTAACAGTGACAACGCCGCCCCACCGGTTTTTCGCACCGCTGAAAGCAAACCCGAGATCTCCCATCAGTTGCGAAAGCTCGACCAGTTTTGCGGCATTTGCTTCGACGCTACCCTCGGCGAATTCCACCAGCAGCAGGGCTTCAGGATTGCCTTCAACAAATGCATTAATCGTTTCGCGAAACAATGGGATTTCACGCCCCAACGCAATCATGGTGTCGTCGACCAACTCTACCGCCTGGGGGTTGAGTGTCACGATGTGCTGAGTGGCTTCCATGGCAGCACGGAATGTCGGGAAATGGCACACACCGGTAACTTTCGCGCCCGGCAGCTGTGCCAGACTTAATTCCAGTTCTGTGAAATAGGCCAATGTGCCTTCTGACCCCACCAACAAATGGGACATGTTGATGTCGTTACTTACGAGCGCGTCGATATTGTACCCGCCCACACGGCGCTGGACTTTAGGAAAACGAGCGTCAATTTCAGCAGCCTCGCGACGCCCAAGAGCGCGCATATCACCAACAAGATCCGCATAATCGCCTGATGCGGCCGTATCAGCGCTGAACCGCGCTTCCGTGCCGTCAACCATGATTGCGTTTATCGCGACGACGTTGTCTCGCATGATCCCGTATCGCAGAGATTTTCCACCTGAAGAATTGTTTGCCGCCATCCCCCCAAGAGTGCAGCGGGACGCTGTTGAAGGATCCACGGGAAACCACAGGCCATGCTGCTTCAACGCTTGGTTCAATTGATCCAGAACAACACCGGGCTGAACGCGCGCGATACGTTTCTCAGCGTCTACGTCAAGAATACGATTCAAGTGTTTTGTGTTGTCCAGCACAACACCCTGATTGACTGTTTGCCCGCATTGCGACGTGCCGGCGCCGCGCGGTAGAACCGAACATCCTTCGTCCCGCGCAATGGACATCACGGCTTGGACATCTTCTGTGGACCGGGGGATCACCACAGCGTCCGGTATCATCTGATAGATTGAGGCATCGGTCGAGTATCGAGCAAGCGATGCCGGATCTGACATCACTTCCCCCCGTACATCGGACAACAGTCGGCGGTACAACGATCCATTCTCTACCATCAGGTTCGCCTTCCCTTCCCTGTAAGCCTAATTAGACCTTTCACTTCATCGTTGACTGAATAATGAATTCATAATTAACTTTTGCAATAGATAATAGCGCCACTTTTTTGGCACCAGCGTAAGGATCAGTTCAAATGCGTCAGGCGGGTAGACACTTTTTGCAGATTCCAGGGCCAAGTGCTGTGCCAGATCGAATCCTGAGAGCCATAAGCACGCAGACCATTGATCATCGAGGGCCCAATTTTGCAGAAGTCGGGAATAAAGCCCTCAATGGTATGAAGACGATTTTCAAGACAAAACAGAACGTCTTTATCTATCCTTCATCCGGCACCGGTGCGTGGGAAGCCGCACTTGTGAACACGGTTTCGCCGGGCGAAAAAGTTCTGATGTTTGAAACAGGACATTTCGCTTTCATGTGGTGCAACTTGGCTGGAAATCTAGGATTGCACCCAGAGCTGATCGAAGGGGATTGGCGCGGCGGCGCGGACCCCAATCAGATTGAAGACCGTCTACGTGCGGATGAGCAGCACGACATCAAGGCGGTTTGCGTCGTTCACAACGAAACGTCTACCGGGTCAGTCTCATCAATTGAGGAAGTGCGCAGGGCCATAGACGCAGCCAAACACCCAGCACTTCTAATCGTGGACTCCATCTCCGGCCTTGCGTCGATTGATTTTCGGTTCGATGACTGGGGGGTCGATGTGTGTGTCTCCGGCTCGCAAAAAGGACTGATGTTACCGCCTGGTCTGAGCTTCAACGCCGTGAGCGATCGGGCGCTAAAACACTCAAAATCCGTGACCACGCCGCGAAGTTACTGGGATTGGCAAGATATGGTCGGACCAAATCAGAAGGGGTTCTTTCCCTACACCCCCGGCACCAATCTTCTCTATGGATTAAATGAGGCCATAGACATGTTGCACGAGGAAGGGTTGGACAACGTTTTTGCCCGTCACTCCCGACACGGAGCCGCGACACGGGCTGCCGTGCGCGCCTGGGGTCTTGAGGTTTTGTGCACACATCAAGGTCAGGAATCGGGCGTCTTGACTGCGGTTAAGGTCCCAGAAGGTCACTCCGCCGATGCGTTTCGTGCTACGGCGCTTGAGCACTATGACATCTCACTAGGAAATGGTCTGTCCAAGGTAGCCGACAAGGTGTTCCGCATTGGTCATTTGGGCGATTTCAACGACCTAATGTTGATGGCCACCCTTTCTGGCGTAGAAATGGGGCTAGCCAAGAGCGGTATGCCTCATCACGGAGGCGGCACTCAGGCTGCCTCGGAACATCTCAAGGCTGCGTAGCGCCGGATAGACGGATACACTTTCATCAGCGCTCGCACGAATTCCAGCAGTTGGGCGGAAAGCGATCATTCGCTGCGATTGCGGAGTCACGTGGTTCTTGCTGTCAAAATGGACCTTCGATTTCGCATCGTCGATGGAAGTACATTTGGCCTCCCAAACCAAAGATTAGACCAAATGAAAATTCAAAGAGTCGATCCAATGCGCCACGCCAGGGCTCAAAGCAGATTTCTTTGAAAACATGTAGAAAAACTGTGCAGACATTCCGCTGCATGTAAAAATATGCTGATAAAATAGGCAAACTGGCAGCCTGATGAAACGCTTAGTGGCCTTGGAATTGCGATCGATGAAGCTTGGGCTCACTTGGGTGCCTATGAAACAACACCTTACTGTCGTTGTCGTCGAGCAGAACCAAGAACGTGCCTTTGCAATTGTGGATGCCTTAAAAGAGTCTGGAGACGTAGACGTTTCTGTAATCGGCAATGTTTCCGGGCTGGCACGTAGAATTGCAATGCATAGCCCAGACATCGTTCTGATCGACATAGACAATCCATCGCGGGATATGCTGGAAGAGTTGACCGTCGCCTCCGGTCCGATGGAGCGTCCGGTGGCCATGTTCGTCTCGGGCGCTGCGGGTGGATTGGCGAAAGCAGCCGTTGAGGCAGGGGTATCAGCCTATGTAGTCGATGGCCTGCAAGCCGAGCGCATCAAACCTGTGATCGATACCGCCATCGCCCGGTTTCAGGTACTACGCCAGATGAGGACCGAACTGGCCGAGACCCGCCGTGCGTTGGAAGAACGCAAAGTGATTGATCGCGCCAAAGGGTTGTTGATGAAAGCCAAGGGTGTGTCTGAAGACGAGGCCTACGCCCTGCTGCGCAAAACAGCGATGAACCAGAACCGCCGGGTTGCAGAAGTGGCCGAAGCCCTGGTCACGGCCTCGGGTTTGTTGTCATGAGAACCGTGACCTTGCCTGTCGCCTATATGCCTTTGGTCGACGCGGCCCCGTTGATTGTCGCGCGCGAGATGGGATTTGACCATGCCGAAGGCGTGTCTCTGGATCTGCGACCGGCCCCGTCATGGTCATCTCTGCGCGATATGCTGGCTTTTGGGCATGTGGACGCAGCGCATCTGCTGTCACCTGTACCCGTTGCGATGGCCTTGGGTTTGGGCGGTATCTCGACGCCGCTGTCCGCAGTGTCTGTCCTATCCCTGAATGGCAACGTCATAGGCGTTGGAACCCAATTGGCAGGGCGTCTGACCGATCAGGGCTATGACTTCGATTTCACTGATGCCGTTGCGGCTGGGGCTGCACTGGCAAAGGCTGCCGGTGAGGTTTTGGTGTTCGGAGTGCCTTTTCCGTTTTCGATGCATGTTGAACTGCTGCGCTATTGGGTTGCGGGAACCGAACTGGCTTCGAAGCAGGTCGAAATCCGCACTGTCCCGCCCCCTCTCATGGCGCAGGCGCTTGCAGGTGGCGAGATCGATGCCTTCTGCGTGGGCGAGCCTTGGGGCTCTTTCGCCGTGGATGACAATGTTGGTGCCTTGCTGCTGCCCGGTAAGGCAATCTGGACCTGCGCACCTGAAAAGGTGTTGGCGGTTAGAAACAACTGGGCCGAAACTGAGCCGCATTTGCTGGGTAGCCTCATGCGGGCCGTTTGGCGCGCGGGACGTTGGCTTTCAAACACGGACAGCCGAACAACCGCGTCCGAGATGCTATCGCGCAAAACCTACCTCAATGTCTCACCCGAACTAATCGACCGTGCATTGATGGGCGAATTCACAATCTCGGCGCGCGGCGAGCAACGCCATGTGGATGGGTTTGTCGAGTTCTTTGATGGCGCTGCCACCTTCCCATGGCGCAGTCAGGCCAAGTGGATCGCGCATCAGCTAGCGCAACGGAACGGGATCGATGTCAGCACAGCCGAACGTCAGGCCGCCCGTGTCTTTCGCAGCGATCTCTATCGGCGCGAGTTGTTCGGGCTGGGTGTCGAAACCCCCGGAGCGTCAGAAAAGCTGGAAGGGGCGCTTCCTGAGTCGACCACCGTAGCCTCGACAAACGGAAGCTTGATTCTGGCGCCGAACGTCTTCTTCGATCGTCGCATTTTCGAGCCAACGGGGTGAGAGTGCCCAAAATTTTTGCAGCGCAGCATCAAATCACGCTGCAGCGCAGAAAAATCACACTTTGACACTCAAAACCGGATGACGGCCCAGATCAAGGATGTCTTAATCGGGACATCGGAAGGCAACGACGCCCACCGACGGAATTCGCCCACTATCCAGGGCACCTTACAAGAGCAAAGCCGCTCGACCATCCGCCACCTCCTCCCGGCGGACTGTGTCGGCGGCTTTTTTGTTTGCCCAAGAGGTTGGGCTGAACCGAAAGGGATCGAGATGAAAAAGCTTCTTTTAGGCCTCGTCGCAACGACGGCGCTTGTGTCTCCGGCACTGGCCGAGCTGGAACTGGAACTGGAAAAAGACGAGCTGACTTTTGGCTTTATCAAACTGACCGATATGGCGCCGCTGGCTGTCGCTTACGAGAATGGGTACTTTCTGGACGAAGGCCTGTTCGTGACGCTGGAAGCACAAGCCAATTGGAAGGTCCTATTGGATGGCGTGATCGACGGGCAGCTTGACGGCGCACACATGCTGGCCGGACAGCCTTTGGCTGCCACCATCGGATACGGAACCGAAGCGCACATCGTAACGCCCTTCTCAATGGACCTGAACGGCAACGGCATCACCGTGTCCAACGAGATTTGGGAAGAGATGAAGCCGAACATCCCGGTGATGGAGGATGGTCGTCCCCAACACCCTATCAGCGCAGAGGCGCTTGCTCCGGTCGTTGAGAAATACAAATCTGAAGGCAAGCCCTTTAACATGGGCATGGTCTTCCCAGTCTCGACCCACAATTACGAACTGCGCTATTGGCTGGCCGCTGGTGGGCTGCATCCGGGGTTCTACAGCCCAGACAACGTGACCGGTCAAATCGGTGCGGATGTGTTCCTCTCGGTGACACCTCCGCCGCAAATGCCAGCCACGTTGGAGGCCGGAACGATCTATGGCTACTGCGTGGGTGAGCCGTGGAACCAGCAAGCGGTGTTCAAGGGCATCGGCGTTCCAGTACTTACCGATTACGAACTGTGGAAGAACAACCCCGAGAAGGTCTTTGGCATCACAGCCGAGTTTGCCGAGGAGTATCCGAATACCACTCTGGCAGTGACCAAAGCCCTGATCCGCGCGGCACAGTGGTTGGATGAAAATGACAACGCCAACCGCTCCGAAGCGGTCGAAATCCTGAGCCGCGCAGAATATGTGGGCGCGGATTATGACGTGATCGCCAATTCGATGACTGGCACTTTCGAATATGAAAAAGGCGACAAGCGTGAGGTTCCAGATTTCAACGTGTTCTTCCGCTACAACGCGACCTATCCGTTCTATTCGGACGCGGTTTGGTACCTGACCCAGATGCGTCGTTGGGGTCAGATCGCCGATGCGAAGCCGGACAGTTGGTATGACGAAGTGGCCAAGTCGGTCTACAAGCCCGAAATCTACCTGGAGGCCGCCCGTCTGCTGGTTGACGAAGGTCTGGCGGATGAGGCCGATTTCCCCTGGAACAGTGACGGCTACAAGGCACCAACGCCTGCCGAGGATATCATTGACGGGATCGCCTATGACGGCCGCACACCCAACGCCTATCTCGAAAGCATGTCCATTGGCCTGAAGGGCGAGCAGAAGATCGTCGGCTCGGACGTTCAAGGCTAATTCCTCAGCTCCACGTCCGGCCACGGTCGGGCGTGGGCTTCACAAGTGCCCCGCCATCGCAAGGACACATCAGATGACGACCGTCGATCCCGAATTCAACGCAGACGCTGCACGCCAGGAGCGTCGCGCCCGCCTTTTCACCCGCATCAATGCAGCCGACAAATGGTTCCAGGTGTTGGGCCTCAGCTGGGCCACGCCTGTTCTGAAAGCCGCCGCCGGAGACAATCCCCGCGCTCAGATGGCCGAGATTTGGCGCTTGCTGATCGTGCCGTTGCTGTCGATCTTCGCCTTTTTGCTTCTGTGGGGCACGCTGGCGCCCAAGGTACAGACCTCGCTGGGCGCGGTCCCCGGGCCAGCGCAGGTTTGGGCGGAGATGGTCAGCCTGAATGAGGACGCCAAAGCTAAAGCGGCAAAACGCGCCAAGTTCGAAGCCATGGTCGACACGCGCAATCAAAAGTTTATTGATGCTGGCCAGCCGGAGAAGGTGAAAGACGTGGCTTTCACCGGGGCTCCGACCTACTACCAACAGATCTGGACCTCGATCAAAACTGTGTTTTTCGGCTTTCTGATCGCTACTGCCCTCGCAGTCCCTCTGGGCATCGCGGCAGGTCTGTCGCCAACGGCAAATGCGGCGCTGAACCCGCTGATACAAATCTTCAAACCGGTTTCGCCACTGGCGTGGCTGCCGATTGTGACCATGATCGTCTCGGCCGTTTACGTCACCAATGATGGCTGGTTCGCGAAATCCTTCCTGATCTCGGCCATCACTGTAACTTTGTGTTCCTTGTGGCCGACCCTGATCAACACCGCGCTTGGTGTGGCATCTATCGACAAGGATCTGGTGAACGTCTCCAAGGTTCTGAAAATGAACACCTATACCAAGATCACCAAGCTGGTGCTGCCCTCTGCCTTGCCACTGATCTTCACTGGTCTGCGCCTGTCGCTTGGTGTTGGCTGGATGGTTCTGATCGCCGCGGAAATGCTGGCGCAGAACCCTGGTCTGGGCAAGTTTGTCTGGGATGAGTTCCAGAACGGTTCCTCCAGCTCTTTGGCCAAAATCATGGTTGCGGTCTTCACTATCGGTATCATCGGCTTCCTGCTGGACCGTGTGATGTTTGCCCTGCAATCCCTTTTCACCTTCACGAATAACCGGTGAACGCGATGAGCATTTTAAGCTTCAAGGACGCCTCTAAATCCTTCGGTGAAGGCACTGCGCGCACCGATGTGCTGAAAGGCATCGATCTGGACGTGCAAGAGGGCGAGTTTCTGGTGATCCTTGGTTTCTCAGGCACTGGTAAGACGACCCTGATCAACCTGATGGCCGGGCTGGATCGCCCGACCAGCGGAGAGGTCACGTTCAAAGGCGCTCCAATCAAGGGCCCCGGCCCGGAACGCGGGGTGATCTTTCAAAATTACTCGCTGATGCCTTGGCTGACAGTCAGCGGTAACGTCGGGCTGGCAGTTGATACGGTTTTCCCCGATCTCAGCAAGGTCGAGAAAGCCGAGAAGGTTGCGCATTACGTGCGGATGGTGGGTCTCAGCCAGGCCGCGACGCGCCGCCCGGCGGAACTGTCCGGCGGGATGCGCCAGCGGGTCAACGTGGCGAGGGCGCTGTCGATGAACCCTGAGGTATTGCTGCTGGATGAGCCTCTGTCGGCGCTCGACGCTTTGACCCGTGCCAATCTGGCGGACGAGATCGAACACATCTGGGAAGCCGACAAGAAGACTTGCGTGCTGATTACCAACGACGTCGATGAAGCAATCATTCTTGCCGACCGGATCATTGCACTGAACCCCGATGGCACGCTGGGGCAGGAGTTCCACGTGTCGATCCCGCGACCGCGCGAACGCGGTGCCATGAACAACGATGAGACGTTCAAACGCTTGCGGGCGGACGTCACCAAATATCTGATGGACGTAGGGATCGAGGCCAAGGTCGAAGGCACTCGTACCCTGCCGGATGTCACCCCAATCCACGGGGTTCCAACGGCGGTGGCCGAGGCGCAAAAGGGGATGATTGAGAACCGCTTCCTCGATTTCTCGCAGCTGCACAAGGTGTATCCGACGCCCAAAGGCCCTCTGACCGTGGTCGAGGATTTTGACCTGAAGATCGACAAGGGTGAGTTCATCTCTCTGATCGGCCATTCCGGCTGCGGCAAGTCCACAGTTCTGACCATGGCCGCAGGTCTTAATGACATCTCCAAGGGCGCGATCAAGTTAGATGGCCGTCACGTCGAAGGCGCCGACCCGGAACGCGCTGTAGTGTTCCAATCGCCAAACCTGTTCCCCTGGCTGTCCGCCAAGGAAAACGTCGCGATTGGTGTCGACAAGGTCTACCCCAATGCAAGCCTGGCCGAGCGGCAGGACGTGGTGGAGTACTATCTGGAACGCGTCGGACTGGCCGATGCGATGGACAAATCTGCCTCTGACCTGTCGAACGGGATGAAGCAGCGTGTCGGTATCGCCCGCGCCTTTGCTCTGTCGCCCAAACTATTGCTGTTGGATGAGCCTTTCGGGATGCTCGACAGCCTCACACGCTGGGAATTGCAGGAAGTTCTGATGGAGGTCTGGTCCCGCACAAAGGTGACTGCGATCTGCGTCACCCATGATGTGGACGAGGCGATCCTGCTGGCCGACCGCGTAGTGATGATGACCAACGGTCCGCAGGCGACCATCGGTAAAATCACCAAGGTCGACCTGCCGCGCCCAAGGACTCGCAAGGCCCTGTTGGAGCACCCGGATTATTACGCCTACCGGCAGGAAGTTCTCGATTTCCTTGAAGAATACGAACACGGCGCCAAGCCGAAATCGCCCGCCCCCAAGGCGATTGCAGCGGAGTGAAATCATGAAGCAAAGACTAGTTGTTATAGGCGCAGGCATGGCCTCGGGTCGGGTGCTGGAACACCTGACCGACGCCGCACCGGATGCGTTCGAAATCACCCTGTTCAACGCTGAGCCGCGCGGGAACTACAACCGCATCATGCTCAGCCCGGTTCTGTCGGGTGAGAAGACCTATGAAGAGATCGTCACCCATGACGACACTTGGTATGCCGAGCGGGGCATCTCCTGCCGCTTTGGAGAGAAGGTGGCCAAGATCGACCGTGAGATGAAGGTGGTCGAGGGCGAGAACGGACATGTTCCATACGACAAGCTAGTCGTCGCGACCGGGTCGAACCCGTTCATCATCCCTTTGCCGGGGCATGATCTGGATGGTGTGATCGCCTATCGCGATTTGGAAGACACGCAGCAGATGATGGGCATGAGTCCGGAAAACAAGGTCGTCGTAATTGGCGGTGGTTTGCTGGGGCTCGAGGCCGCTGCAGGGATGGTCGCGCATGGTGTTGACGTCACCGTTGTCCACATAATGGGCCACCTGATGGAGCGTCAACTGGACGAAGCCGCAGGCTACCTGCTGAAGAAGTCGCTGGAAGACAAAGGCATCAAGATCTGCCTGCAGGCGAACTCCAAGGAAATTCTGGGGCAGGACGGAAAGGTTCGCGCGCTGCTTCTGGACGACGGGACCGAACTGCCCTGTGACCTGCTGGTTATGGCGGTGGGTATCCGTCCCAACACGGCGCTGGCGCACGAGGCCGGGCTGGCCGCCGGTCGCGGCATCCATGTGGATGATCAAATGCTGACCTCGGACCCGGATGTCTATGCCGTGGGTGAATGCGTCGAACATGGCGGAGAGATCTTTGGCCTTGTCGCTCCGCTCTACGATCAAGCGAAAGTGGCGGCGCGTGCTCTGTTGGAAGAAGACGCCGCATTCGCGCAGAAAACCCTCTCGACCAAGCTGAAGGTCACGGGCTGCGATCTGTTCAGTGCCGGCGATTTCGCTGACGGGCCGGGGCGTGAAGACATCGTGTTTCGCGACCCTTCGCGCGGCGTCTACAAGCGCCTCGTTATCGAAGAGGATCGGCTGGTTGGTGCTGTCATGTATGGCGACACCGCCGATGGTAGCTGGTTCTTCGGGTTGATCAAGGACGGCACCAGCATCGACGAGATGCGTGAGACGCTGATCTTCGGCCCGGCCTATCAGGGGGGCGACACCGCGGACCCTCTCTCAGCCGTTGCAGCATTGCCGCCTGAGGCGGAGATTTGCGGCTGCAACGGCGTATGCAAAGGCGAGATTGTCGAGGCGATCAACGCAGGTGCCGACGATCTGGGCGCGGTACGTGCAGGCACCAAGGCGAGTGCTTCCTGCGGCACCTGTACTGGACTGGTGGAACAGGTGTTGCAGGTGACGCTGGGTGACGACTTCCAAATGCCAACCGCGCAACCGATCTGCGGTTGCACCGACCTGACGCATGAGGATGTACGTCGTCTGATCAAGGGGCAGAAACTGAAAAGCCAGGCCGCTGTCTGGCAGGAACTCAGCTGGACCACGCCCAACGGCTGCCATGTTTGCCGCCCGGCGATTAACTATTATCTACTGGCGGATTGGCCGCTGGAGTACCAAGACGACCCGCAAAGCCGCTTCGTCAATGAACGCAAACACGCCAACATTCAGAAAGACGGCACATTCAGTGTCGTGCCCCGAATGTGGGGAGGGATCACGACACCGGAAGAGCTGCGCGCCATTGCCAATGCTGCCGATAAGTACGACGTGCCAACCGTCAAAGTCACGGGCGGTCAGCGCATCGACCTGCTGGGCGTAAAGGGTGTGGACCTGCCTGCGATCTGGTCGGATCTGAACAAGGCTGGTCTGGTCTCGGGCCATGCCTATTCCAAGGGTCTGCGCACGGTCAAAACCTGCGTCGGCACGGATCATTGCCGGTTTGGCACGCAGGACAGTACAGGCCTAGGGATCAAGCTGGAGAAGACCCTGTGGGGGGCGTGGACGCCGCACAAGCTGAAGCTTGCCGTGTCAGGCTGCCCGCGCAACTGCGCCGAGGCGACGTGCAAGGATATCGGCGTGGTCTGCGTGGATTCGGGCTATCAGATCAGCATCGGCGGTGCCGCAGGCATGGACGTAAAAGAGACCGAGTTGCTCTGCCAAGTCTCCACCGAGGACGAAGCAATCGAGGTCGCGATGGCCGTCACCCAAGCCTATCGCGAAGGCGGCAAGTATCTGGACCGCTTGTACAAATGGTTGGGCAAGGTTGGCATGGACTGGGTCAAAGCTCAGGTCGTGGACGATCTTGAAAACCGCGCTGCTTTGGTCGCCCGGTTCGAACTGTCGCAAAGCATCTACCGCAAAGACCCGTGGGCCGAACACGTCAAAGAAAAAGCGCAGACCTACGCGCCGATTGCAGATTTTACATTGGAGGCTGCGGAATGAGCTGGATCGACATCGGACATATTGATGAGGTGCCGGTGCGCGGAGCGCGTCTGGTGAAAACCCATATCGGCTGTATCGCCGTCTTCCGTACTGCCGAGGCGGAAGTATTCGCCGCGACCAACAACTGTCCGCATAAGGGCGGCCCATTGTCCGAGGGCATCGTCCACGGCCAGTCAGTCACCTGTCCGCTACACAACTGGGTCTTTGACCTGAACACGGGCGAAGCTAAAGGCGCGGATGATGGCAGCATCACCACCTATCCGGTGCGTCTTGAAGACGGTCGTATCCTATTGGACGACAGCGCGGTTTCCCGGCGGAGCGCGGCTTGATGGACGGAAGTGGTCTGCCCGAAGTTCGCTCGACCTGCGCGTATTGCGGCGTTGGCTGCGGCGTGCTTCTGCGACCAGATGGAGTTGGAGGGCTGACTGTCCGGGGCGACCCGGATCATCCAGCGAACCATGGTCGTTTGTGCTCGAAAGGGTTGGCTTTGGGTGAAACCGTGGGGTTGGAACACCGGTTGCTGGCTCCTCGCGCCTTTGGTCAGGACACCAGCTGGGATAACGCGTTGCAACTGATTGCAGACCGGTTCTCTGCCGCGATAACTGAACACGGGCCGGACAGCGTCGCTTTTTACGTCTCGGGGCAGTTGCTGACCGAGGATTACTATGTCGCCAACAAACTGATGAAAGGCTTTATGGGCTCGGCGAATATCGACACCAACTCTCGGCTTTGTATGGCATCTACAGTGGCAGGGCACAAACGCGCTTTCGGCACAGATACGGTGCCTGGAACCTATGAGGATCTGGATCAGGCTGACCTGGTTGTGCTGGTCGGCTCGAACCTCGCTTGGTGCCATCCTGTGCTCTATCAACGGGTCATAGCTGCGCGTCAGGCGCGCGGAACGAAGATTGTGGTTATTGATCCACGTCGAACAGCAAGCTGCGATCAAGCCGATCTCCATCTGGCGCTTCAACCGGGCAGCGACGTCGCATTGTTCAACCGATTGTTGGCCAGAATTCACCAAACCGGGCATGTGTCTGCGGAATTTCTGGATCGCAGCGTTGGGTTCAATGAGGCCGTCGAGCTGGCACAGCTTGACGATCCTGATGAGACGGGGCTGCGCCCTGGTGAGATTGAAGCTTTCTGCGATCTATGGATCGGTACCGAGCGCGTTGTGACGATCTTTAGTCAGGGTGTGAACCAGTCTTCTAGCGGAACCGACAAGGTCAACGCGATACTGAACTGCCATTTGGCCACCGGACGGATCGGTCGCCCGGGGATGGGTCCGTTTTCAGTCACCGGTCAGCCAAACGCCATGGGTGGTCGAGAGGTGGGCGGCTTGGCCAACATGCTCGCCTGTCATTTGGATATCGAAAACAAAGCCCACAATTCAGCCGTCCGGAATTTCTGGAAAGCACCCAACATGCCACAGAAGCAGGGGCTCAAAGCGGTTGACTTGTTTCGCGCTGTCGAAAGCGGCCAGATCAAAGCACTGTGGGTCATCCACACCAATCCGGCGGCCACTATGCCAGATGCAGACCGAGTGAAGGCGGCCATCGAAAGCTGTCCATTCACAGTTGTCAGCGACCTGACCGACAGAACAGATACCGCGCGTGTCGCAGACATATTGCTGCCAGCAGCGGGTTGGGGCGAAAAAAGCGGTACAGTGACCAATTCAGACCGCACGATCAGCAGACAACGCGCCGTTTTGGCGCCTCCGGGACAAGCGCGCGCGGATTGGGATATTTTGGCCGAAGTGGGCCGCCGCATGGGCTGGACAGAAGCATTCAGCTATAAAACCCCAGCACAGGTTTTTCGAGAATACGCTAAGATGACTTCGCTCGCTGTATCATTTGGCAAGGATCTGGATATTACAAATTTTTCGGACCTTGATGACGAAGACTATGAAGCGCTGAGCGCAACACGGTGGCCGACGACATCTCGTAAATCAGATGGCCGTTTTTTCGGCGATGGGCAGTTTTTCCATCCTGATGGCAAAGCACGTTTTGTGCCTGTTACCCATCGTCCACCTAAGGCGACGACTTCTGAACAATTTCCGTTTCTTTTGAACACGGGACGAAACAGGGACCAGTGGCACACCATGACAAGGTCCGGGTTGTCGCCGCGCCTGTCTGCCCATCTTGCCGAGCCTTATGTTGACGTTAATCCCAACGACGTTGATCGATTGGGCCTTAGTGCCGCAGATTTGGTTGAACTCAACAGCTCAGTTGGAAGCGGTATATTTCGGCTTCGCATCACGGAGACTGTGGCACCAGGTCAAGTGTTTGCGCCAATTCACTGGACGGCCGAAACGGCCCCATCAGCCTGTGTGGATGCGCTTGTTCCAAGTGTGACTGATCCGATTTCAGGACAGCCGGAAAGTAAGTCAACAGCGGTATCTGTAAAACCTATGCATGCCGCGTGGTACGGCTTTGCCGTTTCAGTTGACGCGGCGGCCCCTGGCTCAGAGTACTGGGCAACTGCCAAAACACCCAACGGCTACAGGATGGAGTTGGCAGGCATGCAGATCATAGACAATTGGGAAAGCACTGCCCGCGAATGGTTTGGGCTACCGGATGCCGAGGCCACCGTAGTAGAAGATCCAAAGAGGGGCTCGTACAGAATAGCGATGACAGACGGGCAGCGCGTATTGGCAGCGCTCTTCGTCTCGCGCCAACCTATCACATTGATGCGAGACTATTTGGCAAGCTTTCCCAAGGTGACGCCTCAGCAGATTTTGTCTGGCCGTTCCTCTGCGTCTTCAGAAGATTGCGGACCAATTGTCTGTTCCTGTTTCGAAGTCGGGCTAAAAACCATCATCCGTGCCATTCATGACCAACATATGATCAGTGTGGACGATATCGGAGATACCCTTCAGGCTGGAACGAATTGCGGGTCTTGCCGGCCAGAGTTGGCAGACTTGCTCACCGAGCATTCGAAATCAATCCGCAACAAACAGAAGAACTGCCGGCAAGAACAATCCGCGTAGATTCAAGGTTCCTTTGAACGGTACTGCGGTCCGCTATGATTGGTTTTCAAAGCCAGCGCAGGTTCCATTCATCTATAGAACAGATCAAATTGGGCCTTCCTAACCGGTTCGAACAACTTGGTCAGACGATGGCTTCGCCCGTGCTCCAGACCAACACTCGCGTCCCAGTTTCGCGTTTGCGGCGAATGTCTCCTCTGACGCGCCGCACAACGGCTAAGGCGACCGCAACCGAACGGCAGGTTAGGGCCGAATGTCACTTTCGCTATTAGGTAATTTAATGATCGCCAATAGTAGCTATCACCCTTCACGCCGCTTTCCTTTCGCGGGCCAGCGGGATTTGGACAAGCCAAACGCCCTTGGCCGTCAGGGTGAGGGCGCTGCCCTCCCCCTCGGGTAACCCTATTAGACAGGGCCGTATCCTCGGCTGTGCCTGCGGGCCGCACCACCCCTGTCGAATAGCGTTGCCTTGCCCCCTCCCGCGTTCGCCACGTGGCAGATTAGCAGGAACAGGCAGCTTCGCTGTCTGACCTACAAATCAGCTCTGATTTTCCGAAAGGGAAGTCAGAACAAATCAAACTGCGTGCGGGAGCATAAAATGGGAACGGTGTGTTAGTTGATGACGCAAAGGTCAAATTCAACTGATGTCCAACGTTGGGGGGCGCCTTCGGACGTCGAACGTTCACCTAGTTTCTGGTCCAACTATGACGATTGGGTCAGGTTCGTGTGACGTTCAACAGGAAATGTGGAACGTCACTGACCTTTGACTCAATCGACTGTCAAAACCTCAATAAATCAGTGAATCGCGTCATTCAATTCTGACCCAAACGTCAAGCATTTCTGACCCAACCATGAACCTGAAACACAATCTTCGTTAGGTTCAAGCCAATCATGCTAATCTGTTCAATCGACGCCTCCAAATTGGATTGTTTACAAACCCACAGTGGCACATCGAAGCCAGCGGTCGCCTCTACACTTCAGGGTCTGCTACGGAACACTTGAATTATGAGTGTATGACCAAAAATTGACCGTTTGTGATTGGACTAGGCGCACTTCTGTCGCGATCTAACTTCTAACCATGCACCCCTGACGGATCATCAACGATCCAGCCAGATGAAAAATCCATCAATCGACCCTCAACCAAGAACAAAATTCGGAGGCATAAATGATGTCACAGCTATCGAGTGTGATCCTGACCCTATTGCAAGTCCTCTCTTATGCTTTCATCTTTGCCATCGGTCTCGCCGTGCTTTGGATCGTGGTGATTTATTTCCGTGACAAGACCCAAACCGAAAGCACTTTGCGTCGCAACTATCCGGTGGTCGCACGGTTCCGCTATTTCTTTGAGCACATGGGCGAGTTCCTTCGTCAGTATTTCTTTGCACAGGACCGCGAAGAGATGCCGTTCAATCGGGCCGAACGGTCCTGGGTATACCGTGCCGCCAAAAACGTGGATTCCACCGTGGCCTTTGGCTCGACCCGTGATTTGCGCCCTACCGGGACGGTTTATTTTGTGAATTGCCCGTTTCCAACGCTGGAACAGGACGCGCAAGAGCCGTCAGCCGTGACCATCGGACCATTTGCGCAACACCCATATACTACCGATTCCGTCTTTAACATTTCCGGCATGAGCTATGGGGCAATCTCGGTTCCGGCCGTGCGGGCGTTGTCATCGGGTGCAAAAGCGGCGGGTATCTGGATCAACACTGGCGAGGGTGGCCTGTCGCCCTATCACTTGGAAAGCGGCGCGGATATCGTTTTCCAGATCGGGACCGGCAAGTTTGGCGTACGCAAACCGGAAGGCGGTTTTGACGAAGACAAGCTGCGCGCAGTTGCGGCCCATGACGCCATAAAGATGTTTGAGATCAAGTTGAGTCAGGGCGCCAAGCCCGGCAAGGGCGGTATTCTGCCCGGCGCCAAGGTCACCGAGGACATTGCTGCAATTCGCGGTCTGAAGGTCGGTCAGGATGCCATCAGCCCTAACCGACACCCCGAAATCAACAGCGTGGGCGATCTGTTGGACATGATAAGCTATGTGCGCGAAGTGAGCGGCAAGCCGGTCGGCTTCAAAGCGGTTATCGGCGCTTACGGATTCTTCGAAAGCCTGTGCCAGGAAATTCTCAAGCGCGGTCCAGAAAGTGCACCAGATTTCGTTACCATCGACAGCTCTGATGGCGGCACGGGCGCTGCCCCGATGAGCCTGATCGACAATATGGGCATGCCTCTGCGTGAAAGCCTGCCGCTGACGGTGGATATGCTCAGGAAGTACGGGCTGAAAGATCGAGTGATGGTCTGCGCCAGCGGCAAGATGATCAACCCGTCCGAAGTGGCATGGGCCTTTTGCGCAGGTGCTGATTTTGTGAACTCAGCGCGGGGATTCATGTTCGCGCTAGGCTGCATTCAGGCCCTGCAGTGCAACAAGAATACATGTCCCACGGGCATCACGACCCACAATCCAAAACTGCAATTCGGGCTTGATCCCGTCAGCAAGGCGGAACGTGTCGCCAGCTATGTTAAGAACATGAAAAAAGAGATTGGGATCATCGCTCACAGTTGCGGTGTGGCTGAACCGCGTCTGCTGAAACGATATCATGCGCGCATCGTTCTGGACAACGGACGCTCGGCATCGATGGATGACCTTTACCCGAAACCACAACAAATGCAGGCAGCTGAATAAACTTATCTGTATAATCAAAGGACACGGCAGCCCCGGCTGCCTGCGGGGCGGCCATTCGCGTTGACCCCGCAAACATCAGGAGATCACATGTCACCTTCAACACCTATCGCAACAATCCCAACCAAAGCGTCGGACCTGTTGGTCGCCGCGCTTGAGGCCGAGGGTGTTGAATACATCTTTGCAGTTCCGGGCGAAGAAAATCTGGACGTTCTGGAATCGCTCAGAACCTCAAAGATTGAGCTGGTGCTAACGCGTCACGAACAGGGCGCGGCCTTCATGGCAGCCACCTATGGACGCCTGACGGGCAAGGCCGGGGTCTGCATGGCAACGCTGGGGCCCGGGGCCACAAACTTTGCCACACCAGCGGCCTATGCACATCTGGGCGGTATGCCGCTGATCATGATCACCGGTCAAAAACCGATCAAGAAATCCAAACAGGGTCAGTTTCAGATCATCGATGTGGTGGGCCTGTTCGCACCAATCTGCAAGATGTCCAAGCAGATCGTGCACGGCAACACCATCCCGTCCCTGATCCGCGAGGCGTTTCGCGTCGCTCAAGAGGAACGCCCCGGCGCGGTGCTGCTGGAACTTCCCGAGGATATCGCAGCCGAGGAAACCGACGAACCTGTGCTGAAACCACATCCGCGCCACTATGCCGTGGCCGGTGACACGGTCCTCAACGAAGCCGCAGATCTGATCCGGGCGGCGAAGATGCCGCTGCTGCTGTTGGGAGCTGGGGCCAATCGCAAACACGCGCGCAGTGCCCTCAGCCAGTTTGTGAAAGACACGCAGATTCCGTTCTTCAACACACAAATGGGTAAGGGCGTGGTGGACGAACGCTCTGATCTATTCCTTGGCACGGCTGCGTTGTCGGACGGAGATTACCTGCACTGCGCCATCGACCGAGCCGATCTGATCATCAATGTGGGCCATGACGTGGTCGAAAAGCCGCCCTTTTTCATGGAGGAAGGCGGCACCAAGGTGATCCACGTGAACTACAAGGCCGCACAGGTCGATCAGGTCTATTTCCCTCAGGTCGAGGTGGTCGGGGATCTGGCACAATCGATTGCGCGGCTGGGCGAAAAGCTGGGCGGGCCGTTGGATTTTGATCGCGCCTATTTTGAGCGCGTCAAACGGGAAACCGACCTGCACACCTCGGCGGGGGCAGATGATCCACGATTCCCGGTGATCCCGCAGCGCTTTGTTGCGGATACGCGCAAGGTTATGGGCGATTGCGACATCATCGCGTTGGACAATGGTATCTACAAGATCTGGTATGCGCGTAATTATCTGGCGTATCAGCCCAACACAGTGTTGCTGGATAACGCGTTGGCCACGATGGGGGCGGGGCTGCCCTCAGCCATGATGGCCGCCAAACTCTATCCCGAACGCCGGGTCATGGCGATTTGCGGCGATGGCGGGTTCATGATGAACAGCCAGGAGATTGAAACCGCAGTCCGGCTAGGTCTGAACCTTGTGGTCACGGTGCTCAATGACAGTTCATACGGCATGATCCGGTGGAAGCAGTCACATGCCGGGTTTGATGATTGGGGGCTGGAATTCAACAATCCCGATTTTGTGCAATATGCCAACAGCTATGGCGCAACTGGCCACCGAATTGAACGCACCGAAGATCTGGTTCCAACCTTTGAGGCCGCATTTGCCGCTGGCGGTGTACATCTGGTCGACCTGCCGGTGGATTACAGCGAAAACCAACGGGTATTGATTGACGAGCTGGCCGCCAAGGTGTGCTTGATATGAGCGGTATCGTAGATGTCGTAAACCCATACAGCCTGCAGTCGATCGGCAGCGTCGAAACCCGTTCGTGGGCTGAGATCGAGCCCATGTTAAGCACCGCGCAGGATCTTCACCGCAATCGTGATGGTTGGCTGCCCGCCTATCAGCGGATCGAAATTCTGAAAGAAACCGCGCGGCTGATGTCTGACCGGGCCGAAGAACTGGCGTTTCTGATCGCCAATGAAGGCGGCAAACCCCTTGTCGATGCCCGTGTCGAGGTCAAGCGCGCCATCGACGGGGTCGAGCTGTGCATTCATGAGATTGGACAGATGACAGGGCGCGAAATCCCGATGGACCTGACCGAGGCCGGGGCAGGACGTGTCGCGTTTACGCAGCGCGAACCGATTGGTGTCGTGGTTGCGGCAAGCGCGTTCAACCACCCGCTCAACCTGATTGTGCATCAGGTTGCCCCGGCAGTGGCCACCGGATGCCCGGTGATCGTCAAACCCGCTTTGGATACACCCATGTCATGTCAGGCCTTTGTGGATATCTTGCATCAGGCCGGTCTGCCCGCCGAATGGTGTTGCTTTGCCCCCTGCCAAAATGATGTGGCCGAGACATTGATTACCGATCCCCGCGTCGGCTTTTTCTCGTTCATTGGCTCGGCGCGGGTGGGTTGGATGTTACGTTCCAAACTGGCACCCGGCACACGTTGTGCGTTGGAACATGGCGGGGTTGCGCCTGTAATTTTGGATGACACCGCCGACATTGATGCGATGATCCCATCCCTAACCAAGGGGGGATTTTATCATTCCGGACAGGTCTGTGTTTCGGTTCAGCGGGTTTTTGCACCGACCGGATCAGCCGTAGAGATCGCTCAAAAACTAGCGGATGCGGCGGCGGCACTGACGGTTGGGGACGCCACCGACCCCAATGTCGATTGCGGCCCCCTTATTCGCCCGACCGAAGTTGACCGCGTCGAACAATGGGTGGACGAGGCGGTTCAAGGCGGTGCGACGCTGCTGACCGGTGGAAAACGACTTGGCCCGACAACCTATGCCCCGACTGTCCTGCTGAATCCGTCTTCTGATGCCCGGGTCTCAACGGCGGAAGTTTTTGGGCCGGTTGTCTGTGTCTATGGCTATGACGCACCGGAGGATGCCTACAGGGCCGCGAATAACTTGCCATTTGCCTTTCAGGCTGCGGTCTTTACCAAAAACTTGGACACGGCGATGCAAGCCATTCAGCGCCTGGATGCCACAGCGGTTATAGTCAACGATCACACTGCGTTCCGGGTCGATTGGATGCCCTTCGCGGGCCGCCGACAGTCAGGCTACAACACAGGTGGGATCGGCTATACTATGCACGACATGACGCATGACAAGATGGCGGTGATCAAGCTATGAGGCTCCGTTGGACTAGAAACTAAAGCTCGATCTAAATGCGATCATGCTTCTCAATCATGCGGTTTATCAAAAAAGTATGGTGACGGCGGTCATCTCTCAGTCTCGCAATGGCTTTGTTGGACAAATCAGGTTCTGTTCGTAGGTTCCTTTCCAACGGACGGACTTATCCCATGGGCACTGTGACGGTTATGCCTAGAGTAGCGGTTTAGGACGGAGACTTGGGCCTGGATTTAGGCATCCTGTCAAGCGAGTCCTACGCCAGCCCTTGCCCAGCAGGCGGTTGCGGAACAATCTACCGAGAGGAAGGCCTAGCAGTCTCATCCAATGCATCTTGGTCTCGACGTGGCTTTGGCGGTGATATCCGATCCAGGTCCGCCATATGGCGCGGCATAGGTATCGCGAGGCAGTGACCGCCTCGTTTCGGGCGATGGCATCTATGTTTGTGGACTTCAAAGATTGGCATTCCTGTGCGGGAGAATGACGGCATGTGCGCCACTCGTGGCCATCGCGTCACGGCATTTGCTTGTCGCAAGCACCGTATGCGGTCACGAAACCGTTGTCCTGATCAACCGGGGTCCGGGCAGTTAACTCAGGTAACAGCGAGCGTCAGCGACATTTCTGGTGGTGACTTCAATGGCGCGCTTCCAGCGTTTCCTTATCAATGCCGGTGTGTATCTTGCGCCAAATCACCGCATAGGGCGTCCATGCTTGCGAGCAAACTATTCAGCTTTACCCTCTGTCTTGATACCCGTGCTGTCGAAAACAAAGGCTCAACGGGTCGCTGTTATCACGGTAAGCAGGTCTACACTCAGCGGCCTTTGTCGACGACACAAGATGCATAAAATCGGGTACTGACCAGTCCAACCTGGCCAAATGCAGTAGGCTTTCTGCAAAGCCGAGGTTTGTCGCAAGTTTTTGCTTATACTTCAGGCCTCCGACGGCAATCCTTACTGCGCCGGATGTCTCCTCCCTCCGCGTCATCGAACTTTCCAACCCATCTCTGCACCGAGAAAATGTCGAAATAAATACTGAGCAGAGATGGCAGCACCAGTGTCACCAGAATCATCGAGGCCGTTAGACCAGCTGCCACCGAGACAACGAGGGGCACTGTGGTTTGCACATGGACCGAGGTGTTGGAGATCAAGGGAAGAAGCCCGGCCACCGTCGTCCCGGTCGACAAGATGATCGGCCGGAAGCGGGCACGGACGGCATCCAGTGCTGCGGCAACGTGGTCGTCTCCTTGCAGGTGGGTTTGGAAGAAAGTCAGGAAAAGGATGGCGTTGTTGACTACAATCCCCGCAAGCGAGGCAAAGCCGATCAGACTGGGCATCGACAGACTCAACCCCATTGCCCAGTGGCCAAGGATCGTGCCGATCAGCGCAAAGGGGATCGACAGCATCACCACCAGCGGCAGCGTGTAGCTGCGGAATTGGAAGGCGAGTACCATATACACGCCGACAAGCCCCAATAGCAGCTTCGTGGCGACCGAAGATTGCGACTTCTGTTGTTCTTCGGTGGCTCCGCCAATTGAGATCGAAATGCCGGGGTATTGTCGCTCCAGTTCCGGCGCGACATCGTTCAGCACGAAGGCCGAAATGGCTGTGGAGGTGGTGGCCTTGCGGTCGATCTGGCCGATGATATTGGCGACGACCCGCCCATCCTTACGTGTGATCGTCGGGTAGGAGGCAGCGAGTTCCATATCGGCCACCGAGATCAGGGCGGTCTGTTTGCCGCCGCCGACGATGATCGGGAATTGTTCCAGCTCGGTGAAGTTCGCGACTGTGTCTCCCAGCTGCACCTGCACGTTCACGCTCGACGCTCCGGTGTGGAACGTGTCGGTCTCCGAGCCTTGAAAGGCCTGGCGGAGCTGCGCCGAGAGCGATTGCGGTGTCAGCCCGACGGTATAACCGTATTCGTTCAGCGTTAGTTTCACTTCTTGACGGCCACCATAGAAATCGGAATAGGCCTCTTTGACGTCAATCCGCTCCAAGAGCCGTGACAGGACTTCGGATGCGGCCGCCTCGATCTCCCCTAGATCGCTTCCCGAGACGTCGATATCGATGTCATTGCCCCCCGGCCCTGCCTCGTTCTGGGCAAAGCTTATCTGGTGAAGGTCTGGAAGCGTGCCGGATTCCGCGCGCCAGACCTGCAGGACCTCGTCGGCACTCACATTGCGCTTCCCAGCTTCCAACAGGTCGACGGTCACCGTCGCGGTGTTCGAGCCATTGTCGTTAACGCTCGAGTTAGAGCCGTAGCTGACAAGGACACGTTCGACCAGCGGCGCGGCGCCCTCAGTTTCAGGGCTGAATTGCGCATCCACCCGTTCGAGGCCCTCGAGAATCTGCTCGACATTGGCCAGGGTGCGATGGCGGGCGATCCCCGAGGTCAGCGCAATCTTTGCTTCGATCGTGTCGCCCTCCACCTCTGGAAAGCCAACCACCTTGACCTGACCGGACGCGACCAACCCGATCGAGAGGACGAGCGCGCCTAGAACGCTGCCGACGGTCAGGTAGCGGGCCCGCGCCAGCGCTGCGGCGGTGGGAATGACAACACCCTCCTTGAACCGCTCCAGCACCCGCGCAGCTGGTCGATCCTTGTACTCGGCGGGCGCCCCCTTCCCGATATGACTCAGGTGATGCGGCAAGATCAGGAAGCCTTCAAGCAAGGACAATGCCAGCGTCATCAGCAGCACCATCGGGATGTATTTGAGCACCTGTCCAAGGTCGCCGTCGATGAACATCAGCGGGCCGAAGACGCAGGCCGTGGTCAGGAAAGAGGACAACACGCCTGGCAAGATCTCCTGCGTGCCGCGCCAGGCAGCTTCCTTGCCGCCGACGCGCCGGCGCCACTTGTCGATATTCTCGGCGATGACGATTGAATCGTCCATGATCAGCCCAACTGCCAGCAGGAGCGCGATGAGCGTGAAAATATTGATGGTGACGCCCAGAGCGCTCATCAGAAACAGCCCGCCGAGGAAGGAAACCGGCAGTGCGGCCGAGATCCAGAGCGCCTCTTTGAGTGTGAAGAACATCCACATCACCGCAAAAACCAGCGCCAAGCCCATCACGATATTGCTGACAATGAGGGAAAGGCGTTCCTCAACGATCTCAGTCATGTTGTTGATGACGGTAATTTCGAATGGCTTCGGCCAAGCTGCGCGCTCCGCCTCCAAAATCGCCTCGACACGTTCGAAAATACGGATGGAATCACCTTCCGACGCCTTCATGATCTGGATGGTCACCGCCTGCGCACCGTTGATGTAGCTTTGCGTGTTCTCGTCGCTGTCGACGATCCGTGCGGTTGCGAGATCCTTGAGCCGGACGATGCCACCGTTCTGGTTCTGCAATACGATCAGGTCTTCGAGATCGGCAACCGAGCGACGCACGTCCGAATAACGCAGCACGAGGCTCTTCTCAGTGGTTTCGACCTCACCCAGCGGCTGCTGGAGCGAGCGGGCGTTGATCGCATCGACCACGTCTTGGCTCGACAGCCCGTAGCGGCGCAGGTCCTCGTCGTCGAAAGTTACGCGCAGCTCTCGATCGGTCAGCCCCGACACGGTAGCTTCGGTCACACCGTCCACACTCTGGAGCGTGCTGGCCAGCTCGTCGGCATATTCCAGCAGTCCTTGCTTGCCGTCGATCCCAGAGATGCCGATCTGTGCGATCATCTCGGTGCGCCCACCTCGCTCGATTGAGGGTGTCTCAGCATCATCGGGGAAGTCGTCCACGCCGGAGACGGCCGAGGAGACGTCGTTGTAGAACTGGATGATATCGCCGCCGGTCTCCAGCTCGGCCGTGGCTGAGGCACGTCCGTCGATGGAGAGACAATAAAGTTCCTCTAATCCGTCAGTACCGGAAATCGCATCCTCCAGCCGGGTACAGATATCCTCGTCCACATCGACGGCCGAGGCGCCGGGATAGGAGATAGAGACCAGAACGGTGGAGGCGGTGGTGTCGGGAAAGGTCTCGCGTTCGATATCGCTGACGGTTGCGAGACCCAGGGTGCAAATCAACGCCATCAGAAGGTTGGACGCAACGGGGTGACGGACGAACCAGGCAATCATGTCACTGCTCCGCCGTGGGCATGACAAGATCCAACGCCATGCCGATCACCGGCGGGGATGGCTCGCTCAGCACCAGCCGGTCGCCGCCCTCCAGCCCACTGAGGATAATGGCGCCCTCGCCGATGGAATGACCGACCTTGACCGCGGATTTGGCAAGCCGGTCCTGCGCATCCGCGAGGTAGACAAACGCAGCGCCATCGTCGCCATAGCGCAAAGCGCTGCGCGGAACGACGATGGTGTTCTCCATCGGCTCCGAGCTGAAGATGACCGAGACAAATGCACCGGATTCAAGCGGGCCGCGTTGCAGGTGCGGCTGCCCGATTGTCGGATCCTCGACCCGGACGACAACGCCCATGGTTGCGGTGTCGGCGTCGAGTGTGCCGCGCATACGTTCCAACTTCGCCGGCCATGACAGGACGCGGTTTTCAAGCGAGACGCGCACTTCTGCCGAAATCCCGGCATCCGTCAGGAACTCCATGACCCGGGAGGTGTCTATGCCCTCGGCGGGAGCCTCGCCCTTGCCGCGTGCCGCCATAAAGATCGGCGCGAAGGTTTTCGGCTGAACCTCGGCGGTTACTTCGGCGGCCGAAGTGTCGTCCAGGACCAACAATATGTCGCCGGTACGAACGAACTGTCCGGCCTCGACGCCAATCTCTGAGACCCGGCCGCGAAATGGCGCGGAGATCTTGGCTTTCTCGATCGACCGCTCAGCCTCGCGTAGTTCGGACATCCGCACAGCGCGTGTCGCCTCCAGGCTCTCGCGTTGCGCTGGATAGAGCGCCAGCGTGTTCTCCAGGGTGAGCACCGAATTCGACTGTGCCAGCAGGGTTTTTTGCGCGGTATCGAGCGCGGCCTGTGTCGAGGCGCCGCGTTCAACCAGCGAGGCGACGCGGTCATACTCGTTCTGCGCCACAGCTTTCGTCCGCTCCTGCAACTCCAGCGTCTTGCGGGTGTTTTCTTCCTGCCGTTCGCTCTCGCGCAGCTGGGCCTCGACCGAGGTGATATTTGCCTGCGCCTTCTGGCGGGCAAGCTCGTAATCCGTCACGTCGATCTCGAACAGCACATCGCCGGCTTCGACGACGCTTCCGACGGCAAGGTCCCCGGGGATCGCGTCGATCCGCCCCTCGACCTCGGAAACGGCTGACCAGTCCCGAGCTGGCTCGACCCGTCCATAGCCGATGACAGTGGCCGAGACTGGTTGCGGTAGGATCTCCATCGCGCGCACCGCGAGACGGGTTTCTTCGTGACGGGTGACGTCCTCGGACAGTTCCCGAGTCATCCAGTTGAAGCCGAGCACAGCAATCACGAGTGGGGGCAGGATCGCCAATGGGCGGAAGTTCATAAAACAGCTCCATCTTGAGCTATGTCAGCTGGGAACTCGGCACGCTTTGCCGTTTGGCGCTGACGAAATAGCACTGGGCGCGGCGCGGCGCGGATCGGATAGGAGCGCCTGCAGCTTTCAATTCCGTGATGGCAAGAAGCGCATGGTCACAAAACTGAGGACAGCACATGGGAGTGAACGGCACGGAGAATACCCCGCTATGCGTCATTCAGTGACAATGCTCCACTGCTTCAAAGACGCCTCGACCTCATCGCAGGATTCCAACGAGAGTGGCCGTTTCACCCACGGACCCGCTGGGACTGTTTCCGATGCTACTACCACGCAATTAGATTGGTCCTCGTTTAGTCGCAGAGTCTGATCTGTTTCGTCGTAAATGAACTTTTGGCGAGGATGATCACTGCATTCCAACAGTGCAAATTCCGACTTTCCTGTGGCAATTAAGGCCTGCATGCAGAAGCCTTCAAACGGGTAAGATCCGACCTGCATGGTGTCTACATTGTACTCAAAACGCGTGTCATGACCTGCATAGCTACGTGGTTCACCCTCACTGGGTGGTTTGCAAGAATGGGTCTGCAAAAGATCAGACTGCCCGGCCCCATATGTATCAATGCAAAACCCATATCCGTTTGGTTCGTCGTGGTTTTCACTGAGGACGATATATGGTGCTTCTGACGGAACCTGTGGTGCGTCAGCATTGGCAACGCCAGCCGCACCAAGCAGCGTGGCTGTGAACAGCGTAAGTCGCATTATGTGTCCTTTTCTAAGGCTGATTGAAGGGGATAGTTTAATTACACTTCAATATACTTTCAAGTCAAACTATTTCAATTAGAACTAATTTGACAAATTGCTTAAATCACTGTAATTAATACACAAGATTTCTCAAAGTGAGCCCATGAAACGTCAGCACGCACGAATCCATCCCTTCCTACACTCAGCTGCGATTTTGGAAAAGCAACTGGAAAGCTTGCTTGGATCGTCCGGGATACGGCATCGCCAGGCCCTTGTTCTGGATGCGCTACAGAAGATTGGACCATCCTCTCAGCAGCACCTCGTCAAACATTTCAGCGTCTCACCTGGAACCATGAGCTCAATGATCTCCAGGCTTGAAGCACTTGGATATGTGCAACGCGAGACTAGTCCAACAGACCGGCGCGCTGATGTGATCAAAATCACACCTAGCGGACAGTCGGTTTTGCTGGGAGTCGCAGAGGTTTGGGAAGAAGGCGACAAGTTAATAGAAAACATCCTGGGATCAGAGGACAGCAAACGGCTCTTCGCGCTCACAGAGCAACTCAGCAGAGCGCTTGGTGGTGGCCCGCCGACGATCGAGACACCTGACTAAAAATATGGAGGCAGAACTGTCGCGTTTGTGAGAGTAGGTTTGACTGCCGAGCGGACGTTCATTCTTTGCCCATCATTCGACACATTGGACACGAAGCCGTCATTCTCCGCAGATCTTTAACCTCGGTCGATGTCGCTACACGGACCCTGCCACCGGCAAGGCGTTTCTTCCCGGTTCCGAGTTTCTGTCTCATCTCCACCCCCTGGTGGTTACGGTGTGCCTGAAACCCTCCCCTAAGGAAGCAAAATCCGCTTCGCCGTCCCTTGAACACTGTGCGGCAAAGATCTGGAGAGAGCCCAGAGTGACCAATGCTGCAGATTGTATGGACGTCGGCTTCTTTGAAACGAGTGGGAAACGTGAGTTGATCTGCTTACATCGTTCGACGACCGGCGTCGCGTTTCCGATGCGTTTCCAAAACCAATACGGACAACGCTAAATCACCTAGCGCGTGTCCACGAAAGATGAATGCCGTTCGATCCTCACGCGCGTTGCGTCCATTTGTTTCGCCAGTCACCAAACCAGCTAGATCACCGTGGATGAACTCAGGATCACACAGCTTGTAGGGCAACGAAGCTTCTTGCTTGAGGTCATCGATCACGACGCAATCGAGCGTGCCAAGGCTGTCGCGCTTCCATGGGGCAGCAAGATCGACGACAGCCGCAAATGACCCTGCCTTCATCCCAGACGCGTCGAGAAACGGGGCTGCACCGCCGGTATGTGTGACGGTGGTCACCAGCAAGTCGCAGCTGGCCGCAACCTCTTGCCCGGAAGCACACGCAGTCGAGGGTATGCCACGTACTTTGGCTTGCTCTGCGAGCCGGTCCTGATTGGCCTGGCCGCGGCCAAAATAGCACATGTGTTCAAGGTCGAAGATGTCGGCAAATGCGTCAAGGTGGCTGCGTGCCTGAGCACCGCACCCCACAAAGCCGATGGTTTTTGCATCCGAGTTGGCCATATATTTTGCAGCCATCGCACTAAGCCCCGCCGTGCGCACCTCGGTGATCCAGTTGCCATCAAGCACGGCAGCCGGCAATCCCGTGACGCTGTCGAGCATTGTCACAAGACCGTTGATCTGCGGCAGACCGTTTGCGTTGTTTTCGGGGTTCAGCACGACCGTTTTGACAGCAAGTAGAGATGGATCATCCATCGCCGCCAGAGCGGCCATCATATAACGCGGATCATCAGGTGGCGTGATCACTGCTTTAGGTGCGCCCCAGACAGTGCCGTTCACGCTCCCACGAATAGCACATTCGATGCTATCGACGATTTGCTCGGTGGTTAGACCCAATCCGATCATATCGTCCTGCGACAAATAAGGGATGTTCATATCGGCCATTCTCAGCTCCCCTTCAAATCGGGCCAAGTATCACTCAGGCGGTACCCTTCGGGCCAGGGGTCTTTGGGATCAAGCATATGCTGATGTGTGCCTGTAATCCACGCGCGGCCCGTGATTTCAGGGATTATCGCGGGCGTGTCACCTAGCGTAGTTCTCTCGGCGATCCGTCCGTGGAATTCCGAGTTAATGATTGAACGGGCCGTGAAGGTCTCCCCCACTTGCATCTCGCCGCGTGCATGAAGCAGTGCCATGCGTGCAGAGGCGGCTGTACCCGTAGGTGAGCGGTCGATTTTTCCAGGCTGGATCGCGACGGCAGCCGAGGTGGTCAGGTGGCTCCCTTCGCGTGTGATTGGTCCTGCGAACAGGCAAAAGGAGAAATGTTTCCAATCGGGATTGGTTGGATGGCGGAACATTAGCTGTTCATTGGCCGCATTGGTAATCGACACGCCAAGTTCTGCCAGCGCCCTGGCCTCGGACGCGACAAGTTCGAACCCGAGGGTTGCCGCATCCACCACAACAAAGCTGTCACCGCCAAAGGCTGTGTCGACGGTTAATTGGCCGATACCCTTCACATCCAAAGGTACGCGCAATGCACCCGCATAGGATGGCAGATTGCGCACGGTGATCCGCTCTGCCTTGCCGTTCCGGCACTCGGCGTGCACGCGGACCAGTCCACCGGGTGCTTCGAGTACCATCTTGGTTACGGGTTCGGTCATTGGAATGATCCCGCTATCCAGCAGTACCGTTGAGACACAGATCGAGTTGGACCCGGACATCGGCGGCGTGTCTTCTGGTTCCATGATGATCCAGCCCATTTGTGCCTCTGGATGCACCGGAGGGACCAAAAGATTCACATGGCGAAACACGCCACCGCGTGGCTCGTTCAGCATGAAGTTGCGGAGGGTCTGATCCTTGGCGATCCAACTGCGTTGTTCCCAAAGGGTCTCGCCGGGTGGCGATGCCACCCCGCCAACGATCACATCGCCGACTTCGCCTTCTGCATGGCAGGATACGACGTGAATGGTTTTGCTGCTGCGCATGCTAGATATCCTTTACCAAACGCAAGGCGTCATAGATCGCCGCATGTGTGTTGCGTGCCGATACTGCATCGCCAATGCGGAACAGTTGGAAGGTGCCTGCTTCATTGCGCTGAATGGTTTGCGGAGTGCCCTCGATCAGCGCGTCATAGTTGACCTCGCCTAAATTCGACGACGATGGTTTGAGATCAAAATACAGATCGTCGAGCGGCAAGGTGCCATAGTTCACGACAACCTGATCGACCTGGGTCTCGTAACTGTAATCGCTGTAATCGGTCCCAATTGTGGCGGTCAATGTGTTGCCACTGCGCACAACCCCCATCAAGCGCCGCGCGATGCTAAAGGTCACGTCCTTATCCTGAAGCGCGCGCATGTAAGGCACCAAATTCATCGCCATCACGCCCGGAGAGACACTGCGGTCCGGCGTCATAACCTCGACCGCGGACCCCGCATTTGCGGCAATCTCAGCGGCTTGCAAGGCTGGATGATCACCGCTTTCGTCGTAGATGAGAACCTTGCCCGCGGGCTTTACATCGCCCGAGATCAGATCCCAGGTGGACACAACATTCGCCTGCTCACCTTTCTGTTCAAACAGTTCCAGATTGGGTATGCCGCCCGTCGCCACAATGACCACATCCGGGTTGAGGGTGGTGATGTCGTCGGCCTCGGCCCAGGTGTTGAAATGGAATATCACATCACGTGCTGCACATTGCGCCATGCGCCAATCAATGATCCCGGTCATCTCCCGGCGGCGAGGTGTTTGTGCGGTCAGGCGCACCTGTCCACCGGGCGCATCTGCAGCCTCAAACACAGTCACAGCATGGCCACGTTCTGCGGCGATGCGAGCGGCTTCCAACCCTGCTGGACCTGCACCGACGATTACAACCTTCTTCGCAACCCCCGCTTTTGCAATCTCATGCGGCATCGATAATTCACGCCCGGTAGCAGCGTTGTGGATGCATAACGCCTCGCCTGCTTGATAAATGCGGTCAAGGCAGTACGTCGCGCCAACGCAGGGGCGAATGTCATCTTCACGCCCTTCAATGATTTTGCGCACGATGTGTGGATCAGCCATGTGAGCGCGGGTCATGCCGACCATATCGAGCAGACCAGCTTGCACAGCATGTCGCGCAGTGGCCACGTCAGGGATGCGAGCGGCGTGGAAGGTTGGCATACCCGTTGCCTTGCGCACTTCTCCTGCGAAATCGAGGTGCGGAGCAGACTTCATACCTTGAACAGGAATCATATCCGTCAAAGCTGGATCGGTATGGATGCGTCCCCTGATCACGTTCAGAAAATCAACCTGCCCCGTGGCCGAGATGCGTTTTGAAATCTCCAACCCCTCGTCGTGGGTGATGCCACCCTTTTGCGCCTCATCAGCCGTGTAGCGCAGCCCGACGATAAAGTCTGCGCCGACGCGCTTGCGGATTGCCTCGACCACATCGAGCGGGAACCGCATGCGATTTTCGAGCGTGTCAGCACCATATGGACCCGTCAGATCATTGGTCAGCGGTGACCAGAATTGGTCCAATAAATGACCGTAAACCTGCAACTCGATCCCGTCCATACCGCCCGCCTGCATCCGCTGCGCAGCATCAGCGAAGTCAGATACAATCCGATCAATGTCCCAATCCTCGATCAACTTTGGAAAAGCGTGGTGGGCAGGTTCGCGGTGTTTTGACGATGACACAGACGGCAACCAATCGCCCTTGTTCCAACTCGTGCGCCGCCCCAAGTGGGTCAACTGGATCATCACAGCGCAGTTATGTTCATGCACCGCGTCTGTCAGGTTTTGGATCCACGGTACAACCTCATCCTTAAAGGCAAGGATATTGTTGAACACGGGTGGGCTGTCTCGGCTGACCGCAGCGGACCCCGCCGTCATCGCAAGGGCCACACCCGCCTTGGCCCGTTCGGCGTGATAGGCCGCGTAGCGTTCCTTGGGCATGCCGTCTTGTGGGTAGGCAGGTTCATGGCTGGTCGTCATGATCCGATTGCGCAATGTGAGGTGTTTCAACTGATAAGGTTGAAGCAATGGATCAGTGGACATTGTGGCCTCCCTAAGTGTTGATTATTGACACTTGTGTCAAGTTAACATTTCCGCAATTGACACTACTGTCAAGTTCTTTAAGAATCCAACTATGAAAAAGGACGAAACAGCCAAGGCCCGCGCGACCCGAGAAACATGGATTGACGCCGCCTATGCGCTCTTCGTGAGCGATGGGATTGAGGCGGTGAAGATCATGCCGCTTGCAAAAACACTCAATTTGACGCGCACTGGTTTCTATTGGCACTTCAAGGATCTGTCCGATCTTCATGACGCCATCCTAGACATCTGGCAGAACCGGAACACTGGCGTCATCTTGGAGCGGTGCGCAGTTCCAGCCGACAGTCTCTGCGCGGGTCTATTTAACCTAATTGATTGCTGGATTGACCAAGATCTTTTCGATGCGCCGCTGGATCTTGCAATCCGTAACTGGGCGCGCAACGATCCACGGCTGCAAACCTTCGTCGACAAATCTGACGAAGATCGGTTGGTTGCAGTCAAAGCCCTGTTTGAACGATTTGGAATAACAGGGGACGCGGCCCATTACCGTGCGCTCACCGTGCTTCTAACACAGACCGGGTATTATTCCATGCATGTGACAGAGCCCCGTTCACAACGAGCGGTAGCTGGATGCCGATATGTCGAGATATTTTCAGGCGACATGCCAACGCAGGCCGAAAAAGACGCGTTCTTAGAGCGTCACCGCTAAACCGGCGTCTGAAGTTATGGGCCAAGCCTCTCTCATTTTTTGCGAGACTGTTCGCACTCGTATGCTGCACAGTTGAGCGTAAATCGGTATTCGTTCGGGTCTCGCCATACCTGACTTTGGAACAAACGCGGCGAAATGGGGCTTTGTTCGCACCTTCCCAATTCGATGATGTCATTGCCAAAGGGAGCCTTGCTGGTCAGCCGTAGTTCATTCATCGAGCGGCGAAATCTGACTGTGAGCCCAACTTGCCCATTCGACAGAGTGCAGGGAAGGTCGGTTTTTTCATGGTTTGGCCATAAATGCGGCTCGGATCGCGGCCTTCATAGCGTCCTGAGGCCCTTGTACTTTCGGCTTGCTGGATGCCATCACCAGCTTGGAGGTGGGCGTGTTTCCGAGGCCCAATGCATCGTTCACCACAGATAGGCTGCCGTGCAGCGAGGAGCGACCGAGCAGACCCACTGCGATCCCGGCTTCTACTGCTGCAATCACACCAGAGACGCTTTGGCTGGAGTAGACAACGCGATATGGCTTTCCACGGGCTTGTAATGAAATGACCGCCGCGTCGCGCCACCAGCACGCATGATCGAACAAGGCCACTGGAAGGCTTTCATCGGCCCGAAAGTGCCGGTACGCCGACGACACCCAACATGTCGGGTCTTCATAAACAACCTCCTCGTGACTGGACGGGCTTTCGACCTCATAGACCGCAAGGTCCAGCGACCCCTTATTGAGGGCTTCTGGAAAACTTGTGCTCAAGGCGCAGGTGACATCCAGTTCGACTTTCGGATTTTGACGGGCAAAGGTCGCAATGATCGCCGCAAGCCTGGCGCGCCCATGATCGTCGGGTATGCCCAAACGCAGTCTGCCGCTTACTGTGTTCTGTGAAATCTCTCGTAGTGCCGCGTCGAGACGCGCCGTCACCTCCTGCGCGACTGGAAATAGCTTTCGTCCCGTGTCGCTCAGGACCACCCCGCGACCATGCCTGTCAAAGACCGGCTGACCCAGGATCGCTTCGAGGCGCTTGATCTGAAGACTTGTCGCAGATTGCGACCGGTGGATGCGGGCAGCACCGTCCGTGACGCTTCCGGCATCAGCCACGGCGACGAAGGTTCGCAGAAGATCGCTATCAAGATTTTCCATCTGTTTTTCCAATACCGGAAATTGAAACTATGCGTTTCACAGATGCCTTGTGCCGCACTATTTTTCAAGGTCAGAGGAGTATCCCATGTCAGATCAGACAGCTGCCCACCAACCATCTAACCGGAAACCCCTGGTGTGGGGCGTGTCTTTGCTGCTGCTGGCAGGCGTCGGTCTTGCCTGGCCGGAACACGCGGTAAACGCAGCAAAGTTTGTCCTAAGGGGCCTGATTGTCGTGGCCCCCATCGTCATTCCGGGCATCGTGCTTGCAGCCTGGATCATCGCAAGCGGCGCGGATACTCACATCGCTGGTGCCTTCGAGGGCAGGACACTGAGAACGGTTTTGGCGGCCTCGCTCATTGGAGCCATCACGCCCGTATGCGGTGTGACCGTGCTGCCTTTGATGGCCGGATTGCTGGCTGCGGGCGTACCACTCGCCCCGATCATGGCCTTCTGGCTGTCTTCTCCGATAACGGACCCTGCAATGCTCGCGACAACAGCGGCAACCCTTGGTCTGAGCTTTGCGATTGGCAAGACGCTTGCCGCCTTCGGATTGGGTCTATTCGGTGGCGCGATCACCGGCCTGTTCGCCAAGACGCCCTGGGCCATGAATGCGCTTCGGGACAATGGCCTGGCGCGCCAGCTAAGTGCTGCACGATGCGGCGAAGATCAGCCCTTTGATCCTTGGGTCTGGCGGTCTGAGGCGCGACGTCATTCCTTCAGCAAACAGGTTTGGGCAACTACGCGGCTTATCCTGATTTGCCTGATCCCGGCATTTGCCGCGGAGTATGCCTTGAACGCGGCCCTTACGCCGGGCGCACTGGCTGCATATGTTGGCGAAGACAAATGGTGGGCCATACCCGCCGCTGTCTTCGTCGGTGCCCCGGCCTATATCGACGGTTACGCCGCGCTCCCACTGACACGCGGGTTGATCGACAACGGCATGTCCGAAGGCGCGGCAATGGCGTTCCTTGTTTCGGGCGGCGCGGTCAGCATTTGGGGTGCTATGGCCATCGCACCGGTGCTCAAATTGCAACCATTCATGCTCTATCTGTTGCTTGCAGTTCTAGGGTCGCTCGGGGCGGGGTATGTCTTTGGGTGGATCGTCTGAGATTCAGCGTTAACGGGACGCAGACGTTCAGCGAACGGCAGCAAAGTCCCGCGTTGCAGTCGTCTTCGAACCGCGTCTCGAATGGCAGCTTTCTGCAACCACTGGATGATTTACCGCATCGTAACGAACCACGAACTTTGACAGAAGGGATCAATCGCAAATGGCGGCAGACCTTCCACCTCATCACTTTCCTGCCGTGGGCCAGCGGGATTTGGACAAGCCAAACGCCCCTGGCCGTTAGGGTGAGGGCGCTGCCCTCCCCCTCGGGTAACCCTATTAGACAGGGCCGTATCCTCGGCTGTGCCTGCGGGCCGCA
>NZ_JBXWNV010000008.1:0-217560 GCF_059610545.1 Ruegeria sp. CDSC068
TCACAAAATGGGGCAGAACAATCAGCCAAATCACTCCATCACTCATAACAACACCAATCAACGCTGCAGTGAATTAGCAGTGGACATGGCGTTGTCATATTGGCTTCACCCTTATCAACAAATGCTGATGCTCGGGCTTTTAGGGCAGAATGATGGGGTACGGAGGCGCGTTAAACATCTGCACAAACTGGGCTTAAGAACAGTACCGCTTCACTATCGATACGTTCCGCAAGATGCCGATACTAAATGTCTGGTTTCGGCATCTGGTTGTCCTCAAACATGAAAAGGACTAATTGGAGACCTTGGTTTGAGAGGATGGCTGTAATCGGTAATCTTCTTTATTAGGATCGGCAAAACAACATGATAGACTTAAGTAAAATTCGGCCATTGCGAAGAAGCCGCAACTACGAAATTTATCAACATCCGTTTATTGAGCGCGCGCTGTTGAAAGTCCGGGTGGATGAACCGGTGCGTAACCACGTAATTCCTCGATATGCCGAGAGGCGCTATGGCAACCTCCGTCAGTGGAACCGGGAAGCAAACGAATACTTAGCCGCGTTGACACGAGGCTGCCCCGAGATTGAACGCCTTGCGGATTTTATGGGGTATGCTCCAACATCTCAAGGACCAGCGCTGGTGGTCGAAAAGATGACCGGTCCTGATGGCGATTTGGCGCCAACGCTGGAATCGGAACGGGCCGCATTGGGCGATGACATATCAGAGCGCAAACAGCTGCACAGTGAATTCATGGAACTCATGGACGACCTTGAACGTGGCCGGATTATCGTGGGCGACCTGAGTTTTGAAAACATTGTACGGGCGCAAGAGCGCAATGGAAAACTGGTCGTTATCGATGGCTTGGGCGAAAGAGTGCTGTTTCCGTTGACGTTGGTTTCTGACTTAGCATTCCGCAAATCCATCGAGCGCCGCCGGACGCGCATGGGCCAGGCATTTGGTCTAGGCTAATGACACCCGCTCTACGGCAATCAACAGGCGTCGATTTGGCTTCGCTGCCTAAGCCACCAGCTGAATAGGCGCCTTCCCGGCCTAACCAACAAGGACCTGCTGGACCTAATCAACAGGGCTTGTCAGACGACTAGCCCTTTGCCGCGTCTATCAATTCAAAGAACTTTTTTCGAACCTGGCCGAGCTTACGGTCATTGTAACTACGAACCCATCTTCGCAGAGGAATGACTTGTTTAGACCCAAAGCTGTCAATCCAAACCCATCGCCCGGATCCGTCGGGCCATGTCTGATAGACAAGATTGCCAGTGTTCTTGTTGCTTATGATGACGCGTTCATCTGACAGTTGGTCGAAGTGACTATTGAGATCGCTCAAATGCTGAGGGGTGAGACGATCTTTGGCAATCAACTGACCCAGACTTGGGGAAAGCTGTCCATCCGGATCAGAAATGCGTTCATAGACAAGCGCCAAACCTTTGTCTGTCGGTGCGGTGCCAAACACCCTGCAAACGGGCATCCCTTCCGGACTTTCCTGATGGCGGATCATCAGAAAAAAGGCTTCGTCAAACTCACGCATGAAACCCTTAAAAGCGGTAGCTCTGCGAAACAGTCGGTCATACCACTTGTCGGTTACAAGCCTCGAACCTGCATCCATCGTGTGAGGTTGCGGAACCTTTAACAGCAACCCCTTGTCAAATGGGTGTTCATATACGAATTGCCTGTTTCCCTTCGCGATAACAGGGTTGTTTCCTAGTTCAAGCAGAGTGGGATTTTGTTGGCATTTCATATTTTCTGTTTAAGTTGATTCCGAACCAGCGCAAGTTGTTTTTTGACCATTGATATTGTTAGGTTAAACGCCGGAGACAATTGCGATCATGATGCTTGGAGTTCAAGCTGCACAGGGACGGTCACCATCTTGATTGTTGCCGGGAACCTATGGGGTCGCCGCAGTATCCGTCGCTATGCCCCAGCGGATGCGCCCGATCTCAGGAAGGGTCAAGTCCAAACGCTGACCACCTGACTGTACCATCCGACACTCTTTGCAAGCGATGACAAACAACTTGGAAATACCGGTGCGGTGTCCTGAGTTTTCAGATCTTTCGACCCTTGCGCACCCGTAATTTTCCTTTTCGAGGAGGTTTCGGCTATCACTTCGTATTCATAAGCCAGCACCGGCGGGTAGGGCTCTATTGCAAACTTTTGGCTGTTGACGCGCTTAGCTTTAGAGCGTGGATGGCTTTCGATCCCAGCCAGTCGAAAGTCAGTTCATTCTCTCTTTCAAAGGCGCGCAATATCCCAAGGATGTGATCCTCTTTGCTGTGTTCTATTATGTCAGATATGGCGTGTCCTGCCGTGATCTTGAAGAAATCATGGCCGAGCGTGGCGTTGCAGTAGGTCATACGACGCTGAACCGCTAGGTGACAAAACACGCTGGTGCCATCGCCGAACTAGCGCGCAGAAGTAAGGGACCGTGTAACCACTCCTGGCGGATGGACGAGGCTTACACCAAGGTGAAAGGCGCGTGTGTTTATCTCTTTCGAGTCGTTGACAAAAGCGGAGCTAAAACAGCTGGCATCAAGGCCATAAACAAGATGCTAAAGGGCTTTGGATGCCCGATGCTAATTGAGATGATCAGGCGGAAATATTTGAATGGCATTGTGGAACAGAATGATCGATTTATCAAAGGACGAACCCGCCCGATGCTCGTCTTCAAGTCCTTTGCTTCAGCTTCAGCCACTCTGGCAGGCATCGAAGTCGCGCACATGATCCGAAAAGGCCAATTCACACCTGGACTTTGCCCCTTTCAACAAGTCGAAGAACTGGCGGCCTGACACCGCAGGTCGGATGCATTTCTCCGAGCTGTAAGAAACTTCGCAACAGAACCTTTCATGGGTGCCATAAGGATCATTGTCCTCGGTCAACCCGTCATATGCTTGGACGGCCTCAAGACTGGCCTTAAAGACTCTGGCCCTTCGTTATCGATTGCCGTGGTAAAGACCCAATGACCGCTGCTACCTGCAGGTTCACGCTTGCGGAATCCATCATTCTGTTCCACAGGCTGGGCGCTAATCTGCGTTTGTGACATGGTGGTTTCTGCGATTTGTGCATTCATGATAAAGCCCTCCTTCGACGATACGTTGGCCGATATGCACCCGGCTTGTCCGCCATCGTTTGAGTGTGGTCCAATGGACCAAAGGTGTGGGTTTCGCCCGAACGCCCATTGGCCGTGAGACATCGAAACCGGCACCTTTTGCGCGTTTTTTCCCTGGAAAGGAGCGGGGCCGATGGAAAAGACCCGTTTCTGATCTGAGGACTGGGCGTCAGACTGAAATTGGGGGAATTTGGGAGGGGCACGCACTCTGCGCGCGGGAGGAACCAGGATTTTCATGGTTTCTGCTTGAGGCGAATTGAAATGAGAAATTGGAGCCGGACCAACGGTGCGGCTCTCTCTTCGCGCCTTGCCCTGGACCGGTTCAGATACGAGAGATTTGACTCCCTGGCGCCCGGGAAAACAAGCGCCGCAGACCGCAAGGCGGTCTGCTATCGCAACGATTAGAGTCACGGTGAGCCGCGCGCCCCGCGCGAATTTTACCACGCCAAAGGCATGACACAGTCAGCGGTTAGATGCGTTGACTTGTTCCCAATTATAAAATCACTGGATCACGGCATTTAGTGTCACATGACATCCAATTCACAATATGATTGCGTTTAAGCAGGAGTACCTATTGGGAAACGATGTGAGGTTTGACCAAGCTGGTAGATTGGAGATAGATCCTCATATGGCTCACCACCCTATCTTATGGACATTCCGTCGCTGCCCGTACGCGATAAGGGCCCGCCTCGCATTGGCGAGTTCACGAGTTACAGTCGAGCTGCGCGAAATTCTCTTACGGGACAAGCCAGAGGCCTTCTTAAAAACATCCCCATCCGGAACAGTGCCCACGCTTCGACTTCCAGACAAAGTTATAGATGAAAGTCTGGAAATCATGGTTTGGGCGCTCCAACAAAATGATCCACAGCGGCTTTTAGACATGCCTCAAGAAGGTTGGGGTCTGATTACGGTAAATGATGGTCCATTCAAGGCGGCTTTAGATCACACAAAATACACCACACGGTATCCGGATTTAGACGCCAATGAGGAACGCAGGAAAGCGGCAAGCTACTTGCTCAGCCTCGACGAGCGGTTAGTCGGGAAGGCCTGGCTTTTCGGAGATCGCCCCACCCTTGCCGACCTGGCGCTTCTACCGTTTGTGCGCCAGTTTGCGCATATAGATCGGGCATGGTTTGACGTTCAGGAGTGGCCGAATCTAACAGCGTGGCTGGATCAATTCCTGGACAGTGAGATATTTTTGCTTGTGATGAGTAAATACGCAACTTGGTCAGAGGGCGACTCTCCGATTTGGTTCAAAGGCTAAGTCGAACACGTCGTATCTCGACCCACAGCCGACATCCAGCAGCCAACCGAGATGCTGCAGGTGCACCCCGCTCTGCCGCCATTCGCTACACCGACAAGATCAGAGGGCTGTCAAACTCAAAGATTGCGAAACCAAACAGCTGTTTATCGCAGTGCTGCTATTGGCCCCGTTGGTGAAATCTTGGGTGCAAGATTTAGATTCAGCTTTGAAACTCACCGTCGGACAACTCTCGAACGCAGTCCAGTAAGGCGCTTGAGTATCGAGACGTTTCGTCTTTCAACCGAAACAACGGCACGGATACGCTGACCGCAGCAATAGGCTGGGCATTTTCATCCAGGATGGGCGCTCCAAAACATGCAATGCCGGTTTCGTTCTCCTGATTGTCAAAAACGAACCCCTGCGCGCGGCATTGATTGATCTGCGCGCGCAATTGGATTGGATCCGTGGTTGTGAACGGGGTGATCGATTCCAGAGTCGCATTTTCCAGAAAAGCGGCCAGCTTTTCTTCAGGCAAAGCCGAAAGGTAGGCTTTGCCGACTCCGCTGGAGTGAAGCGGGACAAACGTTCCTATGGTCGAGTTCATGCGCACCGTCTCAAGGCTTTCGATCTTGTCGATATAAACAAGCCCGTCACCGCTTGGCACGGCGAGATGTACGGTTTCGCCCGTCTGATCCCGGACGCGACCCAAGGCATCCCGCGCCCTGTCACGAATGTCAGACTTGGCAAGCGCAGAACGGGCAAGATTGATCAGGCGCGGGCCGGGTTTGTAGCTTTTGTCCTTTAACTGCACGATCAGCCCTTCTGACTCCAAGCCATTTAGTAGGCGGTACAGCGTTGGGCGCGTAAAGGCGCATTCATCCAGAAGTTCGGCCAGAGTTGGCGGGTTTTTACAGTCGCAAATATGCTGCAACAGTCCGATGCTGCGCGCAAAGCTTTGGGTTCCCTGGACCTGTTTTGCCATTCCTACCTCTCCGATTGACGGGGTTTCTTGATGGTGTATATTCCATATGTTGAGCATGTTGTCCATATTGTGGAATTGCAAAACTGATCGCAATGGGTAGGAGCCGAAATGCCACTGACCGAAACTGACGAAAATCCTCGCGTGCCATACAAGCATCCGATGCCGCAGGATGCCTTGCCCGAGATTGTGATCCCTGACGCGCTGGCCGAAGATGATCCGCGCATGTGGGTGCAACAGGCTGAGCACGTGTTTTTTCGCCCGCTCTGCCTGAATGTCTCGCAAGGCTGCTGGATGAACCTGCTGAAAGTCACCAAGTCCGGTGTTTTGTCGCGCCACCGCCATGCCTGCCCGGTGCATGGTTTCGTGCTGAAGGGGCGCTGGCACTATCTTGAGCATGATTGGTTTGCCGAAGAAGGCAGCTATGTATTCGAGCCGCCCGGAGAGACCCACACACTTGTTGTGCCCGATGATGTCCAGGAAATGATCACCTATTTTCAGGTCAACGGGGTGATGTACTACTGCGATCCCGACGGAAATCACCTGGGCTATGAGGATGTGTTCACTAAGATCGATATGTGCCGTGCGCATTTCGAAGAGGTTGGCCTTGGCGCTGACTACGTGAAAAATTTTATCCGGTAAGACATCATGAGCAATGTAACCTATGACTTCGCAGGCCGTACCGCCGTTATCACCGGCGGGGCAGCCGGGATCGGAGCCGAAATCGCAAGCCACTATGCGGCTGCCGGCGCCAACGTGGCGATCTGGGATCTTTCAGGACCAAATGACGCCCCCGCGGGTGCAATCGCTTGCAAAGTGGATATCAGCCAACCAAACCAGATTGCCTCAGCAGTTGCAGAGACCAGAAAAGCCTTCGGTGGCATAGATTTTCTGTCTCACAATGCGGGTTTCGCCGGCCCAACACTTCCGGTCGCGGAAAACGATCCGGCGGTCTGGGCCCGCGTAATTGAGGTCAACCTGATCGGGACTTTTTACTTGGCTCAAGCCATCGTTCCCGTGATGCAAAAGGCTGGCTTTGGTCGGATCGTCAACATGGCCTCGCTTGCAGGCAAAGAAGGCACCCCTAACGCCTCGGCCTATTCGGCGTCCAAGGCAGGCGTCATCGGTTTCACCAAGTCGATTGCTAAGGAACTGGCGCAGACTGATATTCGCGTCAATTGCATCGCACCCGCCGCCATCAAAACGGCGATCCTGGATCAGATGACGCCAGATTTCGTGCAAATCATGATCGACAAATCCCCCATGAAACGCCTCGGCTGGGTTGAAGAAGCAGCGCGCATGGTGATGTGGCTAAGTTCCGAAGATTGCACATTCAACACCGGCGCAGTCTTTGATCTCTCAGGTGGAAGAGCGACCTACTGATGGCGCACGTTCGGGATTTTACGCCTGGCCCCATGGAAGTGGCTGCAACTGTGGTGGCGGCACAGCATGGCCCCCAGGGCCTGTATGTTGTTCCCGATTTTTCATAGGCCTACGTGCGTGCAGCGCTGTCACAGCAGAAATACGACCTCCTCTGTTTTACCCATTTTGAAACTTCGACCGGATTGCAGCAACCGGTCGATGCCCTCGCCAAAGTCGCCTCAGAGGCGGGCGTTCCTATTATGGTCGATAGTGTCAGCGCACTTTGCACATATCCCGCGCATTTGGATGGCTGGGGGGTGTCGGTGATGACGGCCGCCTCGCAGAAAGGGTTGGGCTCTGTACCGGGGGTCGGGATGATCGCCGTTTGAGATGAAGCCTGGAACCTGATCAAAGCGAAACAGTCTCCGCGCGACGGCTTCACGGATGTAATCCGATGGCGGGATCAATACGACGCCTCAAGAAATTGGCATCCAAGCCTGACATCCATGCCCGTGGCGGTCGTTCACGCGCTGGACGTCGCGCTGGATGACATGCTGAAAGAAGGGCTGTACACCCGCTACGCCCGTCACGCCGAGGCACGCGATTTCTATCGCGATGGTCAGGCGGAAGTATCTAAATAACATCGTGGAACAGGACTATCGCCTCATCAAGAGACACACTCGACCGATGTTAGGGTTCAAGGCCTTTGCTTCAGCGGTGGGTTCGGCACAAGTGTGGGTTTAAGTCGTTCAAATTCAATACGGCCACGCTTGTTAGGATCCAAGTCGTCAACATGATCCGGGAACAGCAATTCTCTAGCGCAACGAACTCGAGCTTTCGGATGTCTGCTGGGATTACAGGATAACTTCGCCTGCCATAACGTCGACGCTGGTCTATCAAAAACTTTGCGACACAAGCCAGCAGGGATCTCATCTGGCAAGTTTTGGATATGGAATCCATCAGAAAGTTAGCAGAATGCTACCATTCAATGCGCATATCGACCCAATAAGGGCGGTGATCGGAACCAGTTGCGCTGCAATCCACCCATGCCCTCTCTACTGATTGGACCAATTCGGGAGTGATCAGACAGTAATCCAGCCGCAAAGGCTGTGCAGGTGCGCGATCAGGCGGGTCGGGCCACCACGTAAACCCGTCGCCATCGGATCTGTTCTTTGCAACGACCCAGCTGTCCGCAAAGCTGTCCCAGTGTAGGTTGTGACCGGTCGCTATGTCAGGTTCACCGGTCAAAGCAGTGTATTCCGGACTGTCAGGAACTAAATTGAAATCGCCCAACATAATTGTACTGTGGGGCACTTTCGGCTCATGTTCACCCTGAGACCAATCCATGGCGTGAAAATTTGCCAACTCGATAGGGTCATGCTTCGGTGCCGATCCGGTCCAAGATCCGCCACGAGCTTGCGCACCCTGATGCAGGGAAATCAGGTACTGCACCTGCAGCAACTTTTCTCGCCGGGACGCAGACGATAAATGCAGAGAATAGACTCGCAGCGGACCGCCCGGGGTGTCCAGGATACATTCCAGCGCGCCAGTCTCCATCCCAAGGCTGCAAGCGGTGGCAATCTTGGGTAACAGGTGGCGGCGCACCTCCAGGATACGGTATTTAGACAGCAACATCACGCCGAACTGGCGACGGCGGTTTTCAACACTGCCGTCTGTACCAACGCTGCTGGCGTCCATGTCGAACGCCGGGAAATAGCTCCAATGGTAGTCGGGCAGGAAGCCCGCCAATAGTGTCGGCTGGTCTTTCATGCCGCTGCGGCGCCAGTTGCGCTCGACCTCTTGCAAGGCGATGACATCGGCGCCGCGCACTTCATCGGCGACGCGAGCACAGTCATAAACCCCGTCCATACCCAAAGCGTAGCGGATGTTGTAGGTGACCAATTTCATGGGACTTCCCAGTACCGCGACGGATTGCTTTGGGGCCACCCGCCGCTGTCTACGAGAGCTTTGACTACAGCAGCCAAGTCTTGACCAGAGCGCCGTCGAACATGGTGCCACCACCCGGATCGCCTTCCCAACCACCGATCTGTTCGCTGACCCCATCGATAAAATCATTGAACATCGGGATTATAGCGCCGCCTTCGTCGCGCACCATCAGACCCATCTCGTGGTAGAGCGATGTGCGCCTGATCGGATCAAGCTCTGCCTTGGCCTGCAACAGCAGTGCGTCGAAGTCTTCGCGCTTGAAGCGAGTGTCGTTCCAGTCGGCATCCGATTTATAGGCAGTGGAGTACATCTGATCCTGCACCGGACGGCCTGCCCAATAGGACGCGCAGAATGGCTCTTTGTTCCAGACTTCGGACCAGTAGCCATCGCTAGGCACACGCTGGATCTCAAGCGGGATACCTGCCTTGGCCGCACTTTGCTGATACAGCGCAGCGGCATCCACCGCGCTGGGGAAAGCGGCGTCCGACACTTTCAGCACAATCGGTCCATCGTGACCGGATTTTTGGTAGTAATGGCGGGCTTGATCCGGATCAAAGCTGCGCTGCTCGATATCGCCGGAAAACAGCGGATAAGCAGCGTTGATCGGCATGTCATTGCCTACGCTGCCAAAACCGCGCAGCACCTTGTCGACCATCTCCTGCCGATCGACCGCCAGTTTCAGCGCCATTCGTAGGTCGTTGTTGGCAAACGGCGGCGTGTCGGTGTGCATGACAAAGACATAATGGCCGCGGCCCGATATGGTTTCGATCCGCAGGCCAGGCGCGCGACCCAGCAACTTGGCGATCTTGGGCGACACCCGGTTGATGAAATGGACCTGACCGCTCTGCAGCGCTGCCGCGCGGGCGGTGTCATCGTTCAACACCAGGATCTCGATCTCATCGGCGTGGCCTCGGCCCTCGTCCCAATAATTGGCGAATTTTTTGAATGCGTAGCGGGTGCCGGCTTCGTTGACCTCGACCGTGTAGGGCCCGCTGCCAATGCCTGCAGCTGGGAGCGCCATACCACCATCCGGCTGAACCACCAGGTGGTAGTCCGCCATCAGGTATGGAAGGTCTGCATTTGGTGTATCCAGGGAAACGCTAAAATAATCGCCATCCACCTTCATCGACTCGATGCCATGCATGATACCCAGCGCACCAGATTGTGCCTCTTCGTTTGAGTGGCGCTGCATGGTCTTAAGTACGTCGTCCGGCGTCAACGTTTTGCCGTTGTGAAATTCCACACCCTTGCGAATCTTGAAGTTCCAGGTCTTTGCGTCATCGGACGCCTCAACCGACTCCGCCAGGCGGGGAACAATCTCACCCTGAGGGCTGACTTCCACTAACAAATCGCCAAAGGCCGTGAGCACATTGGCTGTCACGGAACTGGCTGACAGTGCCGGATCCAGGCTATCGGTGCTGGCGCCGCCTTGCAGGCCCGCACGGATCATACCACCCTTTTTCGGACCTTCGGCGCGCACTGCAGAGGCCAGAAGGCTGTTAGCGCTGGCAGCGGCCACACCCAGCGCGCCAAGGCGGCCGATGAATTCTCGGCGGCTTATGAAGCCTTTGGCCGCCTGTTTCACATAGTGATTGATGATGTCAGACATGTTTTCCCCTGCTGGCGGAACCGGCCCCAGCAGGGCCATACAGCCTTCTTGTTGTTCATATGCCCAAGTCAGGGCATTCAGAGATTTGTTGACAGAAAGTGGCTTTATTTACTACGTCCATTTGGGTTAAATGTTGCAAACCAATTTGGAGTTCGCACGTGCCAGGGCAAACCAAGCATTTTGCTCCGCTGCCATTTTTGAAATTGGATCGCGAGGTTGGCACACCACTCTATCTGCAACTGGTTCAGCACCTGCGCCGGATGATCCAGAACGGGGAAATAAAACCTGGGCAGAAACTGCCCTCAACCCGCTGGCTAAAAGAACATCACGGAATAGCCCGCAGCACCCTTGTTGCCGCATTTGAGCAATTAGCCAGCGAGGGTTACTTGCAAAGCCAAACCGGTTCCGGAACTTTCGTCAACCCGGAGTTTCCAGGCCTAAACCCCAGCGTCAGGAGCGTGCCGGAAACCACCCTTCCACCAAGGCTATCGAAGCGCGGGCAGGCGGTAACAGAGGGCCTGGATTCATCTTACTTTGATCCGGTCATGGTACGCCCCTTCCTGGCCAACATTCCTGCCATAGATCTGTTCCCACACAAGATCTGGGGCCGGATCGAAAACCGAATCCGCAACCGGCTCGACAGTACGATGATGGCCTATGGCCAGCCCGGCGGCTTTGTGCCCCTTCGTGAGGCAATCTGTGACTACGTACTGAACCGGCGAGGCCTGAAATGCAGCCCGAGTCAGGTCATTGTCACTACCGGCTCCCAGCAGTCGCTGAATCTGATTGCTGCTCTGCTGCTAAACCCTGGCGACAAAGTGTTGATGGAGGATCCATCCAGCCCGGTGGTACGGGCAAGCTTTCTGGCTCAAGGCGGAGCCGTCGTTCCTGTCCCGGTGACGGATACCGGCGCCGCCGTTCCGCCTGACGGCTCGGATTCTGATGGGGCACGTCTGGCCTATCTGACACCCTCCTGCCAGTATCCTCTGGGCGCCGTGATGCCGATAGCCCAGCGGTTAGAATGGATGGACTGGACCCGCCGCAATGATGCCTGGCTCATCGAGGACGATCTGGACAATGAATTTATGTTCGGCGGACGCCCTGACCCGGCGATCTACTGCGACGACCACCATGCGCGTACCATCTACGTCTCCAGCTTCAACAACGCGCTCTTCCCGTCGCTGCGGCTTGGCTTCATCATTGCACCCCGGGCGCTGGCCAGACCGCTGATGGCGCTCAGCGCCGTCACTGACCGCGGCCCCAACACATGGCTGCAGGCGGTGTTGGCAGAGTTTATTGAGCAGGGACATCTGAACACTCATATCCGACGCATGCACAGTGCCTATACACGTCGCCGCAAGGCGATGATTGACAGCTTTGCTCGCATTGCCAACCCGCTTGTAACCTTGCACAAGAACACTAGCGGGCTGAGAGTGATTGCAGACCTGCCAGCCAGCCTGCCGGATACGAAAATGCTGGATGTGTTGGATGCGCACGGCGTGGCGGCCTATGCGCTCTCATATTATTGCATGCAGCGGCAGGACTTGAATGGGTTATTATTGGGTTTTGGCTGCACCCATGAGGATGACATTCCGGCTGCGATTGCGGGTCTTTGTTCATGCCTCTCTGACTTCAACAACAATAAAATTTGAGGAAGCAGACTTTCACCAGAACAAAGTGTTACCTCTTTGGGACTTGGGCATTGTCAGGTTGTTTTCATTTGACTGAGAGTTGCCATGCCGAGATGGTTTAGGCGGCCTGTTGGCCGCTGTACTGAGTCCACAGATTGACGGCATCCGCTCGTGAATAGCGATAAGAACAGGCTGAAAGACGGTTGCGTTTGGGTCGGAATAGGGCGGCGGTTTGATCGTAGACCGACAAGAACGGTTGCGCCTGAGAGGGTGACTTGAACTGGCCCATAACCTTCTGTCACCGCCTCGTATGTCCGTGCAAAGCCTCAACGCGATTGTTCAGGCGATGATCAGTCTCCGGGGCCGCTTCTGCCATCGCAGCGCGGCAAGAACGTAGTCTGTCCGTGATGGTCACGCGCGGTTGCCCAGGTCTTGAACGGCTTCCTGAATAAGCGCATCGCGGCGGCCTTGTTGCGACACGGCTGAACAAGGATATCAAGTGCGTCGCCGTTGCCATCGACCGTGCGCCACAGCCAATGTTTTCGACCATTGATAGGCACTACGACTTCGACGAGGTGCCATTTGTCCGCCGGACGTAGCCGATGACCGAACGCGGGAAACGGAAACCCCTGAGGCGGGACAGATCAGACTGATCCAACATGGCATCGCGCTACAACCGCAAACCCATTTTTACAACCTGGCAACGCCTTCTAACCACCAGGCACATCTGGGTTAGTCCCAATAGTTTTCGATTTGAGAGATAAATCCGGGAACAAAAACACAGCTCTTTGACCCATCACCAAAAAACTGATTGGCGACATGCACGCCTCCACTCTTCACATAGCGCGTCGTTGGCAGCATTTCTTCCCCTGCTCGACAGCTTCCAACTTAGCCAAGATGCATCTGGGTACGGTCGCAAAAATAGTTAGGTAAAAAAACAATTGAATGGATTTGAGTCGCGCCTAGGTTACGTCTTAAGCAGTGCGTGCCCAGGCGCGACGAGTTTTTACACCATAAAACCAAACGTGTGGGTGGCTAAAAATAAGTGAGAAAACCAGCTTGCTATCATGCGCAATCCTACCTGCTCGTAACTCGCAATTGTTTTGTTGTGTTGCAGGAAACTGGTGATGAAACCACGCTCAATGGTCAAAACGACTTGACCCATTCTAGACATTCGAACACTGCAAAAATTGGGATGACTGCTTCAGCAGAGCCGGACTTCGGACACTGCATAACATCGCACGGTTGGTTCGCCGTTCAGCAGGACCTAGAAGACCTTGGCCGCTTATCTCTCGGATGGATTTCCGAATTGGAAGTTCAACTGGCGGTTTGTCCTGAGGTAAGACAACGGCGTCCCCAAAGCCTCCTCTGCTTTTAAGATCACAGAAGCCGAAGCACGGGCGTCTTCACCTGCATCATGGTGATGAAACTCAAGGCCGAGGTATTTCTTAAGATTTGCCAACCCGTGCCCGCCGGCGCCCTTCAAGGACGGCCATGCCCGACGGGCAATCGACACGCTATTCGTCCAATGCGACGAGATCATTGGCAGCCCATACCGGGTACAAGCAGCCGTCATCGCCTTTTCATCAAACGTACTGTGTTGCACAAGATTGTGGGTGTTCAGGACTTCAAACAAGGATGCGTAAACCGTTGGGAATGTTCCAGCCCCAATCACGGTTTCGGCAGAAATCCCGTGAAGCTCAGTATTGAAAACCTCGAATGGTCCCTCGGGGTCAATCAGTACAGAATAGGTTTGCATGGAACCAGTGTCGCTAACAAAACAAAGCCCAATCTGGCATATGCTACCGATAGAATTGCTCGCCGTTTCGACGTCCAACGCAATAAATCGAAAAGGTCCGGCAGGCGGCGTACTAAGATGTCCAAATTTGTTAAATGTGTCCACCGTTTGAACGCTCTGAATCTGTCGGATTTCCTCAGCTTTCGCTGCCAGTTAGACAACTGAACATCTTAGTTTTTGCAGGTCGAATGGGTCTTGGCAAGCCGTTCTAGCGCGCAAGGAGTTTAGTCTGCCTATACGACGCTTCACTCACGGCCCATACCTGCCGTTCAGCGAGCAGCGCAAATGCCGTGGTGCGTCCGTCAAACCGAATTTTCGACCTGAGCGCTATATCTGGAGGTGGTCTACTAGCACTCTGCGGACCAAGCGCCGATTCGTTGCAGACACACGAATGGCGGCTTCAGTAAATTTCCCTGCTTGATGTTGGGCGGCAGAGAAGCTGATCACCAAGCTGGAAACTGTCGCACCTGACAAGTACCGGACGTCGTTTCTTCAGCCGGATGAAGTACTGGGAGCCGCGGCCATTCGCCTAGCTATTTGGCGCCGCCAAAAGATAGCCCTTAAATATTTGGAGCACTCAAGCCAACAGACCCGTCGTGTGATCTGGCCCATACTGCTGGGTTATCGGGACACCAGCCGCATCATCGCTGCATGGTGCGAGATGCGAGAAGGCTTTCGGTACTTTCGGACAGAACGGATCATTGAGGCGGAGGTCCTCAATGACAGCATTCCTCGGCGAATGGACCTACTTCGTGCAGAGTGGCGTAACACGGCGGATGCAGAACGTAAGCGTTATGAAGAGGAGGCAAAAGACAAGGGTTCCGAAGGACTGTTTTGAGGAAGCAGCAGCGCAGCGGCAGGTTTGGGCCGTCCTCGTGTCAGTTTTTAGCGAGGCAGAGGGCTTTGCCGCGATGGCACCGAGGTCCGTAAGGAGCCCTTTGTGCCTGATGCTGCTTTTTGCCCAAATGTCGGCTGTTCGAGCTTTGTCGATTTCCACCTATTCAGTTTCGCGGAGGGCCGTAGCGAAGCCAAATTTCACCGGACAAAGGCTGCCGTACTGCGGGAGGTGCCGCCGACGGGCGGAAACTTGATGTCTTTTCTCAAAACCTTGACGTGCCCGCACAATAAATCTGATCTGCGGATTGCCAAATTGGTCTCACACACAGCGCATCAACAGCGCCAAACCGAAAGGGACCAAGAAATGGAAAAGACACTGATCACATCCGTCACTGCACTCGCCATTGTTCTGAGTGCTGGAATGTCCATGGCCGGTCCGTTGCGTGACCACGGTCGGGGCGGGAATGTACATGATGTTCGCTCAACGATTTCGCAAGCAATCAGCCACTCTGACCGGATGGCCAAAACCCAACAAAGCAATAGCATGGCTGACGGTCGCTTCGCTGTGACATCAAAGCAGGATCTGGGTCAAACCAATCTCTCCTCGACCCAGCAGCAGAGTACATATGGAACGAACTGGAGCTCGGAATTGCCCAATGTCGTAGCCATCGGTATTGCAGACGGTGGTAGTTACACTTGGATTATAGGAAATACGTCGGGTGGCGGCCTCGATGATAACCCAACCTGGATGCACCACCCGTAGCACATTGCGGACCTAGGCGGGTCTTCCTAGAGGAAACGCGACATGCCGCTATTTATCGCCGGGCCCGGACAGCTAGTACCAGGATCCCGGCTGAACCGGTCTCTCTATGAGGCCGGTTCAGCACATTGTCCATACGGTAAGAGGGCAAGGAAATCGACCTCGACCCAGTCCAAACTTTCGGCTGGTACAGCGTGTTTTTCGCGGTTGCGCGTGTTGATTTATGCCCAATCAAATTGGCGAGCGGTTGCCTCGAAGCCAATGCCTACCTGGCAGTGAACGCCCCACCAGATATTGCACTGTAGGCGGGTGCCAATTTGATGCCTTCCCTCAAAACCTTGACGTGCCCGCGCAATAAACCTGAGCCGCAGAATACCATGTTTATTGCACACACAGCGAAATGAACACGCTTAGCTGGAAGGTGCGAAATGATGAAAAACGTAATGATTGCATTTGTCACTGCATTCGCTATTGCTATGTGTGCTGGAATGTCCATGGCCGGTCCGTTTCGAGGCCATGACCAGCGCGGATAAGCACAGGATGTTCGCTCCGCAGTTTCGCAAGCACATAACCACGCTGGTACAAAAAATGTCAGTGATCGCAGTGTTTTGACAAACAGCGATGAACGTCGATATGACACAGTTTCCCTAAGGGAGAGGTTGCAGGCGGACAGGTGTTTGGCGGGCTGGAATTTGGCATCGACCATCTGTCATCAGGTGTCGGTAACCGCTTGGCCAGCGCCGATATCTCGGCCGTCGGCTACGATGCTACCCTCAGTGCACTTTTGGTTGCGGACAGTCAGTTTTATATCGACGGTCAGCTGCGCGATGGGTATTTCGACAGCCAGATAAGCCCGAACGGTGTGGCCGCCGTGGATGCCGATGACAGCGGGTATGAGATTTCCATTGAGATTGGCACGCCTGTTCAAGCTGCTGAACGGCGTTGTTGCAGAACTCGACTAAGGAGAATTCACAATGTGAATCCATGGGATTAGGAGGGCGGAATGCCGAAGCCGACTCCCACTCGCCATCGCACGAAGAACTGGGCCAACTACAATGCTGTTCCGAGAATGCGTGCCTCGTTGTTGATTTGGATTGATCGGGGATGACCTGGCTGGCGCGGCCCGAAAGCTGTTCAAGTTGCCTCTGCGGCAGACTGCAGGTGTGGTTGCCAGCCTGCTGGAGTTGGCAGCGCTGGATTGGCTGGAGCTAGACTACTCGACCCTCTGCCGCAGGCAAAAGACACGCACCGTTCAGATCCCATGCCGACGGCCCCTTGAACCTCTTGGTCGACGGCAGGGGGATGACGTTCCTCGGCAATGGCGAATGGCAAACGCCCAAGCATGGCGCGTAACGCCGCACCAGCGGCGCAAAGTGCATCTGGCTATGGACAAAGGGGACGTCAGACATCCGCGCGGCTGAATTCACTTCGAGCCGCGACAGCGGTAGCCCGGTCCTGCCGGACCTGCTCAACCAAGTCCCGGAAGACCAGCAGATCGGCACGGTGACTGCCGATGGCGCATATGACACCCGACGATGCTACGCGGCCATCATCGAACAGCAGGCCACCGCAATCATCCCGATCCGCAAAACGGGCGTCTTTGGAAAGAGGACTGCCCGGCGGCCAGGCTCCGGAACGAGATCCCCCGCGCCGGTCAACGGGCCAGCGCCGCGCGGAACGCGCGTCTTCTTCTCGACAAAATCCCAGTTCCTACCCCGCGTGAGGCACGCGTGGGTCCCTCCCGGACTTGGCCGTTCCGACCCCCTTGACAGTTGTGGAACGTTACAGATCTTTGATCTCACTCGATGCCCAAAGCCTTAGTAAATCAGTGAAGCGCATCCTTCAATTCTGACCCAAACGTCAAGCATTTTTGACCCAACGCATTCATCGACACTGCGGCCAATGCCACATTCTCTCTGTCGCACTACAGCGATCAATACTTAGGGGTCGGGCGTTGACAAGCTCTCGGCCGGGCTGCGCTGTTGGTTGGCGATCACCCAGTGGCATTGCACTTGCCAATCATCACCAATGTTTAACACAACCCACCAAGCAGACAGAGTATTGGGGTCAGCTACCTCTCGTCGCTAGTGCCGTTTCGACCTGCCAACAAGAAATACCTAGTGAATTAAATATTAAATTTCATTGTCACCGTGTCTCAAAAATTGATTGGTATTGCAGAAACTTTTGACGCCTCGTTCAGCTCAGCTAGAGTGCCACAATGTTGCAGCCAATTTAAGGATCGGGGACCGGATGCCTCAATCGATTTTTGTTCTTGTGCATGGCCTCTGGCATGGCGGTTGGTGTTGGTCTCGGGTCGCCGACATCCTCCGGACACGGGGCCATCAGGTTCACACGCCGACCAATACCGGTGTCGGGGATCGGTCACATTTGATCAACGCAGAGATTACCTTGGAGACTTTTGCGCGCGACATCGAACAGCATATCTTGTTTGAAGACCTCCACGACCTGGTTCTGGTCGGTCACAGTTTTGGCGGTGCCACGATTTGCGGAACCGGCGATAAGGTGGCTGAAAGGATTTCAAAGGTGATCTATCTTGATGCAGCAATATTGCAGCCGGGCGAGAGCTGGTTCGATTTGCTGGATTCCGAAATTGCCCAGGCCCGCCAGGATCTGGCCAATCAGTTCAGCAACGGCCTTAGTTTGCCCCCGGTTGACCCGGAAATTCTGGGTGTGACTAAGGCGGCGGACATCGCTTTCCTGAAGCCGCGCTTGACCCCACATCCTTTGGCAACGTTAAAGACGTCATTGGCCATGCAAAAGCCTGCAGGAAAAGGGTTGAACCCCCACTATATTCACTTGTCTGATCCGCCCTATATGCCTGCAAACGGATCGCTCGACCGCGCGAGGCAATATGGCTGGCCCATTTCCGAAATTGCCGCCTGTCACGAGGCGATAGTGACCGCACCATTGGCTGTTGCCGATGAATTGGAGCGCATCGCGAACGAGAAATGACAGGATATCTCTAGTTCCCAATCTGGGTGAGTAAAAGCGAATTCAGTACACGGCTAGTGTCATGATCTGGTAGTCAGATCTTCGGTATCGCCACTGTTGAGCACACAGCAGTACTAGCCTTAACAGAATAGGCGTTGATCTTATGCGGACACCAAAAACCCGATTGGCGCCGCAGGTCGGGTCATTTTCAACGTGAAGCAAAGTCAGTTCAGATCAACCGAACAAATTGGCAAGCACCCGTCAATTACGCACTGCAATCATGCGCAAGTTTTTGGGTAAAACCACCGTGACTTGCAGGCGAAGTCCAAAACCGTCGGGGCCGCCGGGTGGGCTTTCAGCTCAACACGTTGCGCCACTGCAAAGCTGAAGCGGCAGTTAGCGCCCGATTATGTTGCTACTTCGCTTCAGTGAGTGCCCGAACGATACAGACCCCTTGAGACGTATTTTTACCGTCTGCCAGAAAAGCCAACTCTGCAGCTCTTTTAGACTTTGATGACTGGAGTTCAGCTCTGGCTTCGGGTGAGAGCAATGCAACCATGCACTCAGCCAGTAATAGGTTTTGATTGTCAGTCATGTCGCTACGCGACAGGTATTTCACATAGCTGTCTGTTGCCAGCAGGTCTGCGGACACAAATTTTGCCGGTATCAACACGAGCGAGCAGATAGTAGCCAACCTCATTACTTTCACTGTTCGTAAGTTCCTGAGCGGTGTTTGAGCTTTGGCTGACGCTAATAAAAATCGCGCTTCGGTATACAGACTCCGTCGGGCCTGGCGCCAAACAGAGTACGCTTTTAATCGGCGACCAGCTTTGTCACCATTAGATCGACCCCAGTATTCGTACGATACCAACCTATGTTCACCTGCAAGGACGGCCCAGAGCCGGCATCCAACCCATTGTTTTGATGCTGCAATCGCAACCCGTATCGCAGGCTTTCGCTGCACGTGATCGAAAAAGTAGCCACGGTGATCTCCGAAATTCTGTTGCCTTGTGTCTGGCAAGGGCAAGGGAAACGATCGGCGACAGATTATGCTCTTTTTTGGCATCGAACCATCGTTCACGGCACATATCTATCATTCAACCGGCGGACACCGGACTGTGCGGCAAGCGCACGCCTTGCTGAAGCCAAGGGGCTTGATCGAAGGGCAATCGGCCTATTCTAATTGTTCTGTTGCTTGGGATTGGTGATGGTGGTGCCAAGGCGGCAAGTACAGGGGGCGCTGTTCAGCCAATGTTGAATATTCCGAAAGAAACGATCAATAACTGGCAGAGAATTGTTAACCTCATCGCTAGATTGGCGGATGTGCCTGCCAGTCTGGTGATGCGCACCCACACCCCCGAACACTCAGTCTTCGTCAGGAACGATACTGCGGACCACCCTTATGACGTCGGGCTGTGTTTCAGATTGAACGAAAAACTCTACTGCCATGGCGTTCTGGAACAGGGCGAATTGGTGGTGGAAGACGCGCAGTACGATCCCCGATGGGCGGACAATGACGACATGGAACACGGTATGAGTTTCTATGTCGGCTTCCCGCTCTACTGGCCGGACGGGTCTGTATTTGGGACAATTTGCGTTTTGGACTCGAAACTGAACCGACGTGCTCTGATGTTCCGCGAAGGGCTGAAAGAGTTTGCTCGCGTGATCGAAGCGGACCTTAAACTGCTTGTCGAAGCGGACCGACGCGTTCAGCTTGAACGACAACTTCAGGAAAGTCTGGATCAACTGGAAACACGTGTCGAAGAACGCACCGCCGAGTTGGAAGAGGCAAACATCGCCCTGCGCGTTTTGCTGCAAAGCGTTGAGCGGTCGCGCGATGACTACGACCAGAACATCATGCGACAGATCAAAGGAGTTGTCGCGCCGACTTTTGCCAAGCTGCGCAGCCGGGTCATAGGAAACGATGCGGCGCTGGTCTATCTTGATATTCTGGAAGAGAATTTAAGATCCATCACTGCCTCGATGTCCGACGAAAAGCGGGATGTGTTCGAACAGCTGACCCCGTCCGAACAGGACATCGCCCAAATGATTATGCGCGGCCAGACCACAAAAGATATTGCTCAGGTATTGTCGCGTGAGCCGAGCACAATCGAGTTTCATCGCAACAACATACGCAAGAAACTGGGCTTGCGGAAAACGGGTCAGAACCTGCGTAGCAAGCTGCGGTCCCTGTAATAATCATGGGGATGATCCCCATTATTTACTCTTGGTTTTCTCACACTCATCTGACCGACTACCGTTGTTACCCTTTTGTCCATGGTGCCAATCCGGGTGCCGGGCAACTACAGGGAAACACATAATGGAACGAGAAGACCTAAAGCTGGAACCGACGTTGGTGAATGGCAAGAAAGACGATCTGACGCCAGGCCTTTCTCGACGTTCTTTTTTCATGGCCGCCGGAGCAGCAGGAGTGGGTGGTGCTGCGTCTTTGTTGTCCAGCACATCGGCTCAGGCGCAATCGACCGACTGGACCCAGCCGGGGAACAACAATGGTGTTATCGAATTGCAGAAAACCACGGGCACTGCTGTCGATGGCGATCTGGGGATCGACTTCTACGGCCATTGCGCGCTGAAATTCACCTCGCCGAGCGGGGCGACGGTGTTGTTCGACCCATGGCGCGATGACCCGTCCGGTGCCTGGGGGCTGTGGTTCAAGAATGAATTCCCCGAGGTGCCAGTGGACATCTGCATGTCCACCCACACGCATTTTGACCACGATGCCATTCACCGCCCGGTCTCAACTATGGTGCTGGACCGGATGGTTGGAAACTTTGAGTTTGCCGATATCAAAATCACGGGGTTTGCCGACAAACACGCGTGCCAGGCTCCGGGTTGGTACAATTGGACAAACGCCTTGGCTGAATTCGGCGTTGAAGCCTGCCCGCCCAATAATGTTAGCCATATGGACATGGTGGTCTATGTGATCGAGGCCGGTGGGTTGCGAACCCTGATCTGGGGCGACAATAGGCACAACCCGCCGCAGGAATTCTGGGATGCCATCGGGGAAATCGACATCCTCACTCTGCCGGTGGACGGATCGCAACACATCCTCAGTTATGGTCAGGGCGATGATATCGTGTCGCGCCTGAATCCCAAAGTTATCATTCCGACACATTATCTGAGCGAGACCACCAGCTATACCCTGACCACCTTGCAGGACGCGGATGAGTGGGTGAAGTCCCAACCCAGCTACAAGATGTTGGACGGCGCCAATCTGTCGCTGAACGCGGCGGACGTTGCAGGAATGGACAAAGAGTTCATGTATTTTGGCAACCACGCCCAGACAGGGTAAGGGCTGGCTTTGCGCCCTTGCTCAACTCAGTAGAACGGCCAGCGAATTCTTCCGCTGGCCGCTCGTAGTTTCAAAATTTGTTTTCGAAAATAACATAGCTCGGCGAATTTCAGTCGAATTGAAGGCTCGCGGTCCAAACCTGCCTTTCACCGACCAATCAAATGCTGCGGTCGCAGCCTGCTTCGCCGTCATTCACTGCAAGTGCAAAGTTACGTGCACGCCGGAAGCCGGGAACGCAATAGAGCTGCCCTTAGAAGAAATACTTGATGCCAAAGTAAGGCCCGTGCCGGTCGGCGTCATAGGCGAATTCTCCTGAACTCAGCATGTCGCTGTAGTCGACGCTGAAATAGCGGCATCCAAATGTGAGGGCGGTTGTCTCTCAGGGTTGGAAATCAAAACCAACACTCGCACCGATTTGAAGGTCATTTCCGCCAGCAACGAAGCAATTCCGGGCCAGTTTTGGCTCAGTCGCCACATCCCGCGCTTGCCGATTACGGGTTCTATCCAATCCTGATCGGCGCCCAATACAGGCGGATTGCCAGGCGTCGGAGTGGAGATGTCTGTTTCCTAACTGATGGAGTTGTACCTCTGTCCCGCCTGAATATCGATTGCATACCGCTGGTTTTTTGCACCGAATGCTCCGTCAACGATACGGTAAGCACCTAGCACGCCAGACCATTTTGACGCACGTTTACGTTCAGCTCGGCACCCATCGAGCCAGGCAGCGTCGTATCCTGTTCGATGCCAACTTAGTTGGCGTCGACGATTATTCCAAAATCTCCATTCCATGCCTCATACCGGCCAGCCGCTGCGAAATCGAGCAAGTCCAGCACGTCGCCAAGATCTAGATCAGCGGCTTGACCAGCCACGGTGGATGTCCCTGTGGTTCGCAAGGGTGTGAATAGATAGAACGCAGCACCATGACCCCAGCTGGATTCGTCCTGGTCCGGCGCGGTCAGTGATTGAGCACAGGAAAGTGTCGGCAGCGTTAGAAGGCACGTCGCAAGCGCAATCACGCTGAAAATTATGCGGTAAGACGTAGCTTTGTCTTTGGGGTTCCTGAAACTTAGTAGTTGAATCTGAGACCGATTCCGACGCCTTGATCATAAGGACGATCTGCTCCGATCCCGATCAGCACATCTGCATAGAGGGCAATACCGGGGCTAAGATTTTTGCCAATCTGAAACTCAGCGGTTGCAGGCCAGGCGTTGTTTTCCCAATCATAGGGCGCTTTGATATCTGCTTTGACCCAATACCCATCGCCAAACGGTTGAAGCGCAATCAGGCGCATTGCAGTTTGGCTGACATCAGTCGGGCCATTGTACGACGCGAAATGCTGGACCAAAGGGATCAGCGTCAGCCCGGTGTTTGTGTTGGCAAAGGCAAAACCACCAAACGGGGCGATCTGATCCGACCCGGTGCCAATGCCTTCATCGGGGTCGCCAAAATCAAGGGTCCACTCCAACCCAAGCGCGGATTTGACGGTCCAGGTGTCATTCAGGGGTTTCTGTGACGGGAAATAGATCAGCTTCAAACTGGTCTTTTCAAACCCGCTGAACCGTGCGCCAGTCGCATTTGTCGAATTGTAGTGGAGCTCATATTTCAGCTTCAGATCAGGGCGCAGCATATATGCGCCATCAATGAACACATCCTGACGGTCTGCCCCACCTTCAAGATCAAAATACTGATAACGAATGTCCGTGTTGTTGACAGCAGCCAATGGGTTCGACGCGTTTTCCTCAGCTCCGACAGCAATACCTGACATCAGCAACGCGGACGCCAGATATGAATGAACAACGAAATGGCGGGCCATCGTGTACCTAAAAACTTAGTGCGATTGGTGAGACGGTGGCTTTGCCGCCACCGTCCCAAGTTCGTTATTGCCAACTGGAAAAGACTTCTCTTGTCAGTTCGCTTTCAGGGCGAAGGTTCTCGATACCTTCGTAAGGAACACCCTTTCCAAGTGGCAGATGCGGGTGTTTGGCAATGGTTTTTTGATGGCGCTTGACCATGTCCTGAAAGGACGCCCCTGACCACAAAGAGTACCCAACAAGGGGATGTTCTTCACGCGGGTCGCGGTAGACATTGAAAACAGGTGCCGCTGCGCCCGGCTGGCCGGGGGCAGGCAGGTGCATTTTAAACTCCTGTTTGACCACTGAGCGCAAGACCGGCCCCTCGTACACATAGACGTAGTCTCGGCGCGAGTTGCCTTCGCCCTCAAGCAGCAGCGCGGTCTGGTCAATCCCGTCAATCACACGGTCGCGCGGAATGCGGTCGGTTGCCCCTGCAATCCGGGCAAAGGTAGTGAACAGATCCGAGACATGCACGATATCACCAGCTGCGCTTCCCGGTTCGATTACTCCGGGCCACCGGATGAAGGCATCCGTCCGCACGCCGCCTTCCAGGTGCTGGGTCTTGCCGCCGCGATAAATCAGCTGGTTTAGACCTGATGTCCCCTCGTAGTGATACATCAAGCCATTGTCAGCCATGATCATGACGACGGTGCTGTCTGCCTTGCCAGTTTCATCGAGCTTGGCCAGAACTTCGCCGATCCAGCCGTCCAGAACCTGTAATTTGTCGGCATGGAAGCCACCATTGCGGGAAACGGCCTCATCAGGGTAGGCAAAGTTCAGCGGGTAGAGCGGCCAGTACTGCATGAAAAACGGGTCGTCCTGCGAAGCCAGCTTCTCCAATTCCTCCAATGCCTGACGCTGATAGCGCAGGTTCATTTCTTCGTATTTCGCCTGTGTCCATTCTTCGCCCGGCGCTATGTCTACTTCGCGAGCAAGGCCGCCCGCTTCACCTTCTACGCCAGTTACCAGCCCGTAGGGTTTGAACCGCTGGTCCAATTGAAACTGGTTGGACTGACCCGACGCATGGAAGCCAAGCATGTTGTTGGCAACCATCGCATCTCGTGTCATCAAGCTTAGCTGAACCTGCTGATGCAAGGGAAAGGCCGCCCAGTCAAACCCCTGATTGTGCGGGTAGGATTGTTCAATATCGCCCTGATGCCATTTCCCGACATGGGCGGTGTTGTACCCTTCTTCCTTCAGGATTTCGGCAATCGTCACCTCTTCGGACGCCAGGCCTTCACCGACCAGAGCAACCTTTACCTCCTCCACGCCCGCGCGCACCGGATGACGACCGGTCAACATCGCCGTTCGTGTCGGCGTGCAGGATGGCTCGGTATACATCCTCATCAAGGACATGCCTTCAGTGGCAAAATCGTTGATGTTGGGCGTATCGAAACCGGTGACGTAGTTCATCGTCCGGTTGCCCATCTGACCGAAACTGACATCGTCAATCAGAATGTAAAGAATATTAGGTGGTTTGCCGCCATTGGCGCCACGGATCTCGGAAAGCTTCGCTTCGATCTCCGTATCCTGAGCGTCCCATTGTTCGCCAAATTGCGCGCGGAGAAAGTGGAATTCTCCATCATGAATGATGGGCGCATCCTGAGCAAAGCTCGCACCAGCCATCATCACCATGGCCGAGGCCTGTTTCACTATCGATCTCATTGGTATCCCTTCCCCATTTTCGAATTACATTTTTCCTGCGCGCCGCAGCGACTGGGCGATTTCATCCCTAAGACCATCCAGGGTCTCGCGGATGTCACATCCAATTTGGTACGATTGGCTTCCCGGCTCAGCATTCATGGAGAGATACTCGTCGCTGAGAAGCTGGTAGTCTTGGCAGATCTCATCGAACACCGTGTCCGCGCGCCGTAAGTCAGCAATTGCGGCGCGGTGGTCGGGAAAAAGGGTATCAAGGTCGATGCCTTTCAATTTCAATGACTCGCTCGATGGATCAGAAGATTTACTGGAGTGTTGGACGAATTCACTTTTAACAATAGGTATATCGGGGCATAATACGGTATAGTAATGGATGTAACTCGCTGAAAATATGGAAGTATTTAGAGACAAGTCACCTCCTCTGAATGAGGGCATTGCGCCTGACGCTGAGGATGTACGGGCCGCACTTCAACGACTTGTCAGATCCTCGACTTTCGCAAGTTCACAGCGATTGCAGGACTTTCTTGTCTATGTGGTCGAGGAATCCCTTAACGGCAGGGCCGACGAAATACGTGCCAAAACAATCGCCATGGATGTCTATGGCGGGACCATGTCCGAGATGGCACGCAGAGAAAATGTGGTGCGGGTGGACGCTGGTCGCCTGCGTCGCAAGCTGGCCGACTATTATGTCGAAGATGGCCGCGAAGAAGTCACTGTTTTCGATCTGCCAAAAGGCGGATACGCACCTGAGATCTCGATTAGGTCGCCCGGGACGGATCAGCCTGAAGTTTCCGAGAGGGAAACTAAGAGGCACACTTGGCTTCGCCCGTTCGTTGGGATTACAGGGGTTTTCATTTTTATCTGTGTTGCTGCTGCAATTGCGTTAATGTCGACAAATCGTGGGGTTCCAGTCAACCTGCCAGTCGATGGCCTGAGCCAAGATGAGCGCAGCGCCATTTTTGATGCATCCCCCATGCGGCTTCAGGCCGTCAACCTGGCCAACTCAGGCCGCGATTTGATTTTTCCGGCGTTGGAGCCCGCGCGGCTGAACGGAGCCCTGACAATATTCAAAGGGGCAATCGAAAACGACGACAGCTATTTCGGAGGCCACGCAGGAGCCGCGCAGGTTGCAGCAATGATAGCGTTGGTTTCACCGGACGCCGATCCGACCGGGGACATGCTGCGTTACGCGGACACACAGGCCAGCAGGGCCATTGAATTGGCACCCGAAACGGGGTGGAGCCAATCTGCAAAGGCCTGGGTCGAATTTACCAAGGGAAATTGGCCTGAAGCTACGGAGTTCTCGTACAGGGCACAGCGTTTAGCACCAAACGACGTGCATGTGCTGGAGTTCGTCTCACTGATCTTGTTGTACGCAGGTGAGTTCGAAGAAGTCGTGATGATCAGCGAAGATGCGCTGTCGAAAATAGATTTGGACCGGGGTTATGTGTTTCAGAACGCGATGGGGTCTGCAAAGTTTCACCTGAAGGATTTCGAAGGTGCCGTTTCCGCCTTTGAGCAGGTGACCGAAAAGGGCGGCCCCGTCGGCCCTGTGTCTGTGGCTTATCTTTTGGCGGCTCACCAGATGCTGGGTAACGAAAGTGAAGCTCAGGCCTTGGCGGATAAACTCTCGCGTGAGTGGCCTGACAGTCGGGTGGATATTTTATTTCAGAGACTGTTCGCGGACCGGGCATACGGAGTGGAATTAGGTGAAGCTATGAAACAAGCCAATTGGAAGCCAAAAGTTAACGAATGAAGCTCGTGTCTTGGCTATCGGAGCCATTCCAGTACGAACTGGCCACGGTGGTTGTTTAACCAAACATCGTTTCCAGCTAGGAAGCGTTATAGCTCACTGCCTCATTGCCGCTGGAGTTCGCAGACGGCCCTAACCGGACTTTCACTTTGAGGGGAAGATTATTACCTTTTCTAGAAGTAGGCAGTCCTATTGTGCCTCACTCATCAGATCGCGAAGTAGTTCCGCATGGGTCTTTCTGGTCATCTGGCTTACGTTGAAACGTAGAAACGAGTTCTTGGATTGAGTTGGGCTAAAGACATTTCCGGGCGCCAGAACGACACCTTTCTTGAGAGCTTTTCGCGCTATCGCTGCAGCATCCTGTCCGTCTGGCAGCTCGCACCAAAGATAAAATCCACCTCTGGGTTTCACAAAAGGCCTAATGCCTAACGCTTCTAACTCGTCGGTTGCGCGGGTACGGGCGCGATCCAGTTTAGCCCTGAGCGCCTCCATGTGTTTGCGATAGCTACCGTCAGTGAGCGCCGAATGTAGCAATTCTGTCACCATAGGGCTTGGACCTCCGAAGCTGATCGCAACCTGAAGTTCGGTCAGGGAGACAATCCAGTCAGGACGCGCTGCAATAAATCCACATCGCAACGATGCCGACAGGGTTTTGGAAAAGCTTCCAATAGTGAGAACGCGGTTAAGCCCATCCAGGGAAGCCAGTCTTGGCGAAAGATCAGGTTCGAACTCAGAGAAAATGGCATCTTCCACGATTTGCAACTCATACGCTTCGGCCAGAGTCAGTACACGATGCGCAGTCGCCGCAGTTAGTGTCACACCTGTTGGGTTGTGCAATGCCGAATTGGTCAGATAGAGCCGCGGCCGCTCTTTCCTAAGCATGTTTTCAAATTGGGCAAGGTCGGGGCCGTTAGGCGTGTAGGGGACACTGACAATGGTAATCTGGTGTGCTCTCAGAAGGGCCTGAAAGTTGAAATAACATGGATCATCCACCAACACAGTATCGCCAGGCTTGAGTAGCAATCTGCAAATCAAGTCCAGCGCCTGCGATCCAGAATTGGTGAGCAAAACGGTATTGGGATCTACCTCTATGTTCTGGTCGCACAGCATTCGAGCCACATGCTGGCGCAGACCGGAATGACCCTGTGCACAGCTGTAATCTGTAAGCACATTGTCGCCTCCACGTGCCACACGGCGCATTGCTCGCCGTAGCGACTCGACAGGCATCCAATCGGCAGGCATCCAGCCACATCCAGGCTTTGCCATGTCCTGGCTGGCGTCTATCGATTGTCGCGCGACCCAAAGCGGATCAATCTCGCGCTCAAGCAGCGGTCCAGTTTGCGAAACCTCGAACGGTTGTACGCGGTCTGACACAAAAAAACCTGAGCCGCGACGAGCAAAGATAACTCCTTCAGCGGCCAAGACATCATAGGCCTCTACCACTGTCGAAGGTGACACGCCCAAGCGAGTCGCAAGGCCCCGGACTGAGGGAAGTTTGTCACCCGCACCAAGTGCCCGCGATCGAATAAGACGCGTGATATGTTCCATCACAAGAGCTCTACGGGTCGCAACGGCCATACTCGATCTCCTCTGTATGGGGCCATACAGCAGTACAGTTTTTTCCAATTGTATTGCTTTGTACCTGCGTTTGTCGCGCCACTCCAGCTACAAGGTTCAAAAAGGACCGTTAATTTATGAACTCCTCGTTTTCTGGTTGGGGCAGCGGACTGCTCGGTGTATTGATCTTCAGTGGGTCACTTCCCGCAACGAGGGTGGCGGTCAGTGGCCTAGACCCGTTCTTCCTGACATCCGCCCGAGCGGTTCTTGCGGCTGTACTTGCGCTTTCCCTGCTGGCCTTTTTCAAAGAAAAGCTACCTTCGCGTGAGAACCTGTTTTCTCTTGTGGTTGTAGCCTTGGGTGTAGTGATCGGCTTTCCGCTTTTAACAGCGCTGGCGCTACAGCACATCTCCGCTGCACATTCCATCGTTTTCATTGGCCTCCTGCCGCTAGCCACCGCGACATTCGGCGTTCTGCGCGGCGGAGAACGCCCGACCGCGTTGTTCTGGGTATTCTCGATCCTTGGCAGCTCGGCCGTCGTCGGCTTCGCCCTCAGCCAAAGCGCTGAAGTATCACTCGTCGGGGACCTCTTCATGGTCGCTGCCGTCCTCGCTTGCGGGTTGGGCTATGCGGAGGGTGCACAGATATCGCGTCGCTTGGGTGGATGGCAGGTGATTTCCTGGGCGCTGGTCCTATCCTTACCTTTTATGGCGGCTTTCGCGATTTTGACATGGCCCCCTACATCAAACGGGCTGACCCTGCCGGTCTGGCTCAGTCTAGGCTACGTCTCTATCTTTTCGATGCTGGTCGGTTTTATCTTCTGGTATCGCGGTTTAGCACTAGGCGGCACAGCAGGTGTCGGACAGCTTCAACTTCTCCAGCCGTTCTTCGGCCTGATCCTCGCGGCTCTTTTGCTCGCGGAGCCCGTTGCGCCGTCCATGATCGGGGTAACGATCTTAGTGGTGATTTGCGTAGCCGGGGCAAAGCGTTTCGCCAGGCGGCCGATTCCGGACTCATGATCCAAGATTAAGATATCCCAGTGCACCCATCGAACCTGCCGTTCGCCGCAAGCGCGAGATAAGAGGCTCCAAGAATTCGCACAACCTCAGTTGAATTTTAGGTCAGGCTACGCTTCGGGACCCAACCAATCCTGTGTCTTACCGTCGGCCTTCAATTTCTGAGCGAGCAAGCTCAGCTCTTTGTAGATAATTCCTGCAGCAGGGTGCCAAGCGGCTACATCTTTCGCTTGTTGCGAGACGACAAAGGTGTCGCCTCGTGATGCGGGTCCCGTAAGCGCTCCCAGTGGTCCATAGGCGGCAACATTCTCACAGGTGGCATGAAGCAGCGTGGTGTTCAGTTGCTTTGCAATGTCATCAGGCACTCCCGCGGTCCCCCAGGCTTCACGCGCGATCGCCTGCAAAACCACAGTGAAGTTATTCGAAATCACGGCGGCCGCATGATAGAGGCTTTTGCTATCGGAATTGATATGAAATGGGATTCCACCAATCTCGGTCAGAAAGTCTTTGATAAAATCCAAGGCAGAAACTTCGCCCTCAATGCCACAAAGTGTTCCCTCGAATTGCTGGATCGCGGTTGCCGGCTCTGCGAACGTAAGTACCGGGTGCACGCTGGCCAGTCGCCAGGCTAGCTTCTGAAGCGGCGCCATTTCGTCTGCCGGGAAAAAACCACTGCAGTGAAACGCAACTGGAGGCGGTTCATTGACATCGTGTTGACCAACAACTTTTGCGAGTTCGGTTGCTGCAATTGAAATCTGAGAATCCGGCACCGCCAAAATCCACAGGTCGGCCGGCGCTAAGTCTGCATATTTCTCCACCGCTCTGCCCATTCCCGCAATTTGGGCTGCGTTTTGCGCTGATCTAAATCGAGAACTCAGTATGTCCTGAACCGAATACTTGGATGAGTGTCGCAAAAGGCCGAGGATGGTTTGCCCCACGCGACCGGCACCAACAATATTTACTCTGATTTTTGCCATTCAATGGCCTCCGACCTATACGCTCTTGCTTCCTTAGGGAACATGCTAAGCGACAGACCAATTCATCAACACCAGTTTATCCAAGGCAACAATCAATCGGAGCGGCCCATTCCTGCCGTTCGACCTTGGTCACCTCCGCCGCGACGCGACCCGTCGGAGGAGACATTCGCCGCGAGCGCGAAAACGGGGGCCGGTCGAACTCAAAGTCAGCGGACAAAAACGGTCTTTTTTCCCCGGCCAGAGTCCTCGGGCACAACCTCATGAGGCTCAAGAAATTGCTGAGATGGAGGGACAATTTCGTATGAGCGATACCTGAACTGCGACTCCTTGTTCGTCACCTGACCGGACCGTACGCCAGCATGATGGGCTCACAGCGGATGTTGTCGGATCGACGCGTGGCCCGCGCGGACGGGTTCCGAACTCTTGGATTGCCCAGCTCGCGTTAGCCCGTCAGATCTGTTTGGACTACTAGTCAACCGCCGACATACACACCCGACTTAGGCCGATAGAAAATCTTCTGATCGTGCAGCCGCCCAAGCAGATCCTGAATTCGGTGCAAGCTGTCATTCCGTTCTTTCTTTTCGTCTTCGCTTTCACCAGGGGCTCCAACCGACAATGAGGTTAGTGCGCGCCGCAGGGATACTTCAATCAGATCGATGTCCTCGACTGAGAGTTCGAACAAATCGTTGTATTGGGGCATTCTGGTTACTCCTACCCGGGCGTGGGTTTCCAGAGTGCATCACGTTCCAAAGTAAATCCACCCTTGCATGATGCGGTGCTCAAGGTGGTTCTCAGAACTTTTTGGTTACTGGCCAACCGTAATGATCGCCGTATTTTTGGCTTAAAAGACAGTGTTTTTTAAGCCGACAAACAGTGAATTCGCTGCGTTTGCCCGAATGTCGGCTATGCTAACGCCTGCCAACCTGATGATCGCCAATCCAGGCGCGCTGATCCCAGGTTGTGATTTCACTCGTCAACCACCTCATCACAGGCCCTTGGTCGGTCGCGTTTATTGTGAGGAAATCCACCGTCCTCAGGATCGCGTCCTGTGCGAATTCGTACTCCAAAACCTTTAACTCGCCGCCTAAGATTTCTCGCTCCACCGAAACGACCGGCAACTCTGCCCAGCCCAAGCCACCTATCACAAGCGCCTTTCTGGTGATCGGGGTACTTTAGATCCAAATGTCCGGGCTGAAAATGCGGTCTCCAGCGATTGAAGCGACGGAACTCGGTTCCACTGCTTGACGGTATTGCGACAGGTCTTTCCGCCCCACGGTCGCCAGTTTAGCCAGCGGGTGGTCAGCGTGACACACGGGCACGACCCTCTGAAACCCGACGCCGAGGCATCTGTAGCTTTGAGCCTCCTTGGGTGCCTCACATACAAAAGCAGCGTCCGCATCACCTGATTGAACTGCCTTGAGAACAGAAGGCCTCGAAAGCTGCTCCACACGGAGTTCTAAGCTTGGGAACTTATCGGCTGTGCCAGTTAACAGGCTTCGAACACGATCCACCAACAACCCATCTTCGACAAAGAAGGAAAACCTGGGCTCAATAGATCCGCTCAGCGCTTCGGCTTGCCCTCGGAGCATGTCCATGCTGCTCAATACCGACCTTGCGTGCTTCAGTAATGACTCACCGGCATCCGTTAACACGGGGCGATAGCCATCTCTGTGGAATAGCGACAGATCCAGATCGATTTCCAGATTGGAGATCGTCGCGCTGACGGCAGATTGTGCTTTGCCCAGTTTTCGCGCAGCGGCAGAGAACGAACCACACTCAACTGCGGTGACAAAAGCGCGTAACTGCTCGATCTCGGGCATTCGTAACTCCATCGGAAAATCGTATGGACTTTAACTTTCTATATCTATCCTTCCTCTGATTAAAGAGCGTCTGATCAAGAGATTTCTGCTTTGAGGACACACGGTATGAAAGCGCACTCCCCATTGAGCTTGGCAGCGGTAATTGCGTGCACATTCACTGTCGGCACAGCGACCGCGCAAACAACAGCCTGCAGTACTGCTTTGGACATTGATCTGCCATCGGAGTGCAAAGACGTGACAGTTAGTCATCCGATCGACGGGCTTGAGAATTTTCGTGAACTCACGACACCTGATGCGGGGATCAAGCCCGGTGTGCTCTTTCGCTCGGATCAGTTGGACGGCCTTTCCGATGCCGCCATTGCCGAGCTGAATGGCCTCGCTATCGAGACCATTGTTGATTTGCGCACCCCGGAAGAACTGGAAACGCACCCAAACGCGCAGATTCCTTCGGTGGATTTCAACGTCAATCTGCCCATTGGCTCAGATCCAGCCGACATCGCCAAGATCATGCCCATCGAGATCGCGTCTCAAATCCGCCCTATGTGGTTTGAAGGCAAGTTCGATGAGATCAACCAGTTGCTTGCGGATCACGATGTCGACTTGCGCCAGATCAGGATTGACCGTTACCGGGATTTTGCGACCAAGTTTGATCCGCAAGTGTCCCGGTTCCTGCATCTGCTCACCGATGCGAACAACTTTCCGATGCTATTTCACTGCGCAGGCGGAAAGGACCGTACGGGATACATGGCGGCCGTCACCATGTTGACTTTAGGCTATTCCGAAGAGGATGCCGTGCGCGACTACCTGACCACCAATGCCTTCACCTACGACGAGCTCGAGCAACTGGTTGGCAAGGGCCCACACTCGCTGCGTCCGGCCTTCGGAGCGCATCCGGAACAAATCAAAGCCTCCCTTCAGGCGGTCAAGGATGCTCATGGTTCTTTTGACACTTATCGCCGCGATATTCTAGGCATTAGTGATGAAGAAGTGGAGTCGATTAGGCAAAACCTGCTTTTGCAGGACTGAGGCGCTGACAAAAGGATGAAATAGTTACAAAGGGTGGCCGCTCAATTTCTTCTCGCGGCGCGCAGCGTGGACCAATTGGCGGGGTGCGCCCGAAGTTCTTGACGACTTCAAGCTTGGGCATAGCGTGGTGGTAGCCGATGACGCCGGCAGCATTTCTCTCTCACCGGGCACCCTAACAAGAACTGACGCGAAACCTCAATCAGGCAATTGACGAACGGTTTGGTCTGTATGGCGGCAGCAAGTTTTATCATATCGCAGTCATTGTTGGCGGCTGCATGCTGGCCCCGCCAGGTGCACCGATCTTACTGAGCCCAAAGTCAGCCCTGATTGCCGAAGTTTCTATCTGGGATGATGCGCCAGACCATAAGCTGACCGATCAACCCAAACAATTCACAGTGCTTGAATAAACAACGCTGGCGTCCTTCATTGCAGGTTCAGCTCATATGCGCACGAAGCGGGAGCAGTTAGATGGCCTATCCGAAAACCCAGCTCAACAGATCGAAGCATGGCTTGTTCGGCAGCAAGAAGAAAATGCCTGGCTCAGTAGTCGCGGGATGGAAGGTCAGCCAGAACATCTGGAAGCGTCTTGGAACGATAAGAAGATGTTCGGCTCGCCAATAGCCGACATTCGGCAACCTGCGGCGTCAGTTGCTTCCGGGCTCGCAGCTGGCCTCGGAGCGAGCCCAGCATTGCCCCTACCACTTCTGTGTTAATCCAACTGACGATCCAAAGGACATCTGGCAAACTGCCTGTCGCTGCATCGCGACTTCACTGAACCAGTCGTCGTACATCGCGAAACATTTTTGGTACGTCCCAAGAACTATAAAGAATGTATTACGCAAATTTTGGACGCTCTGGAACGCATTGGGGCCCGAGAGGAATTGGCTCAACCAACCCTATCCACAGTAGAAACCGACGATGGGCTACTCCGTTCGTTAATCCCTCACCTTGCAGGAAACAAAAACGATCTTCTTCTTTTGTTTTTTGACCGCCTGAACGAGCGTGGGAAGGCGAAGTTAGGCACATTGATAACTATTGAGGGTCAAGACGTCTGCGCCGAACATGTATTGAATCTGCTTCTTGATGGTCTTCTAGGTGATGAACATCTCAGCAAAATGGTAGATGAGCTTTGGCCTTGCGCGAATTCAGACCAGTTTATTCAAGCGCGGTTATAGGGCCTGTATCACCGGATATGTGACGAATTGACTGATAGCATGGCGGCCGAAGGGAACGGCGTAGTCAAAGCTGATCGTTTTCATCAGTCCTAGAAATTTGAACCTTTAGCACCCAGGACATCAATTGAGGTGACGGCTAACCTGATCGAACAGGAACATCGGTTCATAAAACGTCGTATTCGGCACATGTGCGGGTTCAAATTGTTTAAATTCACCCCGGTTACTTTGGAAGTCATCGAGGTCTCCAATATGCTCCGGAAGAGGCAATTCCAGAACACAGTGACGTCTGGATTTCTGCTATTTGCAGAGATCGCAGAATATGTGCGACTAGTAAGTCGCCGCCTCAGACCGCTTTAGAAGTTTGCGACACATCCTGTCGCAGTGCATGATTTTGCAGCGGGGGCAGTGGTTCGGTCCACTAAGCTAAATGCAAAATGTTCTGGAAGCTCCCGAGTCAGTCTGGTCGAAATACCCTACACTTGGGTTTGGGAAATTTTCCGCCAATAAGAAGAGTAACACGCTAACAAGAAACAACACAGTGACAGCTTCGATGGAAGTAAGAATGCCAACCAGTTTTTTTTAACTGGTCCTCCCAAAGGCGTAGGTAAACAGCAAGGAACTACGTTTCGCCGTTTTCTTGGCGTTAATAAAGCGCAAAGATGCACCATAATTTACTGATTAATAAGCGCAAAAATTAAACATTAGGCTAATCCTAATGTTTGGTGAGGAAGTCAGTTATTAGAAGGATCGCGCTGCACGTATATACCTGAGTGGAATTTCGCAATGCTCGGGGAGGCGCAATTGTCTGACAAGGTAAATATCGCGATCGACGTGCGGGATGCAGTAAAACGCTACGGCGATTTTACGGCGCTCAAGACGATCTCGCTGTCGATCATGGACAATGAGTTCTTTACACTCCTTGGCCCGTCCGGGTGCGGCAAGACAACTCTGCTGCGAATGATCGCCGGTTTCGAGGCCGTAACCGAAGGTGCCATCTACCTCTATGGTGATGAGATAGAGAACCTGCCGCCCAACAAACGCCCAGTTAATACAGTTTTCCAGAACTATGCGCTGTTTCCGCATATGACCATTCTGGACAACGTGGCGTTCGGATTGGAAATGCGGGGCAAGTCGAAATCCGAGGCACGAAAGAAATCAGGTGAGATGCTGGAGCTGGTGCAGCTTTCCCAATTCTCGGCACGTAAGCCCAGCCAGTTGTCGGGTGGTCAGCAGCAGCGTGTTGCGCTTGCCCGGGCCCTGGCACCGCAACCCAAGGTTCTATTGCTGGATGAACCATTATCTGCGCTGGACCTAAAACTGCGCAAGGCGATGCAACTGGAGCTGAAGCACCTGCAGCGCGAAACCGGGATCACCTTTATCTTTGTCACCCACGATCAGGAAGAGGCCCTGACAATGTCTGACAGGATCGCGGTCATGTCGGCAGGCGAGTTGCAGCAGCTGGGTGCACCGACCGATATCTATGAGCGTCCGCACAACATGTTCGTGGCGGATTTTATCGGCGAAACAAACCTTTTGGAGGTCTCCGTCGATGGTATTGATAACGGCCGCGCAACCTGTCATCTGGGCGGTGGGCATGAGTTGACTTGCAACGCCGTCGACGGGGTTGGCGTTGGGTCCAAGGTCCACATGTCGATCCGCCCCGAACGTCTGTATATGTCCGCAGTGCCGGTTGAGACCGAAGGCCTGCACGGGCGCGTGAAAGACAACATCTTTGTCGGCACCGACATCACCACAATAGTGCATCTGGACGAGGGTCCCGATTTCGTGGTGCGCACTTCGAATTCGGATCGTGGCAACAAGCGTATCTTCGAGCCGGGTGCCGAAATGTTCGTCAACATGGAGCTGGGGGCCGCGCGCCTCCTGGTGGACTGATGGCGGCGGGTGCAGCAAGCGGCGGCAGCGCAACGACAGACACCTATAAAGAGGCCCGTACATGGCTGTTGTTGCCCGCATGGGTGACGCTGTCCATTCTGGTGCTGGCCCCAGTTCTCATGATGCTGATCTACTCTTTCCTGACGAAAGAATTCCGCGGGGGTGTGATCTGGGAATTCTCTCTGGCTGCCTACGATCAATTCTTCTTTGATCGCGGCTTGTTCGGGGACGAGCCCCCCAAGATTGAGTGGACCTATATCACTATTTTCTGGCGCTCGATCTGGCAGGCGGCGGCGGCGACGCTGCTGAGCCTCGCGATCGGGTTTCCGACCGCCTATTTCATTGCGACCCGGTCCGAGAACATGCGCCCGGTCTGGGTATTCCTGATCACCATCCCGTATTGGGTGAACCTGCTGATCCGGACCGTGTCGATGAAATTCCTGCTGCGGGATCAGGGGCCGCTCAATGATTTTCTGATGAATATCGGCCTGATCGACAGCCCCCTGCACATTGTAAATACGAACTTCGCGGTGCAGCTGGGCCTGTTCTATTCGTACCTGCCCTTCATGGTGTTGCCGATTTATGCGGCGGTCGAACGCTACAACTTTGCCCTGTCCGAGGCAGCGGCGGACCTTTACGCATCGAAATGGACGACGCTGCGACGGATCTTGCTTCCTGCGGTCAAACCTGGCGTGTTTGCGGGCTGTATTCTGGTCTTTGTCCCTTCGATGGGATCGTTCCTTGCACCTGACCTGCTAGGTGGTGCCAAGAACTTCATGATCGGTTCATTGATCGAAGAACAGTTCAAGGGCAATGCTGGCAACTGGCCGTTTGGTGCGGCGGCATCGATGGTCCTGCTGACGATGGTGTTGATCATTCTGATGTTCTCGGCCCGGCAACAAGCCAAAGCCGACAAGGCGGGGGGCTGACCAATGGCAAGCAAGCAATTCGACATCAAGTCATATCGCGGATTCAAGGGTATTACACTGCTGTGTCTGGTCATCCTTTATGCGCCGCTGGTCGTGGTCACGATCTACAGCTTCAACGCTTCACAATCGCTGACCAACTGGGAAGGTGTATCGCTGCGCTGGTATGCAGATGTGTTTACCGGCCCAGAAAGCGGCAAGTTCAAAACGGCAGCGAAGAACAGCTTCATCATCGCAATCATCGCGGCAACTACGGCAACGACCATCGCGACCCTGGCGGCGACGGGGATGGTGCGCGGGGGTAAGTTCCGTTTTCGCACTGTGTCTTTCGGGTTGATCAGCCTGCCGCTGATGGTGCCGGAAATCGTGCTGGCGGTTGCGACCTTGATCTTCTTCAATTCGATCGGTTTCGAACGCGGGCTTCTGACGATCCTGCTGGCCCATATCGCGTTCTGCATTCCCTTTGCCTACCTGCCGATCTCAGCCCGCATGCAGGGGATCGAAGACAGCTATGAACAAGCGGCACTGGATCTCTATGCCACGAAACGGCAGGCATTCACCAAAATCCTTTTGCCATTGATGATGCCCGGCATCATCTCGGGCTTCCTGCTGGCGTTCATCGTCAGCCTGGATGATTTCATCATCACCAATTTCGTGAAGGGTGCGGGCGTCGAAACGCTTCCTACCGCGATCTTTGGCTCGGTCAAGCAGGGGATCAAACCGAATATCATGGCGATTTCGACCATGTTGCTGAGTGTGTCCATCGTCATGGTCACGATCAGCTATTTCGTCAGCAAGTCTGACAACACAAAATAACCAACAGATGGAGAGTCACATGAAACATATGATGAAAAGCGGCGTCGCTGCTCTTGCCTTGGCCATTGGCGCAAATGCCGCAGCAGCCGAGGGCGAACTGGTTCTGTACCACTGGTTCGAATACATCCCGCAAGAGCTGCTGGATAAGTTCACCGAAGAAACCGGCATCACTGTCACCATGGACACATACGACTCGAACGAGTCCATGTTGGCTTCGCTCAAGGCTGGTGGCATCGGCACTTATGACGTTTCTGTGCCTGGTGATTACATGGTCTCGATCATGGCGGGTGAAGGCATGCTGGACACGATCGCCGATGGTGAGCTGAAGAACAAAGGCAACATCGCCCCCGATTGGGCCGATCCCAGCTTTGACCCCGACCGCCAATCTTCGATTCCGTATCAGTGGGGCTCGACCAGCTTTGCAGTTAACCGCGATGCTTATGACGGGGACATTCAAACCACCGACATATTGTTCAACCCGCCGGCTGAATTGCAGGGTCGCATCAACATGCTGGACAGTCAGGGCGAAGTGATGGCCATGGCCGCGTTGCACATGGGCATTCCGCAGTGCTCCACAGATCGTGAACAGCTGAAGGCGCTGAACGCCATGCTGCAAGAAGCCAAACAGCATTGGGCCTCGTTCAACTCAGACACCGCGAAAGAGGTACTGGTTTCGGGCGATGCGGCTGTAGGTCAAATCTATGACGGTTTCTCTGCCAAGGCGCGCGAAGAAGGCGCCAACGTCGAATACGCCTATCCGACACAAGGTTACATTGCGTGGATGGATAACGTGGTTCTGCTGAAAGATGCGCCCAACCGCGGCAACGCGCTGATCTTCATGGATTTCCTGCTGGAACCTGAGAACATCGCTGCCGTGACCAACTTCGCGCAATACAACGCGGGCGTGAACGGGGTGGAAAGCTTTCTGGACCCAGCGCTGGCAGCGCAGCCTGAAAAGAATCCACATGCCAATGCCGGACCGGGTGTCTTTATCGAAGTTTGCGATGAGGAAACTCAGGCGGTGTACGACCAAATCTGGACCAATCTGAAGAAGTAATTCAGGTCACATACTTATCTTGAATGCCCCTGGTTTCCGCCGGGGGCATTTTGGTTTGTGGCAAACCCCTTGTTGTTCACCGCCTGATATCTTCGAGGATGCGATCCATCATTGCGTCGCAAGCGTTCAGTTGACTGATCTCCAGGTACTCATCCGGTTTGTGGCCCTGACGTTCCATTGATCCGGGCCCGCAAACAACAGTCGGCACGCCCAGTTCGCTGAAGAACCCGGCCTCTGTACCGAAGGCCACCTTTGTGGTGACGTTGCTTTGCGCCAGTTTCTGCGCATAGGCAATGACGCCTTCGGTCTGGGCGACCTCCAGTCCGGGATAGGCGTTATACTGTTCAACCTCGATACGCGCCTCGGGACACAGGTCCTGATACTGTGCACCGACCCTGATGGCCGCCTCCAGAATTTGTGACAAGATGTCTTTGCCATGATCCGAGGCGACATGACGGTATTCAAATGTCAGTTCAGCGCGATCCGGCACAATATTCAACGCCTTGCCGCCAGACATCATGCCCACATGGAACGTGGTGTAGGGCACCGAATAGGCCGGGTCGCTGTTGCCGCTTTTGGCATAGGTTTCTTGCAACGCGCGCAGTTCACCTACAAAATCAGTTGCCAGGAGCAGCGCGTTGACGAATTTCGGGGCCAGAGCTGAATGCCCGCTTTGGCCGTGGCAGACGGCACGCAGCGCGGCTTTTCCCTTGTGGCCGACGGCCACCTGCATCTCGGTCGGTTCACCCACAAAACAGGCGCGTGGCTGGCCCAGCATAGGGGCGAGCCGGTCCAGCATGTGCTGGATGCCGACACAGCCGACCTCTTCATCATAAGAAAGCGCGATCTTGAGAGGTTCGCGCAGATCAGCCCCGGCGGCACGATCCGCCAGCGCCATGACAGAAGCCACGTACCCCTTCATATCCGTGGTGCCACGCCCATAGACGCGATTGCCTTCACGGGTCAGGCGGAATGGGTCCTTGGTCCAACTTTGGCCTTCGACCGGGACAACATCAGTATGCGCGGATAGTAGTACGCCATCACCCGCAGGTCCTTTTTCGGCATAAAGCCCGGTCTTGTCGCCGCCAGGGTCGGTGATGCGATGAACGGTGAATCCGCGCGCCTCCAAAAACTCTTCGACATAAGCGGCAAGCTCAAGGTTCGAGTTTTTGCTGACCGTATCGAAGCCAACAAGCCTGTCGAGAATATCCAGGGTAGAGGTCATAGGATTGAACCTGTTTTTTGGTTTGACAGCCGCTTTGGTCTTGGCTGTGAGAGGGTCATTCTCTCCAAGCCTATACGACGGGCAAAATACTTAAATCTGGGAATGGCGAAGCAGAGGTTAGGAGATCTCTAAGTCACGCAATCACCCTTCGTCCTGCGCAAAAAGACCAGGAAGCGATCCTGAATCTACGGCATGAGCACAATGATCAATGAATGCTCTTGATGTGTTTGTTTCATTCTCGGCCCGCGCGCGCAGCAAGCCAAGACGCATTGGGCGCATTTCCCCGGCCAAGGGCACAAAGATCAGCTTTTTGCCATCCGGCGACAAAACGTTGAGGGGGCGGATATTGGCAATCGAAAAACCGAACCCGTTCGCCACCAAAGATCGCATGACCGACATATCTGCGGTGCGCTCCGCGATATTCGGTTTGATATTGGCTTCGCGGAAAAAGGACAGAAAATACTCACCACTGAATGGCAGGTCCAGCAAGACCATTGGGCTGTCCTGCAGGTCGGGGATCGTCAGCTCGCTGTGATTTGCCAGCGGATGACCTTCGCTCAGAACGACATAAGGTGGCAGTTCATGGAGTGGCCGGAATTCGAGATCGGCGGGAATGTCCAGATCGTAAGTCAGGGCGATGTCCAGTTCAGCCCGGCGCAACTGGCTGAAAATAACGGCCTGATTCAGTTCACGCTGTTCGATACGTACATCGGGATAGGTGTCCTCAAAGTCGCGTCGCAACCCCGGTAGAACAATCTGAGCAAATGTAACCAGACACCCGACGGACAGGATACCCTGTACCTTCCCGGTGATTTCCCCGGCCAGTGTGGCCAGCAACTCGGCCTCGCGCAGAACGAACTCGGTACGTTCCATGATTTTGTGCCCGGCCTTGGTCAGCGACAGACCACGCGCGTGTTCGCGCACAAAAAGGGCGACGCCGAATTCCACTTCCAACTGGGTGATCGCCGCCGAGATCGACGGCGACGAGACGTTCAGCTTGTCGCTGGCGGCTGCGATGCTGCCTGCCTTTCCGACGGCCACAAAATACTCAAGCTGTCGCAGCGTGTATCTGAAAGGCAAAGGCGCATCTCCGCGGTCTTGCGGATCAAGCCTTGTACTTGATCCAAGTCGTTTTCAAAGCAGTATACTTTTCAAGCGAGTGCAATGACAAATCGCGCCCAAAGCCTGACTGCTTCATGCCTCCAAACGGCGTCATTGCAGACAGCGCGTCTACCGTATTCACCGAAACGGTCCCTGCCATCAGCTTGTCTGACACCCGGCAAGCGCGGGACAGGTTATCGGTCCAGACTGACGCTGCCAGCCCATAGACCGAGTCATTGGCCATCGTCACGGCCTGGTCTTCGGTGTCGAAGGGAATGACTGACAGGACGGGGCCAAAGATCTCATCGCGCGCCAGCGGGTTGTCATGGTCTACGTCGTCGAAGATGGTCGGTTGGACAAAGCAGCCCTTGCCATCCAATGTGATCCGTTCGCCCCCAGTCACAAGGTTGGCGGTTTTCTTGCCTTCCTCGACAAAGCGCATGATCCCCTGTGTCTGCTTTTCATCAACGATGGCACCCATTTTCGACGCCGGGTCCAGCGGGTCACCGGGTTGCATCGCCTGCGCACGGGCGATCAGCTTTTCGACAAACGCATCCTTGACCGAGCGTTCCACGTATAGCCGCGAATTGGCCGAGCAGACCTCGCCCTGATTGAAGAAGATGCCAAAGGCGGCCATGTCAGCGGCCGAGTCCAGATCCTCGCAATCGGCAAAGATCAGATTGGGGCTTTTGCCACCTGTTTCCGGCCAGACCTGTTTCAGATTCGACTCGCCCGAATACTGCATGAACATCTTGCCGATTGCGGTCGACCCGGTGAAGGCAAGGCAGTCCACATCCATATGCAGACCCAGCGCTTTGCCCGCAGTCACGCCAAAGCCAGGCACGACGTTGAATACACCATCCGGAACGCCAGCCTCAGCCGCCAGTTCCGCCAGTCTCAGCGCTGACAGGGGCGACTGTTCGGCCGGTTTCAGCACAACCGAGTTGCCGGCCGCAAGCGCCGCGGCGGCTTTCCATGTGGCCATGTCCAGCGGGAAGTTCCACGGTGTCACTGCTCCGATCACGCCCAGAGGAACACGTTTGACCAGCGCCAAATCGCCAGGCCCGGTTGGGGCGACTTCGTCATAGACCTTGTCGATAGTCTCGGCATACCACTGGAAGAAATGCGCCGAACCGGGGGCATCGATAGTGGCAGCATCCGTCACTAATTTGCCCATGTCGAGACTGTCCAGTAGCGCCATCTCTTCCAGATTGTCGCGGATCAGGTCGACCAGTTTCAGCATCACCGCCTTGCGGTCACCGGGGGCCATGCGCGACCAGCGGCCATCCTCGAATGCGGCGCGGCCTGCGGCGACGGCACGGTTGATGTCTTCCTCATCGCATTCGGCAACCTGAGTCAGCACTGCGCCTGTGGCGGGATTTATGCTATCAAAGGTCTTGCCCGATGTGGCATCGACAAACTTGCCGTCAATGAAAGCCTGCCCACGAAATGACAGACCGGCGGCGCGACTTTTCCAATCTTCGTGCGTATAATCCAACATGATGTCTCTCTCGCTGATTATTCGTCGCCGGGTACGCCATAAGAAGGCGCTTCTCTCGGGTCGAGCGCGCGCTGAATATAGGCGTCCAGCTGCGGTTTATAGATGTCCCAGGCGGTTGCGATGGCCTCAATCGGGCAACCCTCGGTCCAGTCGCATCGTAGATCGGCTACCGGCCAGCTGACCTTGTCGACGATCTTCATGCCTGCTGAATGTACCGGACCGGCCTCGCCCCCCGCGTCCAGACCGGCGCGCATGGCTGCGATCAGGCGGTCTCCGATATGACCCGAGGCCGACAGAAACCCGTCGACGATGGCCTGCGGGACGCCGTCGTTGTCCAGAAGATTGCCACCCGAGGCGACGTTTTCGGCCTGCGCTTGTGTCCAGATGCCAAGGCTGTTGGGACCGGAATGGATCGCCGTGCGTCCAGCGGTGTCCACGGCCAGAACCTGACGGTACTCAATGAATTTCATGCGGGCCGTCATCTCGGCGATGGCCTCAGGCGCGGTTTTACCTTGTTCCATCAGATCCAGCGTCAGCGGGCCAAGGCTGGGGTCGGTTACGTTCTGCGATGCGACAGCACCGACACTGGCGCGGGCAAACGAACAGCGGGCGGCCACGGCGGGTGAAGACGACGAAATCGCCAACCCGAACATGCCGGTATCGGCACAACGGGCGACCAGTGAAAAAGTCATATAGACCTCCTTAACGACAAAGACCGGGCTGCGCGGGGTGAGAGCGTAAGTGCGCAGCCCGGTATCCTCAAATGATCGGCAAGATCAGTCGGGAATGACTGCGGTGCCGTCAATCTCAACCAACCAGTCCGGGCGTGCGAGTGCCTGAACCACCAGCCCCGTCGAGCAAGGGTAGACCCCTTTGATATACTCGCCCATGGTGCGATAGACGGCCTCGCGGTGGCGGACATCAGTGATGTAGACGACGACCTTGACCAGATGTTCCATTGAACCGCCGGCCTCTTCGATCAGCTGCTTGATGTTCTGCATGACCTTGTGGGTCTGCTCGACCGGATCGTGGCTGTCGATATTGACCGCATCATCCAGGTTCTGCGGACACTGGCCACGCAGGTAGACGGTTTTTCCACCTTGCGTGACGACGGCCTGACACAGGTCGTTATCGAGGTTTTGCTCGGGGTAGGTTTCTTTGGTGTTGAATTTGCGAATGCGTGTGTGCGCCATTTCGGTGTCCTGTTGTCTTATTCTGCGGCTGCTGGGGCGATGATAGCCGCCTGACCATCGTAATCGGCATAGGCGCGCTGGATCGCAATCTGATCGGCTATGTATTTCGCATCGTGCCAAACGCCCCAAATGAAGGTGGAGCCACGACGTGACTGCCAAGGCAGGCCAAGGAAGTATATGTCAGGTTCGACCGAAACGCCGCGCTGGTGGATCGGCGCGCCTTTGGCGTCAAATGCGTCCGCCTTGATCCAACTGAAATCCTGACGGAAGCCCGTGGCCCAGATGATCGTGGAAATACCTTCTTTGGTAAAGTCGACTGACCCAAGCGGATTGGTCAAACAGTTCGGGTCTTCAAAGGGTTCGCGCGCCTCAGACTCTTCCGGCAGATCAATTCCGGTGCGTTCCACATAGGCGTCAGCAAGATCAAGCATCTCTAGATAATTGGCGTCGCCTGCGGCTACGTTGCGCTGCAGATCATCCGCGAAGCTGAGAACGCCGTTCTCGAAGTTTTTGGTCATACCAGTAAGGGTGACCCCCTCATTTCCAAGCCGGCGGAAATCCATCGTATGCCCACCATGGGCCCCGCTAACTGAGATGGTGACATGCTCGGTTCCGGGTTTTTGCGCAGCGATATCCCAAAGTCCCAGCACGCCCAGCCACCAGACATTGTCGCGACCGCGGTATCGGCGAGGCGGGCGGTCATGCGGACCAACCGACAAAAAGACCTTGCGGCCTGCGCGGTTCAACTCGTCCGCGATCTGCGCGCCGGACGACCCGGCACCGACCACCATCACGGCACCTTCTGGCAGTTGGTCGGGGTTCTTGTAGTAGAAGGAGTGGATTTGCTCGACACCAGCCGTTGCCGGCACGATCGGCGGAATGACCGGTTGCTGGAACGCGCCCGTGGCGGCCACAATGCGTTTGGCATGAATCTCGCCGGCAGAGGTTTCAACCTTGAAGCCTCCTTCACCCGGCAGACGTTCTGCTTTCAGCGCCTCTACACCTTCGCGAATGGGGGCTTTGACCATTTCGGCGTATTCGACAAGATATTTGGCAACCCGGTCCTTAGGCACGAACGCATCGGGGTCGTCGCCGTTGAACTGCAGGCTGGGAAAACGGTCATGCCATGCCGGGCCATTGGCAACCAATGCGTCCCAACGACCGGTACGCCATGCTTCTGCAGTGCGGTTCTTTTCCAGAATGATGTGGGGCACATAGTTGTTTGCCAAGTGCTCGCTCAGCGCGATACCAGCCTGTCCGCCGCCAACAACCAGCGTATCCGTTTTCTCAATGGACATGTGTCGGTTCCCTATAACTGCATCTCGAATTGACCCTGAGAGGTCATTGCCATCGCTCATTACATGCCGGTCTTGGAGGACGAGCGATCACAATGGACCGAACGCCTTGCACTTTCAGAATTCGGACATCAGCACCTAACCGGTGAGCTAGCCGATACCTGGGTAACGGCCGCTTTGGATTGCCGCATTCTGTGCCACTCCAGCACGCTATGCACGTTTCCAGGTTAAGGTTTCACAAGTTCGAAACAGGTGAAATAACTGTCTAACTTACTCTTAATTAGGCTTTGGCTAACTTGTCGGGTTTTATGTTGAGCTCCCAAGCAGTTGCCTATTCTCCGACAGATAAGGCGCGATCAGGTAATACAGTTCCCCCTGCGAAGAGATCTGGCATTTCCGGTAAAGTTGCTTGCGCAAGACCTTTACGGTCTGGGGGCTAATGCCAAGTGTCAGGCCAATAGAAATCGACGAATGTCCTTGCAGGATCAACAGCGCCACCTGGGCCTGTCTTGGGCTTAGGCTGATGTCCTGCTCGGCGGACATGCGCCGGCGCAGTTGTTCAACGGTATCTTCCGGCTCACCTTCAATCGGGGGCTTGATGTCTGGCCAGTTCATTCTGACCAGCGCACTAACCACTGGCGCGATGTGTTTAGCCGCGCTGTAGTCTCTGGACGAGAACCGCGATGCGGTGGTTGCGTCCCTGCCGATACAGACTGTGATTGAACTGATCGGGGTAAGGCAGGCGAAATAAGCAAGCTCATCTGTCAGCGTTGTGTTGGCGTAGTAGGATTTGAAGTACTCGTTGCGCTGAAACTGATCAGGGGCGACATCGGTTAAACGATAAAGACCGTCTGCAGCGCGGCTTTGATGTAGGCCAAAGAACGGATCCAGCAGATAGGCTCCTTTGACATAGTGGCTGTCGATGCGCTCAAAAACACGACTGTCGCGAGCGTGGGTCATCAGAACCTGGGGCGCACGATCCTTAAAAAAGGCGATGATCGCGAAGTTATCGAATGAGCATGTCGCATCCAGCCAACGGTGCAATGCATCACCGAAGCGTTCTGATCCGATTGCCATAATTGCGGTCGACAAGGCGTCTGGTGCCGAAATTTGTGACATATTCGGGTACCCCCTTGGGGGTATATACCCCCTGAAATCGCCAAAGTAACGTAAATACTCAATTTAGGTGGTATGTATCCGCCGGCGCGATCATGGCCCGAACAAGGGACGCGCCGGATCAGCAGAACTGCTACAGGAAAACAAAGGGGTTGATCATGGCTAAAGATACGCTCGACATTCTTTCGCAGGATAAGCACCTGATTCAGTCTTTCGCCGATCTGGACGCGCTAAAGAAGCAGGGCGCTCGCACCGTCATATCGCGGGCAAAGGGCGCCTACGTTTATGACAGCGACGGAACAGAGCTGATCGACGGAATTGGCGGTTTATGGTGCGTCAATATCGGCCATGGCAATGACGAGATGATTGCCGCGATCTCGGATCAGTTGAAAACACTGGACTATTACTCGACCTTCTACAACTTTACACACCCGGCAGCGGCGGCGCTGGCCGAGAAGATCGCTCAGCTTGCGCCGGGTCATCTGAATTCGGTCTATTTCAGCAATTCCGGTTCGGTCGCAAATGACAGCGCCATTCGGATGCTGCACCATTATAATATCCGCAAGGGAAAGCCAGAAAAGAAGCTGGTTCTATCGCGGCACGGCGCCTATCACGGATCGACTCATCTGGCGATGGCGATGACCACACCTGGCTATTCCGAAGGTTGGCACGCGGCCAGCGAACTCGTGCATCACCTGCGCTCACCCCACTACTGGCGCGAATGCGGCGAGATGACCGAGGGTGAGTTCCTTAACGATCTGATCGACGATCTGACCGCCAGTATTGAGCGGATTGGCGCAGAAAACATTTGTGCGTTCATCGCCGAGCCGATCCAGGGCGCAGGCGGTGTTGTGACCGCACCTAAAGGTTATCACAAGCGCGCGTGGGAGGTCTGTAAGGCCAACGATATCAAATACGTCGCCGATGAGGTCGTCACCGCCTTTGGCCGTCTTGGGCACTTTTTTGCCTCGGAAGATGTGTTCGACATGGTGCCAGACATCATCACCACGGCCAAGGGCTTGACCTCAGGCTATCAACCGCTTTCGGCCACGATCGTCTCGGATGATATTCACGAAGTGATCTCGGGGCCCGACGGTATGTTCCTGCATGGCATGACCTATTCGGGCCACCCTGCGGCAGCGGCGGCAGGTCTGACCAACATCGCGATTATGGAGCGCGAGCAGATCCCGCAGCGGGTGCAAACAACCGGTACCCGTTTCGAATCCAACTTGCGCGGTCTGACCGACATCGAAATGGTCGGCGAAGTGCGTGGTAGCCATTTCATGATGGGGATCGAATTCGTCAAAAACCGCGCCAGCAAGGAAAGTTATCCGGATGAGGCGCAAGTGGGGCTGAAAGTAGCCCAAGCCTGCCAGAAACGCGGCCTGATCGCACGCCCCTTGGGTAACGTGCTGATCTTGTCCCCGACATTGATCATGGACGAGCCCATGATTGATCGCATCGAAGCCATCCTGCGCGACTCCATCACAGAAGTTGCCGCCGGTCTTTAGATCTTGATTTACTGGGACTGACGGCCCTCCGTGAACCCTATCAGCCAGCCTTAAGGAGCCAGCCATGCGCGATCCACGCTATGATATTCTGTTCGAGCCGATGCAGATCGGCCCTCTGACCGCCAAGAACCGGTTCTATCAAGTTCCCCATTGTAACGGCGGCGGATATCGTGATCCCTCGGCGGCGGCTGCGATGCGTGGGATCAAGGCTGAAGGCGGCTGGGGTGTGATCTTCACCGAGCAGTGCGAGATGCACCATACGTCTGAGATCACACCCTTTATCGAGCTGCGTCTGTGGGAGGACAAGGACATCCCGCAACTGCGCAAGATGTCGGAACGGATGAAAACACATGGCGCTTTGGCGGGCATTCAGCTGGCATATTCCGGCATCAACGGGCCGAACCTCTATACCAAAGAAGTGCCGCTGGCCCCTTCGGCCCTTCCCATTCGGACTTTCACAAACGACCCGGTTCAAGCGCGCGCGCTGGACAAGCAGGACATCAAAGACCTGCGCCGTTGGTTTGTGAACGCTGCCAAACGGTCAAAGGACGCAGGATTTGACTTGATCTGTCTTTATGGTGCGCACGGGTTTGGTATCTTCCAACATTTCCTCAGCCGTGCCACCAACCAGCGCAACGACGAATATGGCGGCAGTCTGGAAAACCGCGCCCGGTTCAGTCAGGAGGTCATCGCCGATATGCGCGACGCGGTGGGTGATACGATGGCGATCACGTTGCGGGTTAGCCTGGATGAAACCATCGGTGAGCTTGGCTTTTCGAATGCCGAGGTGCGCGACTATATTGAGATGAACAAGGACCTGCCGGATCTTTGGGATTTGGCGCAAGGAACTTGGGAAGACTGTTCTGGCCCTTCACGTTTCAAGGAAGAGGCCGCGCAGGAAGAACTGGTGCGTGGTATTCACGATCTGACCGACAAGCCTATTGTCGGCGTGGGCCGGTTCACTTCACCAGACGTTATGGCCAAGATGATCAAGTCCGGCACTCTGGATTTCATCGGTTGCGCCCGTCCATCCATCGCCGATCCGTTCCTGCCCAAAAAGGTCGAAGAAGGCCGGATTGATGACATCCGCGAATGCATCGGCTGCAACATCTGCATCACGGGCGACATGACCATGTCGATCAGTCGTTGCACCCAGAACCCGACCTTCATGGAGGAATGGCGCAAGGGCTGGCACCCCGAGAAGATGAACGAAAAAGGTGATAGCTCGAACGTGCTGATCGTGGGCTCGGGCCCTGCGGGGCTTGAGGCCGCGTGGGCGCTGTGTCGCCGCGGCTACGACGTTGCCGTGGCCGAGGCCCGCGATGTTATCGGAGGCCGTGTGGCGCGCGAACGTCTGTTGCCGGGCCTATCGGCCTGGGGTCGGGTAGTGGACTATCGTGACTATCAACTCAGCCAGCGCCCAAACGTGGAAATCTATCGCGAAAGCGAGCTGGATGCTGAAAGCATTCTGGAGTTCGGCTTCGAAAACATCTGTATCGCCACAGGAGCGACATGGCGCAACGATGGTGTCTCGCGTCAGCACGTTGTGCCGATGCCAATTGCTGAAGGCGCCAGGGTCTATACCCCGGACGATCTGATGGATGGCACAATCCCATCCGGCCGCGTGGTGGTGTACGATGACGACCACTATTATATGGGTGGTGTTCTTGCCGAACTGTTGGCCAAGAACGGCGCGCAAGTGACGCTGGTTACACCATCGGCTTATGTCAGTGACTGGACCAACAACACGTTGGAACAGATCGCCATTCATCCAAGGCTGGTCGACGCGGGGGTCGAGATCGTGCTCAACCAAGGCGTCACTGAAATCCACCCGGATCATGTGGTCTCAAACTGTGTCTACACCGATCGCACCTGGAAGATCGAGGCAGATGCTGTTGTGATGGTTGCATCCCGTCTGGAAAACAACGGCGTATTCAATGATCTGAAGGCACGCGAAGCGGACTGGGCAGATGCAGGCATCAAGTCGGTCAAACTGATCGGCGACGCCAACGCACCGGGTCCGATCGCTTGGGCAACCTATGCCGGTCACCGCTATGCACGGGAACTCGATGGTAAAGGTATTGGTGACGCTTTGCCCTTCCGCCGTGAAATTACAGAACTTGCGGTAGACTAATATATTTGTGGGGTTTTGGCGGCGAAGTGCGAACTTTGCCGCCTTATGCGCCTGAATGTCATTTGACATCCGCGGAACACCAACAGACGCAACAAATCCGTTACGACAAAAAAATACTCTTTCTCAACTCAACGGCGAATTGCTTTCATTTGCTTACGAACTCAAAACGGTGTGAACATCCGCGTTAGGTTCGAAATTGATAGTGTAATGCACGCGCAGCGAAAGTCAGCGTTTCCGCAAAATCCCGACAATTCCGTCCGATAGACGTCGGTATGACCTACAGTTCGTTTTTTTTGAGATAACTACGGGTCATACCACCATTTATCTGAAGAAGTTGATGAGCCTGGTGCTGATTAACTATGTTCCCGGATCCAGGCCGTTTTCTCTCATTTTTCGTTGCTGTTGTTTGTGTTGTTGCCTTGAAGATAGTTGAATGGTGTCATCGCAACTGCTTAAACAACTTTGCGACAGATCCGCAAAAGACCCACAACATGACGAATCCCCCGCATGACTTACCGACGCCTGATCGTTTTCTCTATTACGTCGTAGGGCAATTCACGCTCATCATAAACACCGATAAAAATACCGACATCAGCCGCACTCCCGTCTCGCTTCTTCAGCAACGTTTCATTTGAAACTGTTGTACGTTGCGATGGACGGCGCGCCCATTCTGACAAGCGCTTCATGAACATGTTAATCACCTCAGCATGGCCCGGGTCGGCACCGAGATCATTCAACTCTTTAGGGTCGTTTTTCAGGTCGAACAATAACGGGCGAAACCCACCATCGGCAAAGATGAATTTCCAATCCTTGTCCGCCAGCATGAACAGGCGTGCTTGTTTGGGGTCAAGGCCCAGAGCAGCGGCTTCGGGCGTGGCGGAATAATCATATTCGCTAACCACATACTCGCGCCATGCCTTGGGGTTTTGGCCATACAGTAACGGCAGTAGCGAGCGGCCTTCGATAACGTGATCCGGGACATCGCTACCTGCCAGATCAACAAATGTTGCCGCCAGATCAATACTTTCGACCAGTGCGCTACTAACAGTGCCGCGTGTTGCGTCTGCTTCTGGTGACGGGTCATAGATGATCAGTGGAACGCGCACCGACGGATCATGGAAGAGATCCTTTTCACCCATCCAATGATCACCGAGGTAGTCCCCATGGTCGGAAGTCACGACAATCATCGTGTCTTCCATGTGGCCATTCTCTTCTAGCCAATTGAACAGGCGACCCATCTGATCATCAGCCTGTTTGATCAGCCCCATATAGGCGGGTATCACCTTTTCACGCACACCCGGCTTGCTAAAGGTTTGACCGATTTCGTTCTGCATGAATTGTTCATAGACAGGGTGAGGATTATGTAACTCGCCATCCGAGCGAACCACCGGCAAAACATCCACTGCCGTGTACATATCATGATACGGCGCTGGAACAATGTAAGGCCAATGCGGCTTGATATAGGACAGGTGGCACATCCATGGCCCAGCGGAATTTGCATCCTGCGTTTGAATAAATTCAATCGCCTGTCCCGTTAGCCACGGCGTTTCGCTATCTTCTTCCTTAATGTTTGCAGGCTTATCAGCGTGCCGCATAAACCAACCCGAAGCGACACCACCATCTTCATTAACCCCGGCATTGGCATTGTGCTGCCAGGGGTTTTCAGCCTCATACCCCTGCCCTTTCAGATACTCATTATAAGGCGAACGTCTTTTGTCATAAAAGCCTTGCGGCCCCTCACCCCATAAGCCGTCATCACGGAGGAAGACATCAAAACCACATTCCGCGACACGTGCTCCGATCACGCCATCGCGCGAAATGCCCAGACGGTCCATCCCTGCCTGATCCACGCTCATATGCGTCTTTCCGATCAACCAACTATCCATCCCACGTTCGCGCAGATGATCGCCCAGAGTAACCTCTCCGACCTTGAGCGGAAAATTATTCCAGGCAGCGCCGTGGCTGTGTACGTAACGCCCTGTGTAAAAGCTCATCCTTGAGGCCCCGCAGATGGGCGATTGAACATAGCAATGGGAAAACCGCACTCCCTTGGCAGCAAGCGCATCCAAATGGGGGGTGTTCAAACTCGGATGTCCGGTGCAGCTCAGGTAGTCGTACCGAAGCTGATCGAACATGATAAACAGGATGTTTTTGGCTTTTCTGGTCATGTCGCCTTAACCACCCCGTCATTCATCCATTTGTCGAACTGTTTGAGTACCGCTTCGCAGAAGGCGTCGTCATTGATATGGGCGTCAATTTCCGTAGTTGATGCAACCGCTGGCATCACGTTGCGAGCCTCGTCAACCATTTCGGCAAGCGCTTCCCGGTCATGCGCTTCCTGACCTTCGCGATCCCATTCCTCAACACCGCCGGTGGGCAGGAAAAAATGGGTTGGGCCGGTGGCTTGTTTCAGACGATCGGCCATTTCCCGAATAGCGGCCCGTCGCTCTTTTGCATTGAACACCGCACTTTTGATCAGGCGATTATGTTCGTGGAACAGACGGTCGGCATATTGGTCGGGAATGTCCTGCCAACCGGCAAAATCCAAAAGATCCAGCGCGCCTGGGGCCACCATTTGCGGCACGCCCGCGCGTCCGGCATTTGTCAGCCGGTCACGCCCCGAGGACACCAGCGAACCTGCGAGCATGTTGGCAAATTCCTGCATGCAGAAATCCATTACACAACAGAACGCGCCCTCACCCGCAAGCTTCTCAAATGCCATACCGCCCATGCCCGTTGAATGGAACACGGCCACTTCGTATCCCCGTTCTTCCAAAGCAGGTTTCAAAGTTTTCATATAACGCAGGCAGGATGAGCCCAACGAAGTCATCCCGATCATCGGGCGATCGCGCTGAGGGCGTTGAACCGCGCGGGCTGCGCCTAAAACAGCACCTGCGGCCTGGCTTAGCGATGAGCGGCAAACCGAGTTCATACCATAAAGCCCGCCAGCCCAAAGGATCATCTGAATATCCGGTGCCAAACGGTGTGGCGGAATCAGCGGTGAAAAACTGACGGTGGAGACAATGTATTTCGGCACACCCATTGGCAAAGCTTGCGCGCAATCCAGCGCCAGATCGGTGCCCATCGTGCCACCAGTTGCGAGCATCCCATCAAATTTGCCCTCGGCGTAGACCTGCGCAACAAGCGTTGCTGCGCCCCGCGACATCACGCGAAAAGCCTTGTTTTCGTCACCGAGCGCGATCACCTCATCTATAGTCATACCACCGGCCGCGGCCACATCATGTTTGGAAATGTCCGTGGGCGTGGTTGGATCCCCAAGAACCGAGACATCCATGGTCAGCACGTTGCCACCCTGCGCCGTGATGCACTCTTCGATGTAGCGCATCTCGGGGTCTTTGGTGTCATAGGTGCCGATCAACAAGATAGTCTTTTCGCCCATGGTAATCTTCTCCTTGCAGGCTATCGTCTTACAGCTGAATCCAGGCTGTTTTTAGATCGAAATACTTTTCCATTGCATGCATAGACTTGTCGTGGCCGTTGCCCGACTGCTTTACTCCGCCCAAAGGCACAGTGGCGTCCGCACCGCCATAAGTGTTGACGTGAACAACACCAGAGCGGATGCCCGCCACCATGCGATGTGCACGGCTCAGATTTGCAGTCCACACGCCCGAAGCCAATCCATAAACGCTGTCATTTGCCAGGCGCAGTGCCTCATCTTCGTCTCTGAACGGTGTCACGGCCAAAACCGGACCAAAGACCTCATTGCGGAACAGATTGTCGGTGGGTTTGACCCCGTTCATTACAGTGGGTGCCATAAAATAACCGCCCGTTTCCGTCAGAATTCGGTCACCGCCGGCACGGCGCTCAGCACCTTCCGCTTCGGCTTGGGCGACGAAATCCAGATTGCTTTCCAATTCCGGCAATGAGTGCACTGCCCCGATCTGTGTGTTCAAATTCAGCGGGTCGCCGACGCGGAAGGCCTGCGCGTGTTTAACGATCTCGGCGACGAAGTCTTCGTGAATATCCTCCTGCACCAGCAAGCGCGATCCCGCGACGCAAATCTGACCTGAATTTCGGAAAATACCTGCGGCGGAGACCTTGGCCGCCTGCGCGAGATCCGGGGCGTCGTTGAACACGATGTTGGGGGACTTTCCGCCAAGCTCCAAGTAGCAGCGTTTCAAGTTCGAGCGCGCGGAATATTCCAGAAGCCGCCGCCCTGTCGCGCCCGAACCGGTAAAAACCAAGATGTCTACATCCATCGACAGGGCAAGTGTTTCACCGACCACGCTGCCTTTACCCGTGACGACGTTCAGGACACCGTCCGGCACACCTGCCTCAAGCGCCAACTCGGCCAATCGCAAAAGTGATAGCGAGGCCGATTCCGCAGGTTTCAACACCACCGAGTTACCCGCCGCCAGCGCCGGCGCGATCTTCCACGCACCGATCATCATCGGCATGTTCCAAGGCACAATCGCCCCCACAACGCCAACAGGCGCGTGATGCACAAGACCCAGCACATTTTCAGCTGTCGGCGCGATCTGACCATAAACCTTGTCGATAGCCTCGCCATAATAACGAAACGTGCCCGCAGCGGACATCGGCTCGGCCTTCATGGCCATGTTGATCTCAGTGCCATTATCCCGAACGCCCAATACGGCCAGTTCTAGTGCATGCCTTTCGATCAGATCTGCCAGGTTCAACAACACCTTCTTGCGTACAGCGGGTGCAGCGCGCGACCAGCGTCCGTCTTCAAACGCCGTGCGGGCCGCCGCAATCGCCCGCTCCATATCTGCGGGCGTGCCCTCGGCAATTTGAGTTAGAACCTGACCGTCGATTGGTGAAATGACATCCAGTTGCCCACCTTCAGCAGCGGCCTCGTGACGCCCGTCAATCAGAAGGCTCCGGGCCGGTACGGGCTGACCACGTAGCGCGTCGATGGCAAGTTGATCCATAGGTCTCTTATCCTTGCTGGTTCGGATGATCGGAATCCACAGGCTGCATAGAGGGCTCTGGTCGCAATTTGTTTTTGAATTCGAAATACAGCGTCCGGCAGTGCAAGATCAGGATCAGAACGATCAGGCCAAACAGAATGGCCGCGATGGGCCGGTCGATGAAGTCGAGCGGCGTTTTGACCCGTGCCATTGCGCTGCGCAACTTGGTTTCCATAATCCCGCCAAGAACCATGCCCAAAATGATTGGAACAATCGGCAGGTCCAGCCGTTTTAGGATCAGCCCAAAAACCCCGAACCCGGCAGCAATGGCACAATCTGTGATCGAGTTGCGCAGGCTATAGACCCCCACGAATGCCAAAATCAGGATCATGACACCAAGGAACCGGGTCGGGATCTGGATAATCTTCAGCAGCAGGTTCGTCGAAAACAACAAGAACACAAGAACGATCACGTTAAGCAGGATCAGCGCCATATACAGGGCCAATACGAAATCCATCTGGTTTTCGAACAGCTGCGGTCCGGGGATCACGTTGTGGACATAGAACACCGACAGCATCATCGCCGTCAGCGCTTCGCCCGGAATGCCCAGAGCCAGCAGAGGAATCATAGCAGCGCCCGGAACCGCGTTGTTCGCCGCCTCGGACGCTACAAGTCCCTCGGGTGAGCCATCACCAAACTTTTCTGGGTTCTTTGACGTCTTTTGGGCATAGGTGTAGGACAAAAATTGCGATGTAAACTCGCCCGTACCCGGCACCATACCCATGAAAACACCGATGCTTGAGGACACGGTGGCCACGCGTTTCACGCCCAGAAGTTCTTTGAGGCCGGCAAAGATATTGCCACTTACATGGGTGTCGCCTGGCGCGTGGTTCTTTTCCAATAGCAGCAGAAATGCCTGGCTGATCGCAAACAGACCAAGCACGACAACAATAAGATCGACGCCCGATGCCAGCCAGCTTTGATCAAAGGTGAACCGGCGGGTGTATTTCACGGGCTCCAGCCCCACCGAATTCAGGAAAATGCCGAAGGCCGCCAGCATACCAGCGGCAAAAATCTGCCCCCGATGGGCCAGCACAACCAGAATGATGCCCAATAGCGCGGCCAGGAAAATCTCACGGCTGCCGAAATGTGGGGCGACAAGGGCCAGAACCGGTGACAACACCATCAGACAGATGATCGCGAACACGCCGCCGAAGAACGAGGCCGAATACGCCAGCGACAGCGCACGGTGGCCCTGCCCCCGTTTGGTCATGGGATATCCGTCATAAGTGGTCAGCGCGTTCACCGCTGTACCGGGCGTGTTGATCAGAATCGCGGGAATTGCTCCGCCATACATGGACGAGCCATAGATACCCAATAACAAGGTTAGTCCTACGATGGGCTCGAACGCAAAGGTGGCAGGCAACAGGATTGCGATGGCCACCGCCGCACCCACACCGGGCAGTGCACCTATGATGACGCCACCGATCGAACCGATCAGCAGGGCAACGATGACCTGCCATTGTAGCAGGATAGAAATGCCGGAAAGAAGCGTTTCCATAGTGGCCCCCTTACAGATAGGTCAGCGCAAAGGCGCGCACGGAATCCGGAAGGTATTCATAGACCGCTCCGGCAGGGATTTTGACCTGAAGAAAGCCACGGAAAACGATAGTGACCACAAAGCCGAACAGCGCGGCTATGCCGACAGCACCGGCACCGCGAAACCCAACACGAAGGGTCAGGAAGACCGCGAACAACATGGTTGAGGGCAGATATCCCAGCTGCGGAACCACCAGCACATAGATCAGGAAATAGGCGACATATTCGAACGACCGGGCCCAGAACCCGACCTCAGTCCAACGGCCGCTGATCCGGTCGGATAAGGCCGAGCTGAGCCAATGCAGAAAACCGAACACCACCATGCACCAGATTGCAATCGTGGGCCACAGACCCGGCTGCGCGAACCATTTGGTTCGCTTGACAACCTGGGTCTGATCACCCAGTTGGGATAACAGAAACACTGCGAATGCCAGAAACAGTACGGCGAAAACGACATCGCCGGGTCGGCGATATCTTTTGAACATGTCCTGTAAAGTCTTTGCAATCATCGTTTCCTCCCAACCTGAAAGAGGCGTGAGGCAGTGCCCCACGCCCGATCTGGATCTTACTCGCCCAGAATTTCTTCAATCTTAGCGAAAGAGGATTTGTCTTGCTCAATCTGAGCGTTGGATGCGTCTGGGTCCTGCCAGTAGATCAAAGCACCAGTTTCCTCAGCAAGCTGCTTGGCTTTGTCCGACTGCACCGCCTTTTGTGCTGCTGCGGTGATTTTTTCGCGTGCCTCGGGTGGAGTATCCTTGTGAACGAACAGGCCGTTCCACAATGCCAGCGGCAGATCCGGGTTGAGCTCGACGATCGTCGGCGTATCGGGGATCAGCGAAATCCGCTCGCCACCAATGCTCGCCAGAATGTTCACGTCGTCCAGGCAAGGTAGTACAAGTTGCAACGTGGTGTTGATGACGTCCACGTCACCCGATGCCAGCGTGTTGCAATCCAACGCGTCAAAGGCTGCTTCACTTGCAAAATCAAATCCGCTGCTTACAGCAGCAGCAAAGGTGACCTGCGTGGGCGGCAAGACCGAGCCGAAATGACCAAGCGCCAAATCGTTATCTTTGCCGTGTTCTGCCAGTTCTTCCCAGTTCGAGAACGGCGCATCCTTGCTGGATGCGATTACGAAAGGGTAGGTCAGAAAAATACCGATCGGATCAAACGGGTTCGGGTTCAGTTCAGGGATACCGATTTCCGGTCCAATGACGGGAACGCCAATGACGAAAGAACCAATAGTGTATCCGTCCGCTGGGGCGGTGGCGACTTCGACTGCACCTGGGAACGGACCGCCGCCGCCGCCAGGCTTATTCACGACCGCGGCCGGGACGTCGTACATGGCTTGAAATTCGTCCGCGATCATTCGCGTAAGCACGTCCTCAAGATCGCCCGGAGGCCATGGAACCACGAAGGTTACCGGTTTCTCTGGATACTCTGCCAGTGCAGCGGTTGCTGACGCTACAAATGCGGCGGTTGCTAGAAATTTCTTCATTGACACCTCCCGTTAGTGGTTCAATAAATGAACCGCGTTAACAATAATAATGTTGCGTTGTTAAGTTAATTCTGTCAAGTATTACCTGACCGGGAGGAGGCAAAACACATGGGCACCGCACTTAATGCCTTGAAAATGCTAGAGTACTTTTCAAGCTCTCAGCCGGAAATCGGGCTGAGTCACATTGCGCGCCTGGCTGGTTTGAACAAGGCGACCGCCCTCCGCCACTTACGAGCACTGGAAGAGTTCGGCCTGATCGAGCAGAATCCGCAGACGAAATCATATGCCATCGGACCAGCTGCTCTACGGTTGGCCGCCCTGCGCGAAATTGCCAAGCCCGGCCTTGATGGTGCACGCCAGAAAATGCAGGCCGCGATGCATGAGGTTGGAGAGAGCCTGCACCTTACCCTGCTTGAGAAAGACACTCTACAAACCGCGTTGGTGGTTGAAACCACGCAGCACAGCGTTCGCGTAAGTCTTGACCCTAGCGAAATTATTCCGGTCAACGCGACTGCTTCGGGATTATGCATGCTGAGCTTCGGTCCCGCTTTCCTTCTGGAACGCTTGGAATCCGACACACTCACCCGATTTACCGAGGCAACAATGACGGACCCAGAGATTATCCGTGACCGGGTTGCACAAATCGGTCAGGCGGGCTGGGCCAATAGTAATGGCAGCTTTGAAGATGGTGTCTTCGGATATGCGGCGCCTATCTTCGGTATTGATCAGATCGCGATTGGAACCATTGCGATTGCCGTTCCCGAAATTCGTGCAACCAGCGCGCGGCAGCCGTTGATTTTGACCTCACTCCACACCCTTTCGAAAGAACTGACCGCAAACTTTGGCGGCCAGATGCCCGAAAATTTTCCAACCGAATTCCACCCATGATTGACGGGCGGACTAAATCTCCGGAGACACGCTACATGAAAGACTCCAACTTTCTGAAAGAAAACAACGCCCGACATTTCTGGCAACCAATGGCGCACCCGGCAGACAGCCAGAAAAACCCGCCGACCATTCTGACCGGAGGTGAAGGAGTCAGCATCATTGATGTAGATGGTCACAAGGCGCTGGATGCAGTGGGTGGCTTATGGAACGTCAATCTGGGCTATTCCTGTGATCCGGTGAAGCAGGCCATCACCGATCAACTGAACGCGCTACCCTATTATTCAACCTTTCGCGGCACCAGCAACGACAAGGCGATCGAATTGTCTTATGAGCTGGCGCAGTTCTTTGCGCCTGACGGATTGACCCGTGCATTCTTTACTTCAGGTGGATCGGATTCCGTTGAGATCGCGCTGAAACTTGCACGTCAGTTTCACAAAGTTCGAGGCGAGGCTGGCCGTACCAAGTTCATCAGCCTGAAACAGGGGTATCACGGCACCCACTTCGCGGCTGCCTCGGTCAATGGCAATCAGAAGTTCCGTGCGGCTTATGAGCCGATGATGCCGGGCTGTTTCCACGTGCCCGCGCCCTGGACCTATCGCAACCCGTTCGATGAGACGGACCCCGAGCGTCTTGCGCAGCTTTGCGTAAAAGCGCTGGAGGCCGAAATCGCATTCCAGGGTGCAAACACCGTCGCCGCATTTATTATGGAGCCAATCTTGGGCGCAGGCGGAGTGATCCCGCCGCACAAGAGCTTTATGCCCATGGTGCGTGAGGTCTGCTCAAAGCACGGAATTCTGCTGATTTCGGACGAAATCATTACTGCCTTTGGGCGTACAGGCAGCGAAAGTGGCGCGCGACATTGGGGGGTGCAGCCCGATATCATGACAACGGCCAAAGCCATCACAAACGGCTATTTCCCATTCGGCGCGGCAATGATCTCTGGCGCGGTTGCAGAGGTGTTCGAAAGCGACACTACCGGCAGAGCTTCTGTCGATCAGGGCTACACCTATTCCGGGCACCCGGTTGGCGCGGCCGCAGCCTTGGCCACGTTGGCCGAGATCAACCGCCTGCGAGTTTGGGAAAACGCAGCTGCAAGGGGGGATGAGTTGTTTGCCGGGTTGAAAAAACTGGCCGACAAATACGACGTAGTCGGTGACGTGCGAGGGGGTGAAGGTCTAATGTGCGCGCTCGAGCTGGTTTCGGATCGCGCAACCAAGGCGCCAATTACCAAACATCTTCCACTGCAGGTTCAAAAAGCGACTTATGAAGATGGCGTGATGGTTCGTGTATCTGGAAACAACATCATTTTGTCTCCGCCGCTGGTCATCACGTCTGATGACGTAGCCAAGATCCTGTCAGCCCTGGATACAGGACTAGCGAGCCTGTAGTGATCACGCTGGCCCCGATCTTCAAGGTCGGGGTCAAACCTTTACGGCCTGCAATTCCTCAAGTAGATCCAGTAGGTTGTCGATTTTTTCCTGTCCCATTTGCGCCTCGATTGTATTGTGAATCGCCAGCGAGGTCGCAAGGTTCTCTTCAAGAATTTGACGCCCCTCATCGGTGATCTTCACCATGGTGCGGCGCTTATCTGTGCTGCCCTGACGGCGGGATATCTGCCCATCAGTCTCCATCGTGCGAAGAATTCGCGTCAGGCTGGGAAGCAAAAGGCAGGCCTCATTTGCAATAGTGCTTTGTTCCACTTCGCCCATTTCGTCCAGAACACGAAGGATACGCCACTTTTGCTCGGTCAGCTGTATCCCCTGCAGCATATCCCGAATTGGGGCCATAACGGTTTCGCGTGCGCGCAGCAGGGCGATCGGAAGAGCGCGAGAGGTTCTCGTGGTATGGCTTTGTCGGTTCATTCCAGCCTTCTAGAACGCCATTTCAGGAATTGCAAAGATTAACAAAGCAAGTTCTTGACGGTTGCGATACAATTTACTAAACATGTTAAGTAGTAAAGGAGAGGTCATGCCACACTTCCACGTCGAATACTCCGGCAATCTGGACGATCGGGTCGACATCGGTGGCTTGTGCGAATGCATACGAGACACCGCTGCGGGGATTGATGCTTTTCCAATGCCGGGAATTCGCGTCCGCGCCACGCGTGTTGACTATTTTGCCATTGCGGATGGAGACCCCAAGCATGGCTTTGTGGACATCTCAATCCGCCTACGCGCTGGCCGTCCTGACGACGTTAAGAAGGACGCAACACAGCGTATCTTTGACGCGGTTGAGGCGTATCTGGAACAGGCCTTCTCGAAACACTCTATCGCGCTTTCACTAGAGATGCGTGACATCGACCCAGACCTTTCGCCCAAGACCGGCACAATCCGGAATCATTTGGCTGCGACAAAGGAGGAGACCTGACGCATGAGCGTACTGGATACGAATACCGAGAAACTGGCAGGCTTTCTGGCCCGGTTCAAAGAAACGGGCATCAAGAACCGTATCGCAGGCGAAGACCGGGATGGCGCAGCGGGCGTTTTCCAATCCACCTCTCCGGTGGATAAATCAGTAATCTGCGACATTGCGCACGGTACGTCCGACGATATCGACGCGGCGGTCAAAGCGGCCCATGCTGCCTTTACTGAATGGCGCGACATGCCCGCTATCGAACGCCGCCGGATCCTGCTAAACGTTGCCGACGCCATCGAAGCCCGGGCCGAAGAAATTGCGCTGTGTGAATGTTGGGATACGGGCCAAACATTGCGGTTCATGTCCAAGGCCGCGCTGCGAGGTGCCGAGAATTTTCGCTACTTTGCGGATCAAGTCGTGCAGGCTCGCGACGGGCAACACCTGAAATCGCCGACGTTGATGAATATCACCACTCGTGTACCTATCGGCCCGGTTGGTGTGATCACTCCGTGGAACACGCCTTTCATGCTGTCGACTTGGAAAATCGCGCCCGCTCTGGCTGCGGGCTGCACCGTGGTCCACAAACCAGCCGAAGACTCGCCTTTGTCCGCCCGCCTGTTGGTGGAAATCGCTGAAGAGGCAGGGCTGCCCAAGGGCGTGCTGAATACTGTGAACGGGTTTGGCCCTGATGCCGGTAAGGCGTTGACAGAGCACCCCTTGATCAAAGCCATCGCTTTTGTCGGAGAAAGCCGGACAGGCAGCATCATCACAAAGCAGGGCGCCGATACGCTCAAGCGGATGCACCTGGAACTGGGCGGTAAGAACCCCGTTATCGTGTTTGATGACGCCGATCTGGACCGGGCTCTGGATGCGGTGATTTTCATGATCTACTCGATCAACGGTGAGCGCTGCACCTCGTCCTCGCGGCTGCTGGTGCAGGACACTATCAAGGAAGAATTCGAGGCCAAACTGGTTGAGCGTGTGAACAACATCAAGGTCGGGCACCCACTGGACCCGGCGACCGAGATCGGCCCGCTGGTCACTGAGGAGCATTACAACAAGGTGACCTCATACTTTGACATCGCAAAAGAGGATGGTGCGACCGTCGCGGCCGGTGGGGTCAAGGTTGGTGATGGGGGATTTTTCGTACGCCCAACATTGTTTACCAATGCCAACAACGACATGCGCATCGCGCGAGAGGAAATATTTGGCCCTGTGCTAACTTCCATTCCATTCTCGACCGAAGAAGAAGCGCTGCAGATCGCAAATGACACGCCCTATGGGTTAACCGGCTATGTCTGGACCAACGACCTTACACGCGCCCTGCGCTTTACCGATAAGTTAGAAGCAGGGATGATCTGGGTGAATTCGGAAAATGTTCGCCACCTGCCCACACCTTTTGGCGGGGTAAAGGCGTCAGGTATCGGTCGCGACGGCGGTGATTGGAGCTTTGACTTCTATATGGAGCAGAAACACGTGGGCTTTGCCACTGGTCAGCACAAGATTATGCAGTTGGGAAAGTAACGCCTCTCGAGCGACGTCTGGACAAGGTGCCGCTCGTTAAATGTTAGGATACGCGCGCGCATCTATGGTCCATGAACTCTTTGAGAGTCGGACCAAACGACGTCTGGTCGTCCGCTCTCCCTTCCAAAGCGGTCAGACGCCACCTTAAGTGAGGAGGAACTGTCATGGGAAAGATTGTACAGGCTGCTAAGATCACACATGTGCCGAGCATCTGGATGTCCCACACGATGCCGAAATACAAAGGTATCCGGCAACCTGCGATAGATGGTTACGCACGTCTACGTCAGGACGCGATTGACCGCGAGGTCGACACCTTCATCGTATTCGACACACATTGGATCACCAATCAGGGCTTTCACCTGAACACAAAAGAGCGCCACAAGGGGCGTTTTATTAGCCATGAACTGCCGCACATGCTGGCGGATATGGAGTTCGACTATCGCGGTGATCACGACCTTGGTGAAACCATCCTTGAAGTTCTGAGAGAGCGTGGGGAACGGGCACTGGGTCATTCGCATCCCGACATGGGAATGGAGTACGGTACCCTTTTGCCGATGCATTTTATCAATGACGATGTGAATGCCCGGGTGCTGCCAGTTGCGGTCAACCAGTTCTCGTCCATCGCTGAGAACCGCGTTTGGGGTGAAGCCATCGCCGAAGGCATCCGGCGTTCGAACCGCAATGTTTCTATTCTGGCCTCCGGGTCTCTAAGTCATGACTTCACGCCGAATGAGCGCTCGGTCGAGGGTCTGAACGCAGTGAATGGCGAGTTCAACCGCCAGATGGATATGCGCGTTCTCGAATTGTGGGAACAGGGCCGGTTCGAAGAATTCTTGGACCTTTTGCCTGACTATGCCAAGAAATGTACGGGCGAGTGTGCGATGAACGACACTGCGCTGCTGTTCGGTGCGTTGGGATGGGGCAGTTACAAAGGCGAGATCGACATCTACACCCCGTATTTCGGTAGTTCCGGAACGGGTCAGGCAAATATCAGCTTTTCGGTCTGAGGCCGAGACACGGGAATCCTGCAAATGACAGACTTACGTCTCAACGACCCCACGTTGCTTATCGAAGCAGCGCGGGTTGGCTCCAAATGGGTCGGTGCCACTGAGGTATCCACCACCCTGGAAGTGACCAACCCGGCAACCGGTGATCTAATCGGACGAGTCCCCAATCTTGGGGCGGCCGAAACGGCCGAAGCAATCGCCGAAGCGCACCGTGCACAGAAGGGCTGGGCCAAGCGCACTGCGAAGGACCGCAGCCAAATTCTGCGCCGCTGGTATGAGCTGATGATCGAAAACCAGGATGATCTTGGCGCTATCCTGACCGCCGAGCAGGGCAAGCCGCTGGCTGAGGCCAAGGGTGAAATCGCTTATGGTGCCAGCTTCATCGAATGGTTCGCTGAAGAGGCCCGCCGCGCCTATGGCGACGTCACCCCGGGCCACGCGCCGGATAAGCGGATCATCACAATCAAACAGCCGATTGGGGTTGTTGCCGCGATCACGCCGTGGAATTTCCCCAATGCCATGATCACGCGAAAGGCGGGACCGGCACTGGCGGCAGGCTGTTCCATGGTGCTCAAACCTGCCGGCCAGACACCGTTCTCGGCTATCGCGCTGGCAGTTCTGGCCGAGCGAGCCGGATTGCCCGCGGGACTGTTCTCGGTCATCACCGGATCAGCGCGCGCCATCGGAGGTGAGATGACCTCGAGCAAAATCGTGCAGAAACTGACCTTTACCGGGTCCACCGAAATCGGCGCGATGCTTTATGCGCAATGCGCACCTACGATCAAGAAACTAGGTTTGGAATTGGGCGGCAACGCGCCGTTCATCGTGTTTGACGACGCAGATCTGGACGCGGCAGTCGAAGGGGCAGTGATCGCCAAGTTCCGAAACAACGGCCAGACTTGCGTCTGCGCCAACCGCATCTATGTCCAGTCTGGGGTCTACGACACGTTCGCCGAAAAACTGGCTGCTAAGGTCGCAAAACTACCGACTGGAAACGGCTTTGACGAGGGCACCGTCTTTGGCCCACTAATCGATCAAGCCGCAGTCGCGAAAGTGTCTGAGCATATCAAAGACGCAACCGCCAAGGGTGCAACAGTCACGCTGGGCGGCAAACCGCACGCCCTTGGCGGCACTTTTTTCGAGCCGACCATCCTGACTGGCGTGACCGCAGACATGGCGGTGGCGACCGAGGAAACCTTCGGCCCAGTCGCGCCTTTGTTCAAATTCGACAGGGAAAGCGAAGTTATCGTAGCCGCCAATGATACCGAATTCGGCCTCGCTTCGTATTTCTATTCGCGCGACATGGCGCGTGTCTGGCGCGTGTCCGAAGCATTGGAATATGGCATGGTCGGGATCAACACCGGCCTGATCTCAACTGCCGAAGCGCCCTTTGGCGGCGTTAAGATGTCAGGTCTGGGGCGCGAGGGGTCGCGCCATGGGCTGGATGACTTCATGGAACTCAAATACTTGTGCATGGGTGGCATTGACGCCGCCGAGGAGGCCTGATGCGCTTTGCAACATTCACCGCTAACGGAGCAACTTTTTTCGGCGCGATCACCAAGGACGGTGCAATTGCGCTAAACGACGCCTTTCCCGATCAGGCCAGCCTTTACGAGGTGATCGCCGCGGGCGCGTTTGAAAAGTTGACCGAGGCCGCAGCAGGCCGCGAAGTGACCCACAAGGAATTCACTTACGAAATGGTGATGCCGGATGTCCGCCGCATCCTCTGCGTCGGGGTGAACTTTCCCGACCGCAACGCGGAATACAAAGACGGCAGCGAACAGCCGAAATACATGTCGTTGTTTCCGCGCTTTGCCAGCGGTTTTACCGGGCACGACCGCCCGTTGATCCGTCCTCCGGAGAACCACACGCTGGATTACGAGGGCGAGGTCGTTATCGTGATTGGTAAATCCGGTCGGCGAATTTCGCAGGAAGATGCCTATGACCACATCGCGGCCCTAACCTTGTGTAACGAAGGCACAATCCGCGACTGGGTCCGCCATGCCAAGTTCAACGTCACACAGGGAAAGAACTGGGACAATTCCGGTGCCATCGGTCCGTGGCTGGTGCCATTCACCGACGCGGCCCAGTTGGACGATGCTCGAATTCAGACCCATGTGAATGGTGAGTTGCGCCAGGACGATACGCTGAACCGCATGATGTTCCCGATACGGCGCGAGATCGAATATATTTCGACCTTCATGACGCTTCTGCCCGGTGACATCATCGTCACCGGCACCCCGACGGGTGCGGGCGCGCGGTTTGAACCACCGAAATACCTGGCTCCGGGTGACGTAGTGGAAATCTCAGTCGAGGGCATTGGAACGCTGCGCAACACAGTCGAGGACGAACAGGTATGACCCCCGAAGATCATGCCCGTGCCGCAGCCGACTTGTTGCAGGCTGAATGTTCGCACGAACAGATTGGCCTTCTGACACTGCGCCATCCCGAAATGGGGATGAGCGACGCCTATGAGGTGCAGAATGCCATCTATCAACAGAAATTGGCCGAAGGGCGCAAGGTGATCGGCTGGAAAATCGGGCTGACCTCAAAAGCGATGCAATATGCGCTGAATATCGACATTCCCGACAGCGGAATTTTGTTCGATGACATGAAGTTCGATCACGGCGGAACCGTTCCTGCGGGCCGGTTCATCCAGCCCCGGATCGAGGCTGAGATTGCTTTTGTCATGAAATCTGCGGTAGGCGGAGAGAACGTCACCCGTGACGACATCATTGCCGCCACGGATTACGTCGCGCCTTCGATTGAAATCCTCGACACGCGTATTCAGCGTGTCGACCCCGCGACCGGACAAACACGTACCGTCTATGACACAATAAGCGACAACGCTGCCAATGCCGGCATCGTGTTGGGCCCCGAACGTCATTCGATAGATGCATTTGATTTGCGTTGGGTCGGGGCACTGACCTTCCGCAATGGTGAGATCGAGGAAACCGGTCTTGGCGCGGGTGTTCTGAACGACCCGGTCGAAAGCGTCGTCTGGCTGGCCCGTCGCATGGCGCAGTACGACCAGAGCTTAGAACCGGGCCAGGTGATCTTGTCTGGCAGCTTTATTCGACCCGTCGAATGCCCGCCGAGCACCGAAATCCATGCTGATTTTGGGCCATTTGGCTCGGTCGATATCAACTTTGCCTAAGGGAGGCCGGGATACCTGCGCCACTAAACGCTTTCAAGGCCGCGCTGCAGGCTGGTCAGCCGCAGGTCGGCTGCTGGATTGGAATGGCCGACACCTATGCCGCCGAAATCGCGGCCACGTCCCAGTTCGACTGGTTGCTCGTTGACGGGGAACACGCCCCAAACGATCTTCGCTCAATCCTGGAACAGGTGCGGGTCATCGAAGGAAGCGGCAGCCAACCGGTCGCACGCTTGCCGATAGGTGAAACCTGGATGATCAAGCAATACCTCGATGCCGGCGTTCAGAATATTCTGGTGCCGATGGTCGAAAGCGGAGATCAGGCACGGGATTTGGTACGGGCGGTGCGATACCCGCCCCACGGAGTTCGGGGCGTGGGATCAGCGTTGGCCAGGGCTTCGCGCTTTGCGGCGATCCCGGACTATCTGAAAACGGCTGATGAACAGATCTGCCTGCTTGTTCAGGTGGAAAACCGCGCCGGGTTAGAGGCACTAGACGATATTCTTGCCTCTGACGTTGATGGGGTCTTTCTCGGTCCCTCCGATCTGGCCGCTGACATGGGCCATATCGGTGATGTTGGTCATACAGAAGTGGTCGAGGCCGTTTTGGACGCAATAACTCGGGTCGTCGCGGCAGGCAAATTTGCCGGGATACTGACACTTGATCCGGCCATGCAGCGTAAATGTCTGGATCTGGGGGCGACCTTCCTGGCCACAAACATCGACGTAACTTTGTTCGCGCAGGCGGTGCGCCGGGCCGCCGATGAAGCCTTGGCGTTGCTACCTGACCAAAGCGTTTCGGGTGTTGCCAAAACGGAAGCGGCCAGCAAGTACCTGCAGCAATTGTGCAAGCACTGGTCCCACAAGGCCCAGGTGACTTTTGACGACAACCACGGCAGCGTGGAATTTCCGGGCGGAAACCGGCTGACCTTGGTCGCGGGTGAATCCAGCCTTTCGCTGACGGCTGAAACCGGCCCTCGCGGAGATCTGACCCGCTGGCAGGAAGTCATCGAAGCGCATCTGGTACGGTTTGCTTTTCGCGAAGACATTAGCATTGACTGGGTGGGCTGATCCCAAATCAACTACCGCCTGAAGACGACGACAAGGAACACTCATGTCAGATCCGGTTTATGTAATTGGCGATATCCATGGCCAACTGGGGATGCTTGAAGACGCACTGGACCGGATCGAACGGGATGGAGGGCCAGACGCCAAGATCGTGTTTCTTGGCGATTATACGGACAGGGGTGCGCAAAGTTGCGGGGTTTTGGATCTGCTGGTCCGAGGGAACGCCGACGGTAAGAACTGGGTCTTTCTACGTGGCAATCATGACCAGATGTGCGCAATGTTTCTGGAGGACTATCCGCGCAATGATGCGCGCCTGCTGGTCGGGTATCACTGGCTTCATCCTCGGATCGGCGGGATCGAAACGCTGCAGTCCTATGGGGTTGAAGCCACCAACGTGGACAGAATCTATCAAGTTCACGCCAAGGCCAAGAAGGCCGTCCCTCAGGCTCATATCGATTTTCTGAACGGGCTAAAGCCGTTCCATCAGGACGACGCATTGCTGTTCGTGCACGCAGGTATTCGACCCGGGGTGAAACTGGATCATCAAGACCACGACGATCTAATATGGATTCGTGAGGAATTCCTGAACCATACAGATCCACATCCGTGGTTGGTAGTCCATGGCCACAGCCACGTGTCCGCACCTGAACATCATGGAAACCGTATCAATCTGGATACAGGAGCAGGCTATGGCCACGCCCTGACCACCGCCGTGTTCGAAGGCACCAAATGCTGTGCGCTGGATGCTGGTGGGCGTAGACTTGTGACCCACTGAGACAGACTCTGGCTCACATGGCGTAAAAATGTGGAGTCGCCGATGTCGTTTCTTTTTCAAAAGCTTCCCAACCATGATCGCCGTCAGCGCTAAGCCTTGAACCACCACATTGGGTCCATCAGACGCTTAATGGAACAGCAGTTCTTTACGGCGGTCGGCAGGATTGGCCGCAATAATAGCTGGAATGGACAACATTTTTCCACGCAAACAACTTTGAAAAAATCTTCGAATGCACTCAGCAACAATAGTTCAAACACGTAACTCCAAACGAAACGGCATTGACTTTAGTTTCATATGTAACGATATTCGTTGCAAATGAAACAAAACGAGTCACGTGAGCGACATACTTCGGGAGAACACAATGGCTAAGGCATTCGCATCTCAGGGGGATTTGGGTGAAAAGACGATTAGCTTCACCGAAGTGGGTGAAGGGCTTTGGGCCTTTACTGCTGAAGGTGATCCCAATTCCGGCGTGATCATCGGCGACAATAGTGTCATGATTGTCGAGGCGCAGGCCACGCCACGTCTGGCTGGCAAGGTGATTGAGAAGGTCAGAGAAGTTACCGACAAACCGATCACGCATCTGGCGCTAACTCACTATCACGCGGTTCGTGTTCTAGGCGCTTCAGCATATGGCGCAGATCAGGTTCTCATGTCCGAAACAACCCGAGCGCAGGTTGTCGAACGGGGTCAGGAAGATTGGGACAGTGAGTTTCAGCGTTTTCCACGTCTGTTCGAAGGCCATGAAAGCATTCCCGGACTGACCTGGCCCACCACAACCTTCAAGGATCGCATGAGCGTGTACCTTGGAAATCGACGCGTCGATCTTATGCATCTTGGTCGCGCTCATACTGCCGGTGACATCGTCATTCACGTCCCCGACCAGAACGTCATGTTTACCGGTGACATCGTCGAGTACCACTCGGCCTGCTATTGCGGTGACGGCCATTTCAACGATTGGGGTGGCACTCTGGACAATATCGCCGCATTTGACGTCGATGCTATCGCGCCCGGCCGCGGTGATGCTCTGCTCGGAAAAGACATGGTTGAAGCAGCAATTGAGTCCACCCGGGATTTTGTCCAAAGCACCTATCGCCCGGCCGCTCGTGTCGCCGCTAGCGGCGGCACCCTGAAAGATGCCTGGGACGCTGTACGTGACGCGTGCGACCCGAAATTCGCTGACTACGCTATCTACGAACACTGCCTGCCGTTCAATGTTGCGCGCGCCTATGACGAAGCCCGCGGCATCGACACGCCACGTATCTGGACGGCGCAGCGGGATCTGGAAATGTGGGAGCAACTGCAAGGCTGAACGCCTGAAGGGAGGGGATTTTCCAATGTTTGATGACCGTTACACGCTCGCATACAAGAGCTATCCATACGAGAAATCGCCCGATCAGGATATTGACGCGCCGGTGCGTCACCCGGTTGTGGTCATGGGCGGCGGGCCAATCGGTGTCGCCACAGCGCTGGACCTCGGCCGCCAGGGTGTTCCGGTGGTTGTGCTTGATGATCATGAGGGGATCGGCATGGGCAGTCGGGCGATTTGTTTCGCAAAGCGCTGCCTGGAAGTGGCCGACCGCTATGGCTGCGGTGAACCGATGCTCGAAAAAGGCGTTGTCTGGAATCTCGGGAAGGTATTCCATCGCGATGACAAGGTGTTCGAATTTAACCTGTTGCCGGAAGACGGGCATAAATACCCCGCCTTCATCAATCTGCAGCAGCCTTATTTCGAGCAATACATGATCGACCGTCTGCGCGAGCTGCAGGACAAGGGTGCCCCGATCCAGTTGCGTGGCAAGAACCGTGTGGACAGCGTCGAAGTACACGACGATCACGTCACCCTGAAGGTGATGACACCGGATGGACCTTACACGCTTGAAGCGGACTGGCTTATTGGTTGCGACGGCGCCAATTCACCACTGCGCGGGATGCTTGGTCTCGATTTCAGCGGTCGAGTCTTTCAGGACAGCTTCCTGATTGCTGATATCAAACTGAAAGGCGATCTGAACTTCCCCACCGAGCGCTGGTTCTGGTTTGAACCGACCCACGGCTCTGGCGCCTCAGCTTTGTTGCACAAGCAACCTGATGATGTCTGGCGGATCGACTTCCAGATCGGCTGGGATGTTGACCGCAAAGAAGAACTTAAAGAAGAGAATATCCGTCGCCGATTGGATGCGATGCTGGGGGATGTGGACTATGAAATGGTCTGGTCCTCTATCTACACCTTCCAGTGCAAGCGGATGGACAGTTTCCGCTCGGGGCGGGTGTTTTTTGCTGGTGATGCGGCGCACCAAGTCTCGCCCTTTGGTGCGCGTGGTGCCAATTCCGGCATGCAGGACGTGGACAATCTTGGTTGGAAACTGGGGTTGGTTATTCAAGGCAAAGCGCCGGAGAGCCTGCTTGACACCTACGATACCGAACGGGTTCATGGCGCGGACGAAAACATCATGAACTCTACACGGTCCACCGATTTCATCACGCCGAAATCAGAAACCAGCCGGATATTTCGCGATGCCGTGCTCAGCCTGAGCGGAACGTTTGAGTTCGCACGACCGATGGTCAACTCAGGTCGGCTCTCGGTTCCATGCGTGTACAGTGGATCGGGACTCAATTCCGCTGACGCACTGGCAGGCGGTCCCGAACGAACGCAGCCCGGCGCCCCCTGCCCTGATGCCCCGTTGGGCGATGAATACCTGTTGTCGAAGCTGGGTGATGAGTTCATCCTTTTGACAATCGATGCAGAAGCACCTGAAATTCTGGAAGAGGACGGCATCACGGCACGCCACCTGGCTCTTTCAACCCGCGACGACCCGACTGGTCAGCTCAGGAAACGCTATCTCGGCGAAGCCAGTTCGGCGGTCTACCTGATCCGCCCAGATCAGCATGTCGCCGCCCGCCGAGCGGAATACAACGAAACCCTGATGCGCACTGCCTTGCGCCGTGCGGCCGGTAAGGAAGTAAGCCAATGAGCGATCTGACCCTGACACCGAATATCGACGGAACCGACGATTTCTACGCCGACCTGCTGGCAACGCATGAGGGCAAGACCAAGGCCGAGAGCGATATAATCAACGCGAGGTTAATTCTGATCCTGGCCAACCACATCGGCGACCGGGACGTCCTGAGCCAGGCGCTCAGGGCTGCCGACATCACATAATCCAAGGGAGGATACCATGAATATCAAACTGAAGGGCAACACCCTGCTGCTCGCCGGCATTGCAACCGCTGCAATGTCTATCGCAACGACTACCGTGGCAGAGACCAAGCTTGCGCTTTCGAGCTGGCTGCCGCCGCGCCATCCGATCGTCGTTGAGGCAATCAAACCCTGGGCCAAGCAAGTGGAGGAAGTCACCGATGGCCGCGTGACTGTACGTGTGCTTGCAAAGCCCATGGGCCCGCCCCCGGCACATTACGACATGGCTGCCGAAGGTATCGCTGACATCACGTACGGCTTGCATTCCTTTACCACAGATGACCGTTTCACCCGCTCGCGGATCGGTCAGTTTTCGTTCATTGGTGACGATGCCGTTGCTGGCTCCAAAGCATTCTGGAATGTCTATTCCGGCCCGCTGGAGGCGCAGAAAGAACATGAGGGCACCAAGCTTCTGGGGCTATTCGTGCACGGCCCCGGTATGTTGCACAACAACGTCCGCAAGATCGAGACAACGGACGATTTCGCAGGCCTGAAGATCCGCGTGCCCGGCGGCTATATCTCGGATCTGATGTCCGGTCTCGGCTCCACAACGCTCTTCATGTCTTCGGGTGAGGTGTATGAAAAGCTCTCGCGCGGAGTAATCGATGGCGTGACGTTCCCCTACGATGCTCTGGCTGCGTTCAAGCTGACCGAAGACGTCAAGTACACGATGCAAGTCCCCGGCGGCATCTACAACACTACTTGGTTCATGGTCATGAACGAAGACAAATGGAACGAGATCTCTGAAGAGGATCAGGCAGCCATCGAGGCGATTTCCGGTGAAGCCTTTGCCGCACTGGTTGGCGAAGCTTGGGTCGGCGCAGACGAGAAAGGCAGCGCCGCGGCCGAAAAGGCCGGGATCGAAATCTACGAAGCGCCAGCCGAAGTCGTTGATGCGATCAAATCACAGGCAGCAGATGCCGAAACAGCGTGGTCCGAAGCCATCTCAGCAGACGGCTACGACGGCGCGGCGGCACTGGAAGAAATGCGCAAGCAAGCTGGCGTGGACTTCTGATCCATGGAGCGGCTTCGCCATCGTTTCCCCGACCAGCCCCCTGATGAGGGGCTGGACATCGGGCTGCTGCTCGACAGATCTCTGGGTGTCGGGGCCGCACTGATCCTGTTCAGTCTCGTCCTCATCACCTGTGTGGATGTAGTTGGGCGCTACCTGTTCAACGCACCACTTTCCGGCGCCTTCGAACTCACTGAAATACTGCTGGCAGCGCTCGTTTTCCTTGCCTTGCCACTGACGACAGAGCGCCGTGAACATGTCGAGGTCGACCTGTTGAATCTGGCGCTTGGACGCAAGACGCAACGTCTTTTGTCTGCGTTTGCGGGCCTGTTCTCTGCCGCCCTGTTAGCCACCTTTTCTTGGCGGCTTTTTACCCATGCGGCCAAAGCCGCCCATGACGGCGCGGTGACCAACGCGCTTGAGATTCCACTGGCGCCATTCGGCTATCTGGCTGGGGTCTCCTGCATGGTTTCGGCGTTCATCGCATTCCTGCGTGGACTACAACCGCCCATCGAACACGACACCGATCAAGATCACCTAGAGGGCGCTCCATGATTGAATCTCTGATCGGCTTTGCGATCCTTCTGGGACTTATACTTCTGCGCGTGCCTATCGCCTTCGCAATGGCGGCCGTAGGCGGCTTTGGGTTTGCCTATATGCGTGGTTGGGAACCTGCCTGGGCTATGACAGGGCAAGTGGCGTTTGACACCTCTTTGTCTTACTCCCTTTCGGTCATCCCTCTGTTCATCTTCATGGGCAATGTGTTGGCCGGCTCAGGCGTGGCACACGGGCTGTTCGCCGGTGCCGATCGGCTTTTTGGCAGGCTGCGCGGCGGACTTGCCATGGCTTCGGTCTTTTCTTGCGGCGGTTTCTCCGCGGTGTGCGGCTCGTCCCTGGCCACTGCTGCCACGATGTCAAAAGTTGCCATGCCTTCAATGCGTCGTTTTGGCTATGATGACCGGCTGGCGACAGGCTCTATCGCCGCGGGTGGGACACTGGGCATTTTGATCCCGCCGTCGGTGATCCTGATCATCTACGGACTGTTGACCGAAACCAACATTGCCAAGCTTTTTATCGCGGGAATTGTGCCAGGTATCATTGGTGTGCTGTTTTATCTTGGCGCGGTCATGGTTGCGGTACGGTTGAACCCATCTCTGGCTCCGGAGGAGGAAAACACCGAACCCATGAGTCGGGCTGACGTCATAGGCGTGATCTGTGTGCTGGGCCTTTTTCTCTTCATCATGGTTGGAATTTACGGTGGATTCTTTACACCAACTGAGGCGGCCGGAATGGGTGCAGGTGCTTCGATCCTGATCGCCATTGCCCTCAGGACGATGACCTGGCGCAGCTTTTTCGCAGCTACGCTGGATTCGATCCGGGCTACTGCCATGATCTTTGCGGTGATCATAGGTGCCGAGCTGTTCACCAACTTCATAAACTACGCCGGACTTCCGGATGCCCTATCAGGCTTTGTTGTCGACAATGAATTGCCGGTCTGGGCGGTCATCGTGTTCATAATGCTGACCTACATGGTTCTTGGTTGTGTGCTTGAAAGCCTGTCGATGATCTTGCTAACAGTGCCGGTCTTTTACCCACTGATGTTTGAGCTTGAGTTTGCCAATGAACTCCTGCTCGATCCCGAAAACGCCCTGATCTGGTTCGCCATTGTGGTTGTTGTGGCCACTGAAATCAGCCTGATCACACCCCCGGTCGGTATGAATGTCTTCGTGCTGAAGGGCGTGTTGCAAGATGTCTCACTCGGAACGATCTTTCGCGGCGTGCTGCCATTCTGGATCGCGGACATCCTGCGGCTGACCCTGCTCATCCTTGTACCCTCCCTGTCACTCTGGCTGGTGGGGTTGATGTGAACGCCTGAGGCGATCGTACGTTGCCTTGGTCTTGAAAACTGCACCCTCGGAAAGGAGAAATCGATGAAAATCGAGAAGATCCATCACGTCGCTTACCGCTGCAAAGACGCAAAAGAGACGGTCGAATGGTATGGGAAAATGCTTAACATGGACTTTATCCTGGCCATCGCCGAGGATCATGTCCCATCTACGCATGAGCCGGACCCCTACATGCATCTGTTTTTGGATGCCGGGAATGGGAATGTTCTGGCTTTCTTCGAGCTGCCCACGAAGCCGGAAATGGGCCGGGATCCCAATACCCCGATCTGGGTGCAGCACATCGCCTTCAAGGTGAAGGATCGTGAAACGCTGCTTCAGTTCAAGGACCATCTGGAAGCTAATGGCGTCGAAGTACTCGGCGTGACCGACCATTCGATTTTCCATTCTATCTACTTCTTTGATCCTTCCGGCCATCGTATCGAACTGGCCTGCCCGGACCCGGAAGAAGAAGCGCTGCTGGAGCGCATGGACGAAGTGAAATGGCTTATGTTGGACGAGTGGTCGAAAACCAAGAAAGCTCCGAAACATGCCGATTGGCTGCATGCCAAAGAACTCAACAAGTCTGCCTGACGGGCATCCCGTGCCGGATAGGTTTCCGGCGCGGGAACCTATCTTTGGCAAAATCCGAGACGGTTGACCACAAAACAAGGAAGTCATGAAACTATACGGCTATTGGCGCTCGACGACCTCTTTTCGGGTCCGGATCGCATTGAATCTCAAGGGTGTTTCCTACGAAACGATCCCCGTCGACCTTGTTGCCGGAGAACAGCGCGCGCCGGACTACGTCGCGCTGAACCCCGGGAAGGGCGTCCCTACGCTGATCCTTGAGGACGGTCGTGCATTCACCCAATCGCTTGCGATCATCGATTATCTCGACGCCACCATACCCGAACCTTCGTTCCTGCCGGAGGACCCATTCGAGCGTGCGCGGGTACAGGCTGCGGCCCATACCATCGCGATGGACATACATCCGGTTAACAACCTTAGAGTCACCGCGCATCTGAAGTCCCGGTATGGGCTTACGGCCGAAGATGGGATCGAGTGGTTCCGGCATTGGATGACAGAAGGTTTCCATGCCTACCAAGCGCTTTTGCCAGCTAACGCCACCTTCAGTTTTGGTGACAAGCCGGACCTTGCCGATATCTGCCTTGTCGCACAGCTTTACAATGCACATCGCTGGGGCGTCGATATGGCTCCATTCGAACGGTTAATTGAGATCGAAGAGCGCGCATTCGCCCTGCCCGCTTTCGACGCCGCCCGACCTGAAAATCAGCCCGACGCTTCCTGAGAGAAATACACTGGCAGACCTCATTCTATTCTAGACAGCCAGCACTTCAGATGGCTTGAGTTGCGCATATTGGCTTATGTACCTATGTCTCCGACGCGGCCTTAAGCAGCGCAGTCACGCCTCGGTCCAGTGCTGCACGGTCCTCAGCCGACATGGAATTCAGCATCCCTTGCGCGCAAGCATCGACTTGTGGCAGCAACTGTTCGAAACGCCGATGGCCTTCCGGCGTACAATGATAAACCCTAATTCGGCGATCTTCTTCGGAAATTGCTCTGGTTATCAAACCTTTATCGTCAAGCCTCTGCGCGGCCCGGCTGACTTGAACCTTATCCAGAGTGGTGCGTTGCGAGAGTTCTAGAGAGGTCAGGCTTTTGGCATTGGCAAGTAGAAAAAGCAGGCGCCATTCCTCCCGTGATAGCCCGAATTCGCGCTGGTATACTTCCGTGAGTTTTCGTGAGAACGCTTCGGACGCCACGGCGAGGCGATAGGGAAAGAAGGAATCTAGTTGCATAAGAAACTATATGTCCGCTTTGTTTCACATGCAACGAAATTTCCTGCACTGATATTTGCCATCCTTATGCAGGTTGTTTTGCACATTGCAAGCCGAAGTTGACGAAATCCCGGTTCCCAGTGTTTTGATTCCGTTGCGAAGATTTTTTCTGCTTGCCAGAAAACTGCGGATCCGCTGGATCAAGGTTCCAGATCGGCAATCTGCTGAAACGGACAGATTCCCAGCGTGAACCGACCTTTGCAAAATTTAGCAGTTCTGCAACGCAAAATCCCAAAAGCGAAAGTTGACCGTTGTGTCAGCTTCAGCTGCCAAGAAAGGTCAACACAAGCCTTGGATATAGGCACACACTGAGACTAGCGGAAACACTGGACCCGGAAGTGCAACAAAAACTATTAGCATTCTTGCAGAATACTTTTTACCATGCGGTCAAATTTGGGGGAATTGGATGCTCGATTTAATCATCAGACAGGCCAGCCTGCCAGATGGCAGCGGGCCGGTAGATATCGCGATCAAGGCAGACCGCGTTGCGGAAATTGCGCCTGATATCAAGGCTGAGGCGCATGAGGAGATACAGGCGGTTGGGCGTTTGGTTTCCCCTCCTTTTACGGACCCGCACTTCCATATGGATGCGACCCTGAGCCTAGGGTTGCCGCGCATGAATGTCTCGGGCACGCTTTTGGAGGGTATCGCGCTTTGGGGGGAATTGAAGCCCCTGCTGACACCAGAAGCGGTGATTGAGCGGGCCATGCGCTATTGCGACCTTGCTGTGTCGCAGGGGCTGCTGGCTATCCGTTCGCATGTGGATGTTTCATCCGCCCCGTTGGTGGGCGTTGAAGCGCTCTTGGAGGTACGTAAACAGGTTGCCCCCTATATCGACCTGCAACTGGTGGCATTCCCGCAAGATGGCCTTTACCGATCAGAAAACGCAGAGAGAAACCTGATCCAGGCGCTCGATATGGGTGTCGACGTGGTGGGCGGGATCCCGCATTTTGAACGCACGATGTCGGAAGGGGCTCGATCTGTCACAAGACTGGCCGAGATAGCGGCGGACCGCGGCCTGATGCTGGACCTGCACTGCGATGAAAGCGACGATCCTATGTCACGCCACGTAGAAACGTTGGCCTTTGAGACTACGCGCCTTGGGCTTGGGGGCCGTGTAACTGCAAGCCACGTCACTGCGATGCATTCTTATGACAATTACTATGCATCGAAGCTAATCCCGCTCATCGCAGAAAGCGCTATGAACGTGGTACCCAACCCTCTGATCAATATCACGCTGCAAGGGCGTTCGGACACCTATCCGCGCCGCCGAGGTCTGACCCGAGTGCCAGAGCTGCGCGCGGCCGGTGTAAACGTTGCCTTCGGGCAGGATTGCACAATGGACCCGTGGTATTCGCTCGGGTCCGCTGACATGCTGGAAGTGGCTCATATGGGTGTGCACGCGGTACCGATGACATCTCGGGAAGCGATGGAATGGGCATTCACATCGGTAACCCAAAATGGCGCCAAAGCCATGGGCCTGCCCGACCCGACAATCCGCGAAGGCGGCCCTGCCAGTATGGTTGTACTGCAGGCGCGTGATCCGATTGAAGCTGTTCGCATGAAACCCACCCGCCTTGCCGTAATCAAAAACGGCAAGGTGTTGGCCCGTACAGAACCCCGAATGGCGGCGCTTTCGTTGCCCGGCCGCCCCACGACCCTGGATCCCGCAGATTACGCGCCCAGGCCCAATACTCAGGAAGCTTAAGAACAAGAACAATTGCCACCAACAGAAGAGGATCTACCAATGAAACTCACCACAACCCGCCGTCAACTGATGGTCGGCGCTGCGGCCGCGTTGGCCGTGCCGGCTTATGTTCGTCGCGTGAACGCACAATCTGCGACCCGAGTCGCTGGCGTGCATATGTCTCCGGTCGAAAACGCGTGGAACAGTCGTATCCATGTAGCGATGCAGGAAGCCGCCGATGCTGGTCTGATCGAGTATGAGTTCTCGGAAGGTGTAGCTCCGACTGACTATCCCCGCGCGATGCGCGAATATGCCGAAGGTGGTGCGCAAATCATTTGGGGCGAATCCTACGCCGTGGAACGCGAAGCACGCGAAGTGGCGGGCGATTACCCGGATACCGCTTTCCTCATGGGCTCTTCCGGTGGGCCGGAAGGGGACAATTTCGGCGTCTTCGGCACCCGCAACCACGAAGCGGCCTATTTGGCCGGGATGCTTGCGGGCCAAATGTCAGAAAGCAATGTCTTTGGTTCGGTCGGCGGTTATCCGATCCCTGAAGTGAACCTGTTGATCAATGCCTTCCGAATGGGGGTGACCGAAGTGAACCCAGATGCCACCTTCGTCAACGGCTTTATCGGAGCATGGTTTGATCCGGCCCGCGCACAAGAAGCTGCGATTGCCCAGATCGACGCGGGCGCAGATGTCCTGTTTGGTGAGCGCATTGGCACTGCGGATGCCGCCCAAGCGCGGGGTGTGAAGGCCATCGGTTCGCTTATCGACTATACGCCTCGCTATCCAGGCACAGTCTTTGCCAACGCGATCTGGAATTACGGTCCTACTATCGAGGCCATCGTAGCCGACGTTCAGGCCGGTAACCCAACGGGGCGCAACTACACAGAATATTCCTTCATGGCCCATGGTGGCAATGAGTTGATCTATGTCGCCGATGAAGTGCCTGCTGACGCCATCCCGGCAATGGAGGCTAAACAGGCCGCGATCCAATCCGGCGAATGGGATGTTCCAATCGACGAAAGCGAGCCCTCCTGATCCCGCGGGCTTTGACGTGACCGATGCCACGGCTCTTGCGGCCGCCATTACGTCAGGGCAGATCACTGCCTTCGACGTGATGGAGGCAAGCCTTTCTGCCAGCCACGCGCAGGCGGATTTGGGGGCCGTGGCATTTCTGGACGAAGACATGGCGCGCGCCGGGGCAAGGGCAGCAGACGCATTGCCATCTGACCAGCGCGGTCCGTTTCATGGGGTTCCGTTTTTGGTGAAAGACCTCGGTGGTTTCGCAAAAAGGCTACCTGCTGCGGCAGGATCCGCAGCAATCCGCGCACAAGCGCGTAAACCTGAAAGTGACAGTCGCCTGTTACAGGATTTGCGCCAAACTGGCTTGATCCCTTTTGGCTTGACTACAACACCCCCATTCGGCCTTTCCCTGACATGCGAACCAGATGGCATGGCTGCGACCCGAAATCCATGGAATCCCGCGTTGACACCCGGTGGTTCATCTGGCGGCGCTGCGGCTGCGGTTGCAGCCGGTATCGTTGCAATTGCTCATGCAACGGATGCAGCCGGATCCATCAGAGTACCTGCTGCGTGTTGTGGTTTGACCGGGCTCAAGCCGTCTCGTGGTGCGGTGCCCGGAGGCCCAGATTTTGCCAATCACCTGATGGGCATAGCGTCTGAGTTGATCCTGGCGCGATCGGTCCGTGACGTGAAGACCGCCCTTGATGCTGTTGTCCAACCTATGGCCCCAGTGCACTTCCCAAAACGTCCCCGTGTCGCGGTGGCATTGCCGGAACGTTGTGGACCTAATCAGCGCAAAGCTGCGGAAGGTGCTGCCGACGCGCTGCGCGACGCAGGCTGTGAAGTGCATGATGTTCGTGCCCCCGACCGGATTGGGGCTGAGGCTCATGAAATCGCCCGAACCATACTGGCTGTTTCGTTGGCTGAGTGGCTGACCGCACTCAAGATATCTGACGACCAGGTTCCACCGCTCGCAGCCGCCATGGCTACTGAGGGTCGTGCGACACCTGCCACCGCGCTTTTTGCGGCCTCGCGACAGCTGGCACGCCTGACAAATCGCTCCCGCAAGCTTTTCAAATCCGCCGATGCCATCCTGATGCCGGTCCTCTCCTCTGCTCCGCCCGTTGTCGGCACTTTGGATCTGTCTGGCACTTCCCCCGATGAACACATGGCGCGGCTGGAAGCTTTTGCCCCAAACGCGGCACTTGCCAATGTTGCGGGCTTGCCAGCCCTGGCGCTGCCTTTTGGCATGGCAAATGACCTTCCTCTCGGTGTGCAACTGATTGGTCCCGCCGGCGCCGATTTCGCACTGCTAAAACTCGGTGCACTTATCGAGACCCGCGCGCCCGCACTTTCCTTTCCGTCCCCAATCGCAGGCCTACCCGCATGACCAAGGTTCTGGAGCTTCACGGCATCACCAAGCGTTTTGGAACGCTTACCGCAAATGATGATGTGACCCTGACACTGGCGGAGGGGGAAATCCTTGCGCTTCTGGGTGAAAACGGCGCAGGCAAGACGACGCTGATGAATATCCTGTTTGGCCACTACGCAGCCGACGCAGGCACTGTCAGGGTGTTCGGGAAAGAGCTGCCTCCAGGCCTTCCACGTGCAGCGATCGAGGTGGGTGTGGGAATGGTTCACCAGCACTTCACGCTTGCGGGCAACCTCACCGTTCTTGAAAACGTCATGCTTGGCTCCGAACCCTTGACGCGCGCGCGATCCGCTCGTGGTGAGGCGCGCGAAAAGCTGTTGCAGATCGCAGAGCGGTTTGGCCTGCCCGTGAACCCCGAGGCCAAGGTTCGGTCGCTTTCCGTAGGAGAACGCCAGCGTGTTGAAATTCTTAAAGCGCTCTACCGTGACGCGCGCATATTAATTCTGGATGAACCTACTGCCGTTCTGGCCCGGCCCGAGGCGATGCGCCTGTTCGAGACCCTGCGCGACATGACGAAGGAGGGTCTTTCGCTTATCTTCATCAGCCACAAACTGCATGAGGTCATGGCTGCCTCTGACCGTGTGGCAGTGCTACGCGGCGGCAAGATGGTTGCAGAACGCAAAACCTCTGAAACCAACCCCGGAGAGCTGGCGGAACTGATGGTTGGCCGCAAAGTGGAACGGCCCGTACGCCATGACCATAAGATTGGCGCGCCAGTTCTGATTGCAAACAATGTGCGCGTGGAAGAGGACGGTGAGTTGCGTCTGGATGACGTGTCATTCACCGTCCATACTGGTGAAATCCTTGGTATCGTTGGCGTTTCAGGCAATGGTCAGGCTTCACTCGGCGGGTTGCTTTCTGGGCTGGTTCACCCAAGCGCGGGGCAGCTGACACTTCTGGACGAAGATATCGGCCATCTGGGGCCGCGCGGCATGATCCGTGCGGGGGCTGGTAGAGTACCAGAAGACCGACACGCGGAAGGCGTAGTAGGCGAGTTGAGCCTGTGGGAAAATGCAGTGCTCGAACGGCTGCGCGCACCAGAGTTTTCGCGCCGCGGCTTTGTCCGGCAACGTGCCGCCCGCGATTACACGTCAGGGCTGATTGAACGTTTTGATATCCGTGGTGCCAATCCCGACACGCGAACAAGGTTGCTGTCTGGCGGCAATATGCAAAAGCTTATCCTCGGTCGGGTCCTGACCAACGGACCGCGCTTTGTCGTCGCCAACCAGCCGACGCGCGGCCTTGATGAAGGGGCAATTGCCGCCGTTCATGCCGAGCTTTTGGCAGCACGGGCCGAAGGCGCAGCAATTTTGCTCATCTCTGAAGAACTGGAAGAAGCCGTGGCCCTGTCAGACCGTATACAGGCCATCGTTAAAGGGCGCTTGTCGGAGCCCATATCCGCCAACGAGGCTGACCCGCAACGCCTTGGCCTGATGATGGCGGGTGTCTGGAAGGAAAATGATGATGCGGCTTGAACGACGCACACATGTGCCGCTGCACCTTGTGATCATTGCGCCGCTGGCCGCGATCTTTACTGCGTTACTTCTCGCTGCGGGTCTCATCGCAGCTGCGGGGGTAAACCCGCTCACGGCGTATGGCGAAATGCTGACCGGTGCGCTTGGCTCACGCCTTTCGATCACCGAGATGCTGACCCGCGCCACACCGCTCATTTTCACAGGGCTTGCTGCGGCAGTCGCCTTCCGCGCGCGACTTTGGAACATCGGAGGTGAGGGACAGTTCTTTGTTGGTGCGCTGGTCACCGCTTGGATCGGGCATTCGCTCGGGGTTCCGGGATGGATTGGTATTCCACTTTTGATGCTGGCAGGCATGACTGCGGGCGCGGCTCTTTTGGCGGGACCTGCCTATTTACGCCTGCGTTTCGGGGTAGATGAGGTGGTGACGACCCTTCTGCTCAACTTCATCGTAATCCTTTTTGTGGGCCTCATGATTGAAGGCCCGATGCGCGATCCGTTGGCCTTTGGGTGGCCCTCTTCAGTGCCCGTAGACGGAGATTTTCGTCTGCCGGATCTGATCCCGCGCACACGTCTGCATATCGGGCTGCTTTTTGCCATCGCAGCGGCAGGTGCAGTTTGGCTGATCCTGGCGCGCACCGTTTTTGGCGCTGAAACGCGCGCCGCAGGTTTGAACGCCAGTGCCGCTGCCTTTGCCGGTATATCCCTACCCCGAACGATCATGGGCGTAGCCCTGCTTTCGGGCGCCCTGGCGGGGCTCGCCGGGTCTGTCGAAGTCATGGGTGTTACAGCAGGGGTCACCACTACCATGAGCCCCGGTTTTGGCTATGCAGGCATCGTTGTCGCCATGCTCGCCGCTTTGCATCCGGCCGGCGTCGTTGCTGCCGCTGTTTTCGTTGCTACAGTCTTCGTTGGGGCCGACGCCATGAGCCGCGCGACCGGTGTTCCCAGTTTCATCGCTGATGTGATTGTTGCGCTCTGTTTGCTTACCATGATCGTGGCCCTTCTTTTCACAACCTACCGGGTGCGCCGATGAGTGATGCTATTGATCTGCTGCTGAATACCAGCCTGTGGGCTTCCGTGTTGCGTATTGCTACGCCACTCATATTCGGCGTCCTTGGCGCATTGCTCTGCGAACGTTCGGGCGTGCTCAATCTGGGGATCGAGGGGATTATGACCATGGGCGCGATGAGCGGTTGGCTTGCCGTCTACATGGGTGCACCTTTGCTCGCGGGCCTGATGATTGCCGCCCTTTGCGGCGCTGTGATGGGCTTGCTGCACGCCATGCTGACGGTTCCGCTTGGGCTGTCGCAACATGTATCGGGGCTTGGTATTACGCTGTTTGCATCCGCTTTGGCCTACTACCTCTACAGGCTACTTGTCGAAGTGGGTGACTTGCCCCCAACGATAGAGCCTTTCCAACCGCTCAATGTTCCGGGGCTTTCCGATATACCTGTTCTCGGTCCGATCCTGTTTTCCCAGGCCCTGCCGACTTATCTGGCGCTATTTGCTGTGGCTGCAATGGCGTATGTCCTAGCCCGAACACCACTAGGGCTGGCCATTCGTATGACCGGTGAAAACCCGCATGCGGTTGAGGCACAGGGGTTGAATCCCATCCGCATCCGCATCGGCGCAGTCGTTGTCGGATCGGCTTTGATGGCGGTGGGCGGGGCTTTCCTGACGACAACGGCGTTTAACAGCTTCTTCCCGGGTATGGTTCAGGGGCGTGGCTGGATTTGCATTGCGCTGGTCGTCTTCGCCAGCTGGCGACCCGGCAAGGCGCTAATTGGCGCGGTATTGTTCGCATTCTTCGATGCATACCAGCTGCGGCTGCAGACTGCGATTGAAGGCGTACCCTACCAGCTCTTCCTGATGGCGCCTTACGTACTTTCTATCGCCGCGCTCGTCCTTGTCGCCCGCAGAGCCGAAATACCCGCGGCGTTGATGGCACCCTACCGGCGCGGTGAACGTTAGCGGCATTCGTTCGCACATATTCACTGGAATTGATCAAGATAAAAGACTTCGCGCTGCAAACCTGAACGCGTGTTGTCGCGTTAATTTGCGGCGCACCAAGGAATACTGATACTCGGATTGTTAAGGCTGAGCAACGACGTGCTGGGACACAAAAGCAATTCCGAACGGCTGAATGGGTTGCCGCGAACCTCTTATAACCACCTGGAGATCGATGGCCTTGCTTCGACCGTTCCCGTTTTCGGAATGGGAAATGGCTGTTTTCAGCGCGGTTATTGAGAACCTTGTGCGGCCAGAGATGCTCACGACAACTTCGTCAAGGTGCCAGACGTCGCCTTGTTGGCCCTGTTTCCAAAACCCCGGGCGAGGTGCATAAACAGACAAACTGCATATCCAGAAGAGATCATCAATGTTTTCACGCGACAATATAAAATACGAACCCATCGATCTTCCTGACCACCTGGATTATTCGGCGGTTCAAAGCCTTGAAGAAGCCCGCGCATTCTATGCCCAAATGAAACGGCGGCATACGGTTAGGGACTATTCAAGCAAGCCGGTTTCTCGCGAGGTGATTGAAGAGTGCATACGCACGGCGGGCACAGCGCCCTCAGGAGCAAACCATCAACCTTGGCATTTTGTGGCTATCTCGGCCCCCACCTTAAAGAAGAAGATCCGCGAAGCCGCCGAGGAGGAAGAGCGCCAGTTCTATGAAGGTGGAGCGGGTGACGAATGGCTGAAAGCGTTGGAACCAATTGGCACCAACGACAACAAACCGCATCTCGAGGAAGCCGCATGGTTAATCGTCGTTTTTGCGCAGCGCTGGGGCCATTTCGAGGACGGAACGCGTTTCAAGAACTACTACGTACCCGAAAGCACGGGCATTGCCTGTGGTTTCCTGTTGGCCGCACTACATCATGCAGGCTTGGTCACTCTGACGCATACCCCGAACCCGATGAAGTTCCTCAATAGGATGTTTGATCGACCGGATAGCGAAAAACCAATCATGATCGTGGCAGTTGGTCATGCCGCGAAGGACGCAAAAGTACCTGCTGTGGCGAAGATCAAAAAGCCACTCGAAGAGATTCTGACGGTTGCTGATTAAGTGCTCCCGAACCATCGACGTCCCCGGCCCAAAACGGACATTGAACACTGAATTCAAAGGTTGCAGCGGTATCTCGAACAGCGAGTATTCACAACAAGAGCGCACGCTCTTCATTGGTCACCGATCCCCTCCGAGCCACCTACTTGTCGCTTCAAGCCCTTCTCGCAAGACATCGAACATTTGCTCAACTTCGCTCTCGCTAATGACAAGGGGCGGTGAAAGAACACACATGTTGATCACAGGTCGAACCAATAGCCCACGTTTCTGGCATTCGATATCGATCTGGCTACCAATCTCGTAGTCGCACCCCAGATCGCTCTGGGGATCACCATCGACTGAGCATTGAACGCATCCCATCAACCCCATGCCGCGCACATCGGTAACGATGTCAATCTGACCCAACTGCTGTAGCTGATCCTGAAAAATCGGAGTGACCCTTCGAACGTGTTCGAGAAGCTTTTCCCGTTCAATAATTTCCATACTTTTCAGACCAGCGGCTGCGCTGACTGGGTGACCAGAATAGGTATAACCATTAGAAAAGGTTGCGTCTTTTCCTGAAACATCTGCGATCAATCTATCCGAGATAATCGCAGCGCCCATCGGTGCATACCCAGATGTCATTCCTTTGGCACAGGTGATTATGTCTGGCTGAATGCCAAAAACTGCCTCCGAAGCAAACCAATGGCCCAATCGCCCGAAAGCCGTCACTACTTCGTCGGAAATGTATAGAATATCATACTTCCTGCAGATGTTTAGGCAGCTTTCGTGATATCCTTTTGGCGGCACGATCACGCCACCAGATGCCAGAACCGGTTCGGCGATAAACGCGGCAACATTTTCTGGGCCCAGCGTCACAATGGCGTTTTCCAAGTCCGAAACTTTCTCTTTCAGAAAGCTCTCTTCGCTTTGACCAGGTGCACGGTAAAGCGGATTCACGTCCGGCAGGAAATGTGCGAGGTCATCCGCCTTGTCGAGCCAAAGTCTGTCACGCTCTTTTCCACTGACGCTGGCTGCCAGGTAAGTGCTTCCATGATAAGCTTTTTGCCGTGAAATGATTTTCTTTTTCTTGGGGCGTCCCAAGAGGTTGTTGCGGAAATGGACAAACCGGATGGCAGTATCAACCGCAGTGGAACCGCCGGTGGTAAAAAAGACATTGTTCAAGTCGCCCGGCGCACGTTTGGCGATTTCGCGTGCGAACCGCGCGGCAGTCGAGTTGGAGTTGTTAAAGGGCGAGAAATAAGCAAGGTTCCGAGCCTGCTCAGCCATGGCCTCTGCCATCTCCTCTCGCCCATAACCGATCTGGGTGCACCACATGCCTCCCGGTCCGTCGATCAAGCGTTCGCCTTTTTCGTTCACCACATGGATGCCGCTGGCACCTTCAATAAATGTCCGGGCGTTTTCGCCCAAGGTTGCCATCCCTTCCCACGGGTGCAGGAAATGGTCGTTGTCCCAATGCTTGGCGTTAGAGTTATCCACGGCGGGCCATACTTTCTGCGCTCATCACAATTGGGAACTCTTCGCGCACCTGAGCGTCTGAAGCGCCGAAGTAGTTGGGGAAATGGCTGTCGAGTATGGAATTGGCCTTGTCACGGGCGCGGTCCAGCAGATCAGTTTTGCCTTCGTTTTCCCATGTATCTGTACGCTCACGATCCATGAGCCGCGGGTAGACAAATTCGGTGTTCATATAGTTCAGCGTGTGCGGGTTTCCGAGGAAGTGACCAGGATCAATGGCACACTGGTGGATCACATCCACCGCCATGGTTTCATCTGTGACCTCTATCCCGCGCAACGATCGCAGGATCATACCACCTGCTTCGTCATCGATGACCATGCTTTCAAAACTGCATCCCATCAGGCTGCCGATCATCCCGCCGAACTCGCACAGCCGATTGGCACCAGCATGGGCGGCAAGCGTGAAGGTTAGCGCCTTTTCCAACCCGTATTGCGCGTCGGGTATTTTGGCATCTGTCATGCCTGCGCCAACGGATGTGGGAAGGCCATAGAAGTTGCCCATCTGAATGGCTGCCGCCCCGATCAGTGCCTGTTCGCCGCTGCCGCCGGTAAACGATCCGCTGCGCAGGTCTGTGATGAAGGGCCAGGCAGCAAAGCAGACCGGACAGCCCGGTGTGATGAGGTTTACAATGGCAACACAGGCCAGTGTTTCGGCTACGGTTTGAACCAGTGTTCCCGCAAGCGTCGCGGGGGCTGTGGCCCCTGCCTGAGGAGGCACTGCCAGATCGACAGTTAGCCCAAGTTTGGCAGTATCAATCAGGATTTCCATGTTCTCCTTGCCGATCCGCAAGGGGGAAACCATAGGGCAGCCACCAAATATGACGCTTGGCTTTTTCATGAAAGCCCCATCGCCACCTTGCGCCATATCGAACATGCGAATGGCATGTGGGATGTGGCTACGGTCGCGAAAGGTCAGACAGGCAGGTTTTTGGCTACCTGCGAGCATCGCATATATGGTGTTCATGTCGTGAGCGAAATCATCGGTCACGTCGGTGGCCAAAACCGTGTCGCCCAGCATATGAATGTTATCCAAACAGTCCACCAGACGAGTGAAATCATAAACATCGCGCAGGACCGAAGGGCGATAAGTTTTGGTCTCGGAATCGAAGGTTGTGACGGCGGTGCCAGAGTTGGCGAAATAGACACTCTCTGCCGAACAATGCATGTCGTCTTTGCCTTCACGCTCTCCGCGGGCATAGACGTAAAATTCCTTGGCAGCACCAGCCAGGATGTCGTCCATCAGGGCGCGCGGGAAGCATAGCCGATTGAGGTCATTCATCACCGCACCCTTGGGCAGCACCAGATCAAGCAGTTCCGGGAAATGGTCGGTGACGCCGGTGTTTTCCAGAACGGTCAGGGCCGCTTGGTGGATGTTCTCCATATCAGTTTGAGTCAGCGGTTTGTAGCGTCCGCCACTTAAGCCCCCACGAACGGCCTCATTGCCCGTGGTCGCCTCTTGCACCTTTATGCGCGCGGCGCGCCCACCACCACCGCGTCGGCGTGATTTTGCCTCAGCCATTACCGGCCATCCTTTGTTCTGGTTCCGGGCTGATCATAGCGAAATAGAAATCGTAAAAATCCTGGATCGCGGTTTCCATTTCGCCCAAGGGGCCCGGTTGGAAGTATTGAGAATTCACGCCGGACTGGTTGTGTCGAATGATGCGTTCGTCATCCAAAGATGTGACATGCCAAAGCCAGGTCAGGTCTTCCTTGTCGTAATCCTGGCCTTCTTCGGCGTCAGCGCGAACCAGCCAGACCACCTGAATGTCGGTTTCCTGTAGGCCACGTGGAACAAAGCGGTAACCCACCATGTGATCCGAATAGATCAGGAACCAATTCAATGGACCAATATCAAAGTCGGTTGCGCCACCGTCGAAGCCTTTCAGCGTTCCAAGCAATGGCGCAAGCGCCTCGCCCGATTTGCTGCCGGTTTTGTAACCTTGGTAAAGCGGGTAGCGCCGATAGTACCCGCTGGTGAATGGGGTGGGCGCAGCCTCGCCAACAAGCGCCAATTCATCAGGCGTCAGCCCGACTTCTACAGCCTTTGCATTCAGCGGCTCGACCAAGCCAGCCATGTCTTGTGGCGATTTCAGGCTATGAGAGCGAGAGTATTCTTTGTGTGCTGGTCCGCAGTGGTAGCATTCAAGATAGTTCTCAACCGCCAGTTTCCAATTCGCTGGAACCGGAAATGACGCCGTATGCGCCACTTTCAGATCGTCAAAGCCATAGGGTTCGACGAGTGGCGAAAGCTGGCTGAGGACAGGATCTAGCGATGGCGTGTTTGCATCGGCACAGACAAAGATCAAGCCTTTGAAGACACTCACCTGAACGGGAAAGAGCCCGAATTTGGAGGGGTCAAAGTGTTCCCCCATGTTATGGCCTGCACGAAGTTTTCCCGATAGCTCATATGTCCAGGCGTGATACGGGCAAACTAGAACACGGGAGTTGCCGGACTGTTCAGTGCAGACGCGAGATCCCCGATGGCGACAGACGTTCAAATGAGCGCGAACTTCGCCTTCGCGATCGCGAACAATAATGATGCTCTCCGAGCCATAGTCGAACAGAAAATAGTCTCCGGAGTTTGGGATTTGGCTGACATGCCCTGCCCAAAGCCAGTTACGGTTCCAGACCTGGGCAATGTCATAGCTATAGATGTCTTGCGAGGTATAGAATTCACGCGGCAGCGCGTGGCCGTACTGGTGCGAGGCCATCAAAGCATCTAACTCAAACGGTCGGCTGTTCATCACGTCTCCTCCAAATCGATTATCTCGCGGCGAAACCAATCCTTGTCCGCTTCTGCCTTTGGGCGTTCAAAATCGCGTGCCGCGCGGTGGCCTGCGAAGACTGCGTCCACGATCAACCCCGGAGACGCGGCATCGCCAATAAGTTCGAGGGTTTTCAAACCGAGCCCGCGCAAGCTGTCATAAAGCGCTGTTTCTCGATGGCGTTCGGTAACCAGAATTGTCGAGGCACAAGGAATATCTGTTTCGCGACCGGTAAAGGCACACCCAATGCGCGCGGTGTCACCTTCAACCGCCGTCAGCACCTGATTGCAGCGAATGTCGATACCAAGTTCGATCAGGCGGGCCTGAATGCGAGGCTGCTCCAAAGTATTGACAGCGTAAGTTGAAACTAAACTCTCTGGCGTGACGAAGACCACCTGGTATCCGGCGGTCGCCAGTTTATCAGCGATCACCCCTGCCAGATAGATGTGGTCATCATCATAGATCATCACCGGGCCATCCGGGGGCAGAAGGCCGTTCATGATGTCATCAGGCGTCAACACTTTGGCGCTCTGCTCGATCTGAGGCATATGGCGCTGCGTGCTACGGCCGATGCCGTCGGTGCGCCAATGGCTGCCGGTGGCCACAAAGACGTGTTCGACGCCAAGCTCTGCTACCTGATCGCCATCAAGTCTGCTGTCAGTGAACAACTGAACGTTGCCGCGCTGCTTTAGGTCATTCAGGCGATAATCGACGACGCGGGACCAAGCCGCGAGGCCGGGAAGTTTGCTTTCCATTGCAACACGTCCACCAAAATCAGCTGAGGCTTCGGCCAAGGTCACCTGATATCCTCGCCTTGCCAATTGCGTGGCGCATTCAAGACCGGCGGGGCCACCGCCAATAACCAAAGTATCCGCGTTGCTCTTTTTCGGCGCAATGATCTCGGGGTGCCAACCGCGGCGCCATTCCTCACCCATGGTCGGGTTTTGAGTGCAGCGGATCGGGATGCCCAGATTGTCAGATGAGACGCAGATATTACAGCCGATGCATTCGCGGATTTCGTCAATGCGACCCTCTTCAATCTTTTTGGGAATGAATGGGTCCGCGATGGAAGGTCGCGCCGCTCCGATAAGGTCGACAATTCCCTTTTTGACCATCGACAGCATCATATCGGGAGACGTCAGGCGACCAACACCAACCACGGGTTTCCGTGTTACCTGTTTGACGTGCGACAGAAACGCGTTCTGATAGCCATCTTCTGGTTGAAAGCGAGTTGTGGCACTGTCATTGGACCAGTCGGCTACGTTCACATCCCATAGGTCAGGAAGATCGGCCAAAAGCTCGACCACGGCACGGCCTTCTTCTGAAGCCTGCATGCCGTCAGCGCCCACCATCTCATCAATGGCAAAACGGAGCGCCACAGCGCAGCTGTCACCTACAGCTTCGTGGGTGTCTTCCAGCAGTTCGCGTGTCAGGCGCACACGATTTTCAAGCGACCCGCCATATTCATCACTACGCTGGTTCATATGCGGCAGCATGAAATGTTGCGCCAAAGTCATGTTGTGTCCGGCATAGACGTAAATGATGTCAAATCCGGCATCTTTCGCTCGCAGGGCGGCCTCGCGGTGCCAGCGGCGGAACTCGCGAATATCAGCTTTATCCATGGCCTGCGCCTGCTTGGGATGCGTCGTATCGACAGACATCTCGGAAGGTGCAAGAACCGGAGCCCGGGTCAGCAGGTTCTGCGCATGGTTGCCATTGTGCACCAGCTGGATAGCTGCCAGCGCACCATGCGCATGTACCGCATCCGTCATCAGCCGCAACGCGGGAACATCGCGCCCGTCCCATAGCCGCCCCTCGGCGTAAGGAGACAGGTCTGAGGTTGGGTGAATCTCGGTCTCCTGATTGGAAACCACCGCCCACCCACCTTCGGCTTTCATCCCACGAACGGCGGCATCCGCCCGCGGTCGGACATGCCCCAGCCCGGTGCAATGTGGCACCTGATAAAAGCGATTTCTGGCTGTGACTGGTCCAATCTGAACCGGTTCAAAAAGCAGAGCATATGGGTTCGCGTTCGACATGTTCACGCGTTTTCCTGTATCTGGGATCCGGAGCCGTAAGGCCCCGGAAAAGTGGTTGTGTTAGAAGCCGGCTTTGATCCGTTCAAATTCTGCCAGCATTTTCGCCTCAAGCTCGGGATTCACCGCATCAAAGAACAAACTGCCTTCGAAGAAGCTTTTAGGGTCAGCAAAACCATAGGCTTCGATGTTGGCCTGATCGGCAACTTCGAACGCTTTTGCGTTGGAATGTGGGTAGCCCCAGTTGTCGATGATGTACTGACCGCTGGCAGGGTCAGTGAGCGCGTTCAACAGATCATAGACCTGATCGACCGGAGTCGTGGAAGACTTCAGATGCACGTAACCGCACGCCCAAGTCGCGATGCCCTTATCGACATCACGCATCATCGCGGCAGGCACTTCGTTCCAGATCAGGTTCAGTTCTGACTGGTTCCAGGCCCAACCCAATTCGATCTCACCGCTGGTCATGGCCTGATCAAATTGACCCGCATCGGACCAGTAAAAGCGCATGTTCGGGTGGATCGAGCGCAGGAAATCAGATGCTTCCTTGAACTGCTCGTCGCTCAGATTGGTATAATCGTCGGCGTTTCCAGTGGCCAGCGCAGCCAGGGCGTACGCAGATGACGCGGCATCCGGGACGGCGATCTTGCCTGCATAGGCCGGGTCCGCCAGCATTTGCAGCGAAATATCATCGCCTGAGATTTTGTCGGTGCGGTAGATAAGGCCCGTGTTCCCCCACTCGAACGGCAACATGTAAAGCTTGCCGTCTAGGACGATGGCGTCGACTTCCTTGATCTCGGGCAGAACATCGGCCCAGTTGGTCAGTTTGCTTTCATCCAGCGGCTGGATCAGGTCGGCTGCGACCCATTTCCGGACCGCGTCAGAACAAGGATGCGCCAGATCAGCCGTGAAACCCGAACTTAGTTTCGTAAAGGCTTCTTCCTGACTTCCGAAATAGGAATAGCTTGGTGCCTCATTCCCGTATTTTTCCATGTAGCTGGCAAAGAACCCGGGATCTTCATATCCCGACCAGTCAAAAACCGTCAGATCAGCGCCACCTGCTATGGCAGTTCCCGTACTTATCGCCGTCGCACATGCGAAGGCCGCAATTCCCTGAAGTCTCATTTTATCCTCCCACTATTTTACTTTGTGTCTGTACCTAGATCGATCACGCTTGCCCCCTGTAGCCCCAGCCAAACTGCGTCGCCGCGTTTGAAATCGACCGTGTGAAAATAATTTGGAACTGAGACCGAGATTGGTTTTTCAGCTCCCGCCACCTGAATGTGGTAGTGAATGTTCTCGCCATAGAAGGCGACGTTGCTGACAGTGCCTTGAACCGTTGACGGATAGTCTTCTGGTTTTTCAGCAGCGATTTCCAATTGTTCCGGGCGAATACCGATGTTCATGTCTTTAGAGCTGGTCGCAACGTTGGGGTTTCTCTCAATCTCAATCCGCCCGAAAGCAGCCGCATCAATCGACAATATATCGCCGGTTTCTCCCAACATCTGGGCAGGCAGTATGTTCATCTCACCGATGAAACTGGCCACTTGCTGATCACAAGGACGGGCATAAAGCGTGGTTGGTGTGTCCACCTGCTTGAGCCGTCCATTGAACATCACGCCAATACGATCGGACATGGTCATCGCCTCATATTGGTCATGGGTGACCATCACAAAGGTGATGCCAAGCGATTGCTGCAGGTTGCGCATTTCAAACTGCATCTGTTCGCGCAGCTTCTTGTCGAGTGCTGACAAGGGCTCGTCCAACAACAACACTTTGGGTCGCATGATCAGCGCACGGGCGAGCGCCACCCTTTGCCGCTGCCCACCCGACAATTCACTTGCGCCGCGATCCTGAAGACCGCCCAGCTCGACCATTTCCAGGGCCTCGGCTACGCGCTGGTCGATCTCACCCTTGGGCGCCTTGCCCCGTAATCCATAGGCCACGTTGTTCCCGACGTTCAGGTGCGGGAAGATGGCGTAGCTCTGAAAGACCATGTTCGTTGGACGGTTGTTGGCAGGCACACCTTCCATATCCTGACCGTCGATCAGCACGGTACCCGCGGTCGGTTCCTGGAAGCCCGCGATCATCCGCAATACCGTAGTCTTGCCGCATCCCGAGGGGCCGAGGAGTGAGAAAAACTCGCCCTCTTTGAGATCGAGATCAATCCCGCTGGCCGCTAGGAACGTGCCATAGCGCTTTTCGACGCCCCTGAGTTCTATGATGTTACCGTCTGTCATTGGACCTCTGATGCGGATGAGCGGCGCCGGAAATACTCGGCCAGTACCAAAAGCAGAACCGAGGTAAGCAGCAGGATAGAGCCCAAGGCCAAAACGTTTGGAAGCTTGGCGGGGAAACGGATCTGGCTCCAGATATAGACCGGCAGTGTTGGCTGGTTGCCGGACAGGAAAAAGGCCAGGACGAACTCATCGAAGCTAACCGTAAAAGTGACCAGCATACTGGCTATGATACCGGGGGAAACGACCGGCAGTGTCACGCGGCGGAAGGTTTCGAACACGCCGACGCCCAGATCGTAAGATGCCTCTTCCAGCGACGCGTCGAAGTCATCAAAGGCAGACTTCAGGATCGAAACGGAAAACGGCAAGGCGAGGAACGTATGGCCCAGAACAACGGTCAGCAGAGATGGCTTGAGGCCGAGAAACAGAAACAGGACCAGCATTGAAGAGGCCACGATAATGCCAGGAATAACCAAAGGCAGCATCACCAGTCCTTCAGCTGCACGCTGACCTCGAAAACGGTATCGAACAAAGGCGCGCGCAGCGAACAGCCCCATGGCGGTGGATAGAAGTGCGACGACCGTGCCAACACCAAGCGAATTCCAAAGGGCCTGGATCAACGTATCCTGTTCGCCCAACTTCCGATACCAGTCCAGCGTCCAGCCCTTGATCGGAAAGGCAACAATTGTACCGCTGTTGAACGAGAACAAAGGTAGGAAAAGAACCGGCAGGTACAGAAAAACCAAATACAGAAAAGCATAGGCTGTCAGGGTCGAGGGGCGCTTCATCTGATCCTCCTCCCAAGCTGCGTGGCGGTAATGACAAACACGATGGCGACGAAGCCGACCGACAGCATCGCGATCAGCGAAAGTGTGGCGCCGAGAGGCCAGTTGTTGGCGGCCCCGAACTGAACCTGAATAAGATTGGCAATCATCTTCCCGTCCGATCCGCCGACCAGTGCTGGGGTCACGTAGTCGCCGACAGTCGGAATGAAGATGATCAGGCAAGCCGCAATGATCCCCGGGATCGTCAGCGGCAGCGTCACCCGCATGAAGCGTTGCAAAGGACTGTTGCCGAGGTCTGTGGCGGCCTCCAACAGACTTGGATCGATCTTCTGCAACGAGACATAGATCGGCAGGATCGCAAAAGGTGCCCAGGCATGAGCAAGCGTCAGCACGACAGCAAATTCGTTGTACAGCAGGAAGTCGAGCGGTTCGTCGATCAGACCAAGCATCAGCAGTGCAGAATTCATCACCCCGTTGAACCCAAGGATGAGCTTCCAGGCAAATACGCGCAGCAGATAGCTGGACCAAAACGGAATAGTGATGAGCAGAAGCCAGATAGTCTTTTTCCGGGCCTTCATCGCGATGAAGTACGCAATTGGATATGCCAATGCGACAGTGACTACCGTAACTGCTCCGGCAATCCAGATCGACCTTAGCATTAAGTGTCGAACCAGCGGATCAGCAAGCGCGTCGCTATAGTTTTTCAACGTCGGTGTCTTGTCGAGCGTTACGTAGGTTTGGGTCCAGAACGAATAGGCGATCAGGATCACCAAAGGCGCCGCCACCAGAAAGCCCACGTATGCCGTGGCTGGTGCGCTGAGGGTATAACCCCGGGACGCTTCGCTACGAAAAATCACCCTATCTCCCATCTCGGTACTTACGAGTCTCTAATGGACGATCGTCCATTTAATGTTGCGCCAGAAAGACCTTTCGTGTCAATCTTCCTGTGAGCCACCCATATGAGAAGACCCTAAGCTGATGGAATCATTGAATAGAGTGAAAGATCAAAAAGGAAGAAAGCGTAGCTCGAAGCGCGATCCAGAGGCCAATAGGCAGCTTTTGATCAAGGCGACTTTGGACACGATTGCTGATATCGGAGTTACCGACACCTCGGTCAGTCGCATCTGCGAGCGCTCAGGTCTGTCGCGCGGAATGATCCATTTGCATTTCGGGGGTAAGGACAATTTGCTGACCGCAGCGGCCCAGCATTTCAGTACCGAATATTATGCCGAGATGGACAGATTGACCGATCTCGGCTCGGATGCATCGCCCGAAGACCGAGTGATGGCTGTGATTGAGGCCGATCTGTCTGAAGCTTTACTCAATCCACGAAGTACAAAAATCTGGCATGCATTCCGCGGCATCGCGAGCTCACACCCAGGCATTGCCCGTTACAGCAGCACTCAGGACCCCAAACTTGTCGAGACATTGCGGCATGCGTTCATGGAGATAGCCCAGCAAAACCGGCATGATCCGAACTTGGTGAATGATGCCACCAGCGGAACGCTGGCCCTATTGGAAGGTATGTGGGTAAACTATCTTACCGATATGCAAGTTTTTTCGCGACGACGTTCTGCTGAACTTATTCGAAGATTCTTAGCCGGACTTTTTCCCGGCAAATTCATTCTATGAGGCTTAGCGACGCTCGAAATTGATGTAGAGACAAAGCCCCTTTTTCGAAAGCCAACATCCGCTTTGCGATGAAGAATTTTCGAGATCAGGGGGCTACTGCCAGGATACATCACTGTTCGGTAGATCATCCCGGTGTAGGACCATCACCACATTTGGTCTGCTTGACGGCAAATGATCAACCGCGTCCCAATCCCAAAGAACCAGATTGATGTCATCAGGCGTGGCCCCCGATGCGAAACTGTTCACCAGAACACCTGCGTAGCCTTCGCCTTTCAGGCTTTCCGCAACATCATGAGTTGAAGGGATCAGTTCCCTGTGCATCTCGGACTCCCAGTTATCATTGGCGAGATCCTCCCAGGAAATACCCAATGTATGTCTGGTATCCCGGCTGGTCAGATCAGCGATATGAAGGCAATCAACCGCGAGAAAATAAAAGGTATAGGGTTCTTGATTCAGGCTAAAACGCACCTCGCGCGCGGCTGTTTCATGGGAAAGCGACGTATATAGCGCGGGCTCACCGATCGGGTTAAACCGCCCACCGCGTCGCGCAGCCCCCTCCCCTGATGTCGGCAGGTACGACCAGCGCGGTTTGGCGGCACGGATGACAGTACGCTGCACCCGGATGGCATGCTTCAAGCGTAACCACCTTCTAGACGCCGCAGAATATGGGACTTCAACGCCGTGTTCTCTCCATCCTTGACGATTTCCTCAGGCGTACGCCCGCCAAACCCCACAATGGGCTCGGATCGATACCAAGCATAGGCCATAAGCGAGCTTCCAACAGCCGGTGCAACGGCGTTCAAAATCTCAACTAGATGACGCAATGATGTCTGGACCGATACGGAAGCTACACGCTGCCGCCGAGACAAGGATTCCGGAGCAATGCCTAAGGTCTCACCAATCTCGCGCTTGGTGGTTTTAAGATGCCGGGCCAGACGATCCGGTGAGATCAATCGGTCTTCTACAAGATCACGTAATTCCATATCGATCACTCCTGATGCCACAATATATGGACCAATTTATTGACAATCAAGGCTGCCCGGCCTTTTGCCCCGTACTTTGCAGCAAAAAATCAAGCCGCCTAGGCCGGTATGGTCATGGGTCCGCGCGATCCGAGATGAACAATGTGATCAACTTGGCAATGCCGTCTGATCCTTCCCCAAATGAAGTGGTCCGCCCAATATAGTTAGGAAACGGAGGATCAACTCTGCGGGACAAGTCGGGTAACTTCAGAATGGTGTATCGCTATTCTGCTGAACGGTCTTCAATAACCTGACAAAGACCAATTGACTGAATGCTAAAAACTGACACAACTAAGACTAACAATCTTCTATGCAACTACAGCAATATCGGCACTGAAAACTGTGATCAAACAAAGAGATATCGAGCGTGAAGTCGGGCAAACTTTGCAAAGGCTACGGCAGGAACGCAATCTGATCCTCTCTGAGCTGGCGACAACATCGCAGGTTTCGACCTCGATGATCAGCCGTATTGAAAACGGTAGCGTCTCTCCGTCTCTTGGCACGCTACAGGCATTGGCGGACGCGATGGATGTTCCTCTGATGGCCTTGTTTGCCGACACCGAAGTTTCGGCCGACGTACATCACGTCAAAGCAGGCGAAGGTCTCATGTCCCGGCGTATTACGCAGGGCCACGTGCATAACTACCTGTTGCTTGGTAAACATGGCGGACCGGGAGGTCTGTTTCAATCTGCCCGTATTACCATTTCAAAGGACCAATCTGGGACATTGCCCAGTTACCAGCACGAAGGCTGTGTTTTTCTCTACATGATAATGGGCGACGCAATATACAGGTGTGGCACCGAGGATTTTGTTATGGCAACTGGCGATACCCTAAGCTTCGATGCCAAGCTGCGTCACGGGTTTTGCAAGATCGTGTCGGATGAGATCGAATTCATCACTGTATCAACTCGCCCGCAGTAAATTCAGACCGCGATTTGACACCCTCGAGCCGTATAACCTACCCGGACCGTTTCATATTCTTGTATTATGTGAAACTATGAATAATCCAACCGCATATCCCAATCAGGCACTGAGCCCCCATGAAAATTACGTTCAAACAGGTTGATGCATTTCGAACCGTCGTCTCCACCGGAACTGTAACCGAAGCGGCAGCGATGCTGGGCATCTCACAACCCGCGGTCAGCCGCCTGATCTCGGATTTCGAGGCCGAAGTCGGTTTTCAGCTGTTTCAGCGCTCGGGCCGGGTCCTGGTACCCACGGATGAAGCACGCTTGCTGGTGGAAGAGGTTCGGCAGGCCGTTAGCGGCATGGAGCACATAAAGGATTCCGCCACAGCCATTGGGAAGTTCGGTCACGCGCGGCTTAACCTGGTGATCACGCCGGGGGTGTCCTCTCAGCTTGCTCCGGATCTGCTTCAGGAGTTTTCAGCTACTTGGCCAAAAGCCATGGCCCGAATGGAAATCGCGCCCAGCGATGACGCCGTCGAATGGATGGTTTCGCAGAATTACGATTTCGGGATCACGACAACCCAACCCGCCAACCCGTCCTTTGACAGCCTGGTTATCCGGAACAGCGACGTCTGTTGCGTCGTTCCAACCGGCCATCCTCTGGCAGAGAAAACCATAGTTCAGGCGCAGGACCTGGCGGGTAAGAGCTTTATCTCATATATGCCGTCCTCACGCTTCCGGTTTGAGATTGACCAGTTTTTTGAGGCCAAAGGGATCTCACGTCAGATGCAGTATGAGACCCGCACTACCGACGCAGTGTGCCGTCTGGTCGCGCGCGGTCTAGGAGTTTCTGTTGTCGGAGCAAGCCTGGATTATCTCAAAACCATTCCCGATTGTGTCGCGCTGCCTTTTGCGGCGCCTCTGACGTTTCGAGCAGTCCTGTTCTGGTCCAAGAACAAGCCCTTGTCCGCCGTGGGACAGTCCTTTTTGAAGATCGTGCAATCGCAGATCAGCGACGATTAAGCGCCTCGCGAAAACTGGCTCGCGCCTGCGCGCTGTGGATATAGGCGTAGTCCCGAGGGTAAGGGGCACCTGCCGTCAGTTCCATCGAGACGAATTGCGGGCCGGTGGATGACAGAACCTGAGGCACCGCAGCTGAAAACTGATCCAGCTCGGTAAAGCGCTGCACACTGGCATACCCGGCAGCCCAGGCCATGGCCGCAAAATCAACCCTATCCGCACCAGGCAGGGGATGCGACCCGTTCACCTCATAGACCCGGTTAGCCGACAGAAAATGATAGAGGTTCGTTACTCCCGCATTGGCAATCGTCACCAATGTCCCAAGATTCATCAACAGGCTGCCATCGCCATCCAGAACGATGACCCGCCTGTCAGAATTGGCCAGCGCCAGACCCAGACCATGTGACGACGCCTGCCCCATCGCCCCGACGGCCACGTAATTTAGGTCGCGCGGATTCAGGGCAAGCCAGTCGAAACAGCTCTGATAAACAGCAACAACAATATCGTCATCACGGACATGAGGGATCAGGGCCTTAAGCGCTGCGTCGCGGTGCATGGTCATGATGCCTCCGGTGCTCGGCCGATCAGGAATATATGGGGTCTCGAAGTTGCATAAGCCGCTTCAATCGCCTGCGGGATATGCGCCTCGTCCCCCGGCCATTCGATCAGGGAATGTGACAGTTCCATCGCATCCAACACCGGCCGAACAATCCGCACCCCGTAAGAGGCAGATTGGTCCGGATGAATATGTGGCTCTTTACCCTGCAGGCCAACCATCATGACCACCGGCAGTTCATAATCGACGCCAATGGCCCGGATCGCATTCAATGAATCCATCAGCCCCGTTTGCTGCATCATCAGGATCGCGCGCGTGCCGTTAAAGGACATCGCCCCGCAGATGCTGACGCCCTCATCCTCCTTGCAGATCCGGGTCAGGCGAAATTCGGGATCTCGCGAGATCGGCCAGAGCAGCCCGTCACTGGTAACGATGTCCGGCAATGCCACGATTTCGCCAACACCCGCCGCTTTGATAGCAGCGATGATAGCCGCACCTGAAGGATGCTTGACCTGCGGCGTACATTCGGTCGGTAGGGGGGACGCAACCATCAGGCACCTCCGTTCAGAAATGCGGCGAGCCCATCCCGTGCCGCCTTCAGTTCATGCCTATGGCCGATAGTGATGCGAATATGGTCACGATAGGCGGGTGAGGCGAACCGGCGCACAGAAATCCCCTGTCCGCGCAGGAAAAGATCGGCCGCTTCGGCAGATTTCACAGGGTCCGGAAAATGAACCAGCACGAAATTGGCCTGACTTGGGACAACATGCAGACCCATTTCCGTTAGCGCGGCGCTAAGCCAGCCTCGGTTGTTCAAATTAGTCTCTCGCACGAAACGGGTATGTGCCGTGTCTTCCAGCGCCGCGACAGCCGCTGCGACCGAAGAGGACGCCACCGGGAAAGTCAGGCCGATCCGACGCACACTATCCACCACATCGTTGGACCCGTACATCCAACCAACACGCGCACCAGCCAGCCCGAATATCTTGGAAAATGTCCGGCACATGACCACGTTGTTGGCAGCCTCTACCAGCTTATGCGCGGGCTCATAATCTGCCGCATCGACATATTCCTCATAGGCAGCGTCCACGATCAGCAGGACGTTTTCCGGTAGCGCGGCATGCAGGCAGCGCAGCTCTGCGCTGTTCAGATAGGTGCCTGCCGGGTTCTCCGGATTGGCGAGGTAGACGATCCGGGTTCGTTCGGTCAACGCATCGATCATCCGGTCGACTGAAGGTTTGAATGCGTCATCCGCGACCGACACCACCTCGGCATCGTTGGCAAAAGCATAGTTGGGCACCTTGAGATAGCCATTGGCGCTGCGGATCAGCTCGGTACCTTGCCCTAGGTAGGCCCGGGCCAGACGGGCCAGCAGATCGTCCGATCCCTGTCCTGTGGTGATCCGGGCCGCATCCAACCCGTACTGCGCGGCAATCGCCGGGGCCAGAATATCGTCAGGGTTTTCCAAATAGCGCTCGACATTGCTGATTGCCGCACAAGCGGCAGCGCGGGCAGACGGGCTAGGACCAAACACGCTTTCATTCGAGTTCAAAAGAATCGCAGGCGGTGGAACGTCAGCAGACGCCCCTCCAATCATATGAGGTTTAATCCTGCCTATTCCTGTTTTTGCGAGGGTTATGCCCATCCAATTCCTCCGGCACCACCAGATGGCGGCAATGGCAATTTTCACCATATATCACATAGAGCCGCGTTTTAAGCAATTCACTTTCAAAAAAATTATGTTATGAAGACTGGGACTCAGCAAAAGAACCCGGATGACCGATACGTTTTCGCCCCAACACAGCAGGCTTCACCTGACCATCGATCTGGACGCGCCAGGTCGACAGTCCGGTGATCTGATGCTGAAATGGTCCGACAATGCCGTACCGTTGGGATACCACCCGATCCCGGTCATCAGCTTACGTGGCAAACCCGGACCTTCTGTTCTAATTTTGGGCGGCACTCATGGAGACGAATTCGAAGGACCTGCCGCGATCCTGCGGCTTGCGGCACAGCTGAACCCATCTGACCTGACCGGACAGGTGATCCTGATCCCGGCCTTGAACGCCCCTGCGTTTCTCGCCTCATCGCGGGTGTCGCCATTGGATGGGCAAAACCTCAACCGGGCTTTTCCTGGCACCGCGAATGGCGGCCCGACAGCGATGCTGGCGCATTTTGTTGAAACTGTACTACTGCCGCGCGTAGATGCCGCCATTGACCTGCACTCGGGTGGCAAGGCATCTGTATTCGAGCCCTGCGCCTTGGCAGCGCGGGGGGATGACGCGGATCTGACCGCTTCCAACATGGAACTAGCCTGCGTTTTCGGGTTGCCTCTGATCTGGGTGCTGGGCGCACATAACGATAACCGAAGTGTGAATGCCGCCGCCGCGCGGGTTGGGGTCCCGATGATCGCAGCTGAACTCAGCGGCGGGGGTGGTGTCGATCCGCATGCCGCGGACCTTGCTGAAACCGGACTCAAACGCTGTCTGAAGCATTTAGGTATCCTGCCCGGCGGTGCTCCGGACCCTGTTTCAACGCAATGTGTGGAAATCGCCGATCCATTGCATTCAGTCCATGCACCCGCAGATGGGCTGTTCGACCGACGCTGCACCGCAGGACAACAAGTCAAACGAGGCGATCTGGCAGGCACGCTGCATTTCCCCGCCGAACCGGAACGCTCGGTAGTCGAACTTAAATTTCCCACAGCCGGGCACGTTCTGGCTCATGGCAATCGTGGCATGGTGCGCCGTGGCGATCTGTTGGCATTGGTGGCTCAACCGCTGTCCGAGGAACGTTGAATGAAAACCTATTCCCCGTTCATTTCCGGTGCCTTTGTCGATTGGGACGGTGAAACCCTGCCCAGTATCGACCCCGCCACCGGTCAGGTATGGAGCATGATCGCCCGTGGCGACACACAGACCGCCGACATAGCCATCCGGGACGCCGACCAGGCCTTCCGCAGCGGGCCATGGGCCAAAGCCGGGCCGACAGAACGGGCGGATATGCTGGACCGTTTAGCTGACATGCTGGAAACTCGGTGGGAAGACCTTGTCACACCCGAAATTCGCGACAACGGCAAGCGTATTACTGAGGTGCGCGGGCAGTTTGCCGGGTTGCACAGCTGGTTTCGATTTTTTGCGACAGAGGCACGCAAGCTGCGGCCCGAACCTCAGGCCAATTCCATCCCCGGTGTGCATAGCGTGGGCCACTTTAAGCCCTATGGCGCCGTGGTCGCCATCACGCCCTGGAATTCTCCGCTGATGATCCTTGCATGGAAGCTGGCCCCGGCACTGGCAGCTGGCAATACGGTTGTAGTGAAGCCCTCAGAAATGGCTTCGGCATCAACCTTGGAATTTGCACGCCTGGCACATGAGGCGGGACTACCGCCCGGGGTGCTGAACGTCGTCACCGGACTCGGTCATGAGGTCGGCGAAGCACTGGTCCGCCACCCTCTAACACGCAAGGTCACCTTTACCGGTTCGGACTTTGGAGGACGAAAAGTGGCTGAGGCTGCCTCAGCCGGTGTAATCCCGGCGGTGCTGGAACTGGGCGGGAAATCTCCGCAGGTGGTGTTTGCCGATTGTGACATGGACAATGCGGTCAACGGAATTCTGTCCGGCATCTTCCTGTCAAATGGCCAGACTTGCGTCGCCGGATCGCGGCTGATCGTTGAGGCCGTGCTGAAGGACAGGCTGTTATCCCGCCTGATCGACCGCGCCCGCACATTGCAGATGGGGGATCCGATGGACCCGGATACTCAGATCGCACCGCTGGCCAATGAACCGCATCTGCGAAAGGTTACGGCAATGATCGACCGCACCAAAGCCGACGGCGCGGTTTGCTTACTGGACGGCACCGCCACAACGGCAGGCCGAAATGGGTTCTATATCGGACCAACGGTATTCGACGATGTAACCCCCGGCATGCAGCTCTGGCGTGAAGAAGTGTTCGGACCGGTTCTGGCCATCACCTCTTTCACCACCGAAGACGAAGCCATCGCGCTGGCCAATGACAGCGACTACGGGCTGGCCGCCGGTGTCTGGACCACCGATGCCGACAAGGGCGCGCGGGTAGCCGAGGCAATCGAGGCGGGCACTGTTTACATCAACCATTATCGCAGCGTTGACCCTGCCTGCCCCATTGGTGGGGTCAAACTGTCGGGCTACGGGCGTGAATTGGGCCCGGACGCCATAAGGGATTTCTGTCAGGTCAAATCGATCTGGACCGGCACCACGCCGGTGTCCGATCCGTTTCCCTGACCACCGATACGCACGGAGGACGGCATGAACGATCATTTCTCAGCCCCCAAGGGCAATTTCCGCGGTCACGACCAACAAAAAGTCTGGCAACAGCAACCTGACCCGGAACTGACCGAGGTTGGCCCCGGCACTCCGTGCGGCGAATACCTGCGCCGGTTCTGGATGCCGGTGGCTATGACCGATCAGATTGGCGACCTGCCCTATCGCCTGCGTATTCTGGGCGAAGATCTGGTTCTGTTCCGCGAAAAGAAAGAAGGCAAGCTGGGCCTGACCCATCTGCATTGCTGCCACCGCAACATGAGCCTTGAGTTTGGCATCGTTGAGGAAGGCGGAATTAGATGCTCATACCACGGTTGGAAGTACGGTTTGGACGGCACCATTCTGGAAACCCCGTGTGAGCCGCCCGCCTCACAGGTCAAAAAAAAGGCCTGCCTGGGGGCTTATCCGGTGATCGAGTACAAGGGTTTGGCCTTTGCATTTATGGGCCCCCCTGACGAGCAACCCCCGTTCCCAGTAATGGACACATTTGACGAAGATGGCGACGAGTTGGTGCCTTACCTCATCAAATCCCCGTGCAACTGGCTTCAGGTGATGGAAAATGCATGGGACCCGTTCCATGTTGTCTACCTACATACACTGGCAGTACGCAGCCAGTTCATCGACGCCTTTGCCGAGATGCCGATGATCGAGTTTCACGATAGTCAAACGGGCGACTTTTACACCAATGTCCGACGTGTCGAAGATATCGTCTGGGTGCGCATACATGACCATATGCTGCCGTCGTTTACGCAAAATGGCGGCCACTTCCCGGTGCCAGACGGGTCGCGCTATTTTGGGCGCTGCGGGCTGTCGCGTTGGATAACCCCAATTGACGACACCAACACGATGGTCATCGCATGGCGCCACTTCCGGGATGCGGCGGCGAATGACGATCCAAAGGGCCTAACGGACAAAAGCAAAGTGGGCTTTGGGATGACGGATTTCTATGGCCAGGATCCCGATCGACCCTATGAGATGCGCCAGCGGGACCCCGGCGACTATGACGCCTGGGTCAGTCAGGGGCCGCGGAACGTCCATGCCCGTGAAAACCTCAGCTTTACGGATCGGGGCGTGGCCAAGGCACGCCGCTTGCTGCGCAACGCCATTCGCGCGTTGAAAGACGGTCAGTCCCCCCCGCAACCGACCGGTGGCTTTGCCGGTCAGGCGATACCGACATATGCCGGGGACACAATGCTACGCATCCCGCTTCAGGACGGCCGCGACGATGGTGCAGTGCTCAAGGAAATCTCGCATCAGGTAGCTGAGATCTACAAATCCGGCGACCAATTGCAGGGCGAGGCCCGTAAGACATTCATCGTCGATGCGCTGAAAAAGTATGAGGCAAGCTGGTCATGACCAATCGTGTTCCACATAATCCGGGTCGGGTCGACTGGTCCGGCGAAAACCCCGGCATTTATCTGAAACAGAACCCGACGCAGGACTACTATGACACTCTGGCGCTGTTCTTCCGGGTGGTTTTGTCGCCCTATGGTCGGGGCCATGCCGCATTGATCCTGGGCGCGCCGGATCAAGCGCAGGGTTGGCCGCACGCACCCAATCTGATCATGACGGACAACCAACGCATGATGCGCTGGATCGTGGATGGTTGGGTCACCAAGATGCCCACCTTCATCGGAAAGGCAGGCCTTGATGCGATGAGCTGGCTGGACTGTGACAGCGTCGAAAAACGCCCCGGCGATTTGAGGTCGCGCTATTCCGAGACCCTGCGAGGCTCGGGCGTTACGGTCGAGATGATCTGGCAGGAAATGGGTCCACCCTTGCCGGTTGAGGTCACTAAGGAAAACTCGGCAACCAAAGAGCATGAGATGTATTCAGTGTTCCTCGAGGCCAAGGCGGCGCAGGTCGTCATCAACGGCACCCCGCTCCCCGGTCAGGTCGCAAGCCGCCAGTTCTTTGGCCGCACCATGTCTACCGCCTTTCTGGCCTTTTCCGAAACCTGGGTGACCCCGCAGGAGGATCTGTAATGCCGTTGAACGAACCGATCACCCCCGGGACAGTCGACTGGACAGGCGAGAACCCCGGCATCCTGCTGAAAGACGACAACAACAATTTCACCGCTATGGCGCTGTTCTTTCGCGTGGCATGGTCTCCGGTCGGTCAGGGTCAGGTGCTGCTGCTGTATGGAACGCCAGATCAAGTGGACGGCCCCCCGGAGGCACCGAACGTAATCCTGAGCGATAATCTCGATCTGACTGCCTTTCTGAAGACCAATTTCATCAGCAAACTGGCCGCTTTCGCAAATGCTCCCGCTTTTGCTTCTCTCCCCGAGATAGGCGCGCAGGTCGTCCGATCCTCGGGCGATCCGATGAACCACCGCTATACCGAAACCATCGCCGGAGAAAACCTGACAGTTGAACTGGTCTGGGAAGGGCTCGAGCCGCCTCGCGCGCTGGAGCTGTCTCCGCATGAGGTAGCTTCGGGGGAGCAGAACATGTTCTCGCTACTGGTGCCAGCACATTCGGCTCAGATCATCGTTAATGGTCACGCATTGCCGGGCAAGTTGGGCACACGGGTGCAGGCTGGGTATGAAACAACGACTGCCTTCCTCTACTTCTCGGAAACATGGATCATACCGCCGGAGGATACTTGATGCTGCATCCGGCTGATCAGCTGGCGTTCGACAAGGCCATGGTGACACAACCGGTCTGGAACCGGTTCAATACAGCATCCGAGGCGCTGAGGTTGGACGAAAATGTACTGCTACATGCCGGTCCCGCCTTCGCCAGCCCGGATCAGATCACCGCGCCGATCCTGAACTCGGCCTGTGTCGCTGCAGTCTGGCAAGGGCTAGCACAGAATTTCGATCAGGCCGAGGCGATGATTAACGCAGGCGAGATCGTGCTGAAACCCGCGCAAGACCACGATGTCGTGACACCTCTGGCCGCCGTGGTCTCGGCGGATATGCCCCTGCACACAGTCTATGACGCGTGGCGTGGCCAACAACGTGTTTACGCGCCGATCAATGCAGGCAGCCGCCCAGCGATGCGTTTAGGGCTGAGGTCCGAGGCGGTGCTCAACCACATTCGCTGGCTCAACACCCGGTTTCTTGATGTTCTGGAGAAAGGGATTGCCGAAGGGATCGCGCTGGTCCCGCTGGCCGTGATCGGCCTGATGGGCGGGGATGATTGCCATGGCCGTACACCCGTGGCCGCACAGGCGTTGATTGCTGAACTCAAGGATCGCACCACCGGCGGGATCACGGATGACGACGTGTTGGCCTTTATGGACAGCTCGCCCTCACTGTTTCTCAACCTCTGGATGGCGGCGACCAAATGCATGATGAAACTGGCGGAGGGCATTGAAGGATCAAGCTTCGTCACCGCTGCAGGCGGCAATGGGCGCGAAGTTGGCATCCAGATCTCGGGCCTACCGGGCCGTTGGTTCACAATTCCGGCCAGCCCTCCCAAGGGGGCGTTTGACGTGGATTTGCCGCAGGTCCGCGCCCTTGGCGCGATCGGCGACAGTGCCGTGGTCGAGGCATTCGGGCTGGGGGCAATGGCCATAGATCTGAGCCCTGAACAAAAGAAGGGTCTGGGTGCCTATCTGCCCGACGACGCTCAAGCGCGAATGTCAGGTCTGTCAGTCGGAACGCATCCGTATTTCCGGGCCTTGGATGTTCGGCTGGGCAGCACGGCGCGGGGTGCCGTGGAACAGGGTTTGGGGCCTGTGATCGGGCTGGGCATTCTTGACCGATTGGGCGAGGCCGGTCGCTTGGGCGGTGGCATCTACGACATGCCAGTCGCCGCCTTTGCCGACGCGTTGAAAGTGCTGGAGGCATGACTGGGCTGAACCATCATTCTGCCCATGAACTTGCCACATTGATCCGGGCAGGTGAGGTGAAGCCTTCCGAGGTGATGGCGGCCCATTTGGACCGGATCACAAACCGTGAACCCGTCATCGGGGCTTTTCAAACCCTCGATGCGGTCCGCGCCATGGAGCGTGCAAAGGCCGCCGATACTCTCCCCGTTGGTAGGCCGCTACATGGCGTGCCGTTTGTGATCAAGGATATCATCGACACCGAAGACATGCCGACTGGATGGGGTAGCGACCTGTATGCCGGGCGCAGCCCCGACCGCAATGCAGTGTGCGTTCAGGCTTTTTTGGACGCGGGCGCGATCCCAATCGGAAAAACCATCTCCACCGAATTCGCCTACTTCAAACCCGGTAAAACTGCCAATCCGGCGAATCCCGTGCATACGCCGGGTGGCTCGTCATCCGGCTCTGCCGCAGCTGTGGCCGATTTCATGGCTCCGCTCGCATTTGGTTCGCAAACCGCAGCCTCGCTGATCCGACCAGCAGCGTATTGCGGGGTCTGCGGGTTCAAGCCAACCACCGGACGGTATGTTCTGACGGGTGTCATGGGCTTGTCCCAAAGCCTGGATACACTCGGCCTTCTGGCTCGTGATCCCCGCGACTTTGTGCTGACCGATGCGGTAATGTGCCGAACTGACCCGGCACCGCCAGTTGAGTTCGACGAGGCTTTGCCTCGGATCAGCCTAATGCGCGGCCCGCACTGGCGGGACGGTTCGGTCGAGATGCGGGACACGTGCACGCGTGCGTTAGCCGCCCTTGCCGCAACGAGAGCCGAGACCGGCGAAATTGCTTTTCCACCCGTTTTTGCCGAACTTACGCAGGCTCAGATTACCGTCATGAGCTATGAGGTCGCGCGGCAGCGCGCTGCAGAATACGCTGTAGGCATGCCCGCCATCAGCCCGCAATTTCACGACCTTGTCACAGCGGGGCTGGCCGTTACCGACGCAGAATACCAAGCCGCGCTGGACCTACGCGACCGGGCGGGCGCGATGCTGGATCAGATGTTCCGGGATGTGGACGCTCTGTTGGTCCCGTCGGCCCCCGGACCAGCCCCTGCCGGTTTGGACGCTACTGGAGATCCGCTGTTTTCCCGGATGTGGAACCTGTTGCAGGTGCCTTCGGTCGCTTTGCCATTCGGGACCGACCAGAATGGCCTGCCGCTTGGCATTCAATTGATCGGACGAAAGGGTGATGACGCCCGCCTGTTGGACATCGCGGTCTGGGCCCATGAACACTTGTCGCAATGACCGCTTAAGGAATTAGGGGCAGCAGCAAAGCAAGTGATACGGGAATGCTGACGGCTGCTATCAACGTCTGCAACGTGACAATGGCCGCCATCAGCGGCGCGTCTCCACCCAAGTGCTTGGCCAGCGTGTACGAAGATGCACCGGTCGGCACCACCGAATAGACGACGGCGATCTGCAGAACCTCCCGCGGCAACCCCACCAGTAATCCGATCACCAATACTGCCAGAGGGAAGACAATCATCTTGCCCGTGAAGGCCAGAATTAAGGGCAGCGCACTTGCGGCCATGGCCCGGACTCTCAGATTGGCACCGACAGCCAGCAATGTGATCGGCAAAGCGCCTGCACCCAGAACATCCGTCACATCATGCACGACCGCTATCCTGTCACCGATCAACTGGTTGGCACAGACCGCCAGAAAGATCGAAATCACGTATGGATTGCGTGCGAGTTCCCGCAGGATTGCAACGGCCAGGCTGTTGGTTCGATCGCCTTTGAGCGCACCAACCATCAGAACCACCATAACAATATTGGTGGTGGGCACGAGAATTGCGGTCGCCAGAATCGCGATATCCAACCCCGCTGGCCCAAACAAGTTCGCAGCCAGCGCAAGTCCGATGAATGAGTTATGTCGCGCGCTGCCTTGCAGGATCGAGGTGGCCTGCGGCGGCGCAAAACCCATCAAACGGGCACTAAGAAGCGCAAACAGAAGCGCCACAACGAACCCGCCCAGAATAGCAACCGAATAAAGACCCAGCGCCGACTTGTCCAACGGCGACAGAGAAATTTTGCTGAACAGAAGGCATGGCATCAGAACCCAATAGACAAGCTTGTCATTCAGGTTCCAGAAATCCGTACTGGGAATGCCGCCCTTGCGCAGGGCCAAGCCTAGCGCAATGATCAAAAAGATCGGCAGTATCGAGGTGAGTGTCGAAAGCATTACAATTCGCAGACAAAACTGGGCCGGCTCGACCGGACACTGTCATGACCGGCGTTTCTACGCAATACGATGTCAGATAGACCCGAGTTCCTCAGCCCGGGGTATCAGCATCATCGTCGATTACAGCCATCGCGTCGATCTCGACCAAAAGCGACGGATCGGCCAACCCCTGCACAACCACGCCTGTCGAACAGTGATGAACACCTTCGAACCAGCGATTGATCGCCTCGTAAACGGCCGGACGGTACGAAATATCGGTGACGTAGACTGTCAACTTGCAAACATCAGTCAAGCTTCCCCCGGCCTCTTCCATCCAGCGCTGGATGTTGCGGCAGGCCTGATCTGCCTGCGCGCCCGGGTCGCTTTCGCCAACCAGTGTGCCATCCATCAGCGTGCCGACCTGACCCTGCATGAAGACAAAGTCACCCCGGGCGCGGATCGCCTTGGAATAGGTTGCTTTCGCGTGATAGCGCGTCTGGTACTTGTGGATGTGCGTTCGAGCCATGCCGATCTTCCCCTCAAGCCGTGGCGCGGATCAGATAGTCTTCGACCATATCCGCAAAACTCTGTTCGACTGCGAACTCAATACCATCCTGACACCGCATCACCAAAGCCTTGAGGCCAAACACTTCGGTATAGGAAACCGCATCCGTCCGGAACACGCTGTCATGCAGGTCCATCGGGCAAGCAATTGACATCACCTGACCTGCATCTGGGCCGACTATGCGAAAGAAGGTCATCGTGTCCGAGACCCTAACAATACTGATATCTGGCGGGCAGTCCGTGGGCTTCAGCCGGGCTTCCATCGCGTCTTCCTGTGCCAGTGAGGCGCGGGTGATCCAGTGGTCACGACCGATGTGAAACAGTTCGATGCCGTCCTTTTCTGTTCGGCAGTTGGGGCGGAGCGGCAAACTCGGCAAAGCGTCCCCGGCCCATTGCGATACCGCCTCTGGCGCGCCTTTGAGGTCGAACAGAGCCTTCAGGCCGCACCGTTCAATTGTGACGTCATAACTCATCTCAGGACCTCAGCAATTTACCTTCGGGGTCGTGAAAGACCGGTTTCGTGACCGTGACCGGGATCACGTCATCCTTCAGCCGGACGTGCGCAGTTTCGCCCTGCCGCGCGTGGCCATCTTCCAGCAACGCCAGCCCAACCCAGCGGTTGTTTATCACGCTCCATACACAGGCAGTGACCAACCCGTCGGTGGCTTCTTTCCGACCTCCGGGCGTCAGTGGCGCACCTTCGGGGATTTGCCGGTTCGGATCATCCGCCAGAATTCCGACCAGCTCGCGCCGGGTACCGCCGCCTGACCTGCGCAGCTGGACCGAGCGTTTGCCCAGATAGTCAGGCTTTTTCTTGGACATCGCCCATCCCATTCCCAGATCATAGGCATCCACCGTACCGTCGACCTCATGCCCCAACGACAGGAACCCTTTTTCGACCCGCAGCACATGGCTGGATTCCGAACCCACAGGCAGGATGCCAAAGGGCGCACCAACCTCCATCACCTTGTCCCAAAGGGCCGCCATGTGGCGCGGGGCTACGTTGACCTCATAGGACAGTTCACCGGTGAAACTCACCCGCACCACCCGCGCCGGGAAACCAGCGACGGTGCCTTCGCGGAAGGACATGAAAGGGAACGCCTCGGGCGACAGGTCGATATCCGAGCCCAACGCCTGCAAAACTTCACGCGCCTTGGGACCACAGATAGTGGCATTATTCCACTGACTGGTGACAGTAGTGATCAGCACCTGCCAGTCGGGGAATTCGGTTTGCAGCAGCTTTTCCATATGCTGGTTCACCGCATCCGCGTGACCGGTCGAGGTTGAAATCATCCAGCGGTGCTCATCCAGTCGGAAGGCAACGCCATCGTCCAGGATCAAACCATCTTCAGACAACATCAACCCATAGCGCCCGTCACCCGGTTTCAGCGTGGACATAATGTTGGAGTAGATGAAATCTAGGAATTTCGGAACGTCCCTTCCCTTCAGTTCAAACGTGCCAAGAGGTGAGCCGTCATAGACGCCGACGCCTTCACGAACAGCGCGGCATTCGCGGTTTACCGCCTCTTGCAGGCCTTCACCCGGCTTCGGAAAATAGCCCGGACGCCGCCAGCGCGCGCCGGCTTCATACATCACAGCGCCGTTGTCCTTATTCCATTGGGTTACAGGGGTATGGCGATAGGGAAATAGCCGCCAGCCTTCCCGTAACCCGCCAATCGCACCGAACGAAACAGGCGTGTAGGGGGATCTAAATGTGGTTGTTCCAACCTCTTGCAGCGGCACGCTCTTTTGCATCGCAACAGTGCCGATGATGTTGATATTGCCGGTTTTACCCTGATCGATCCCCATGCCGCCGGTCGTGTAGCGCTTGACATGTTCCACATTGTCATAGCCTTCGCGCAGGGCCAGATGCACATCGCTGACCGAGACATCGTTCTGCACGTCCAAAAACGCCTTCCCGCGCTGTCCCGGCACGTTGACGCGCCAGAGAGGTTCGATCGCGTAGGCCAGGTCTTCGCCACCACCAACAATCCTATCCAGCGTCAGATCACCAGCCGCTGCGCCCACAGCGCGACAAGTCTGAACCGCCTCGTCAGGAACGAAGGCTGCCAGATCCTCATCAAATCGCAACGTGCTGCGGGATTGCGACCAAAGATGAACGGTCGGGTTCCAACCGCCGGAACAACCCAGCACATCACAGTCGATCCAGCGACCCGCCCCTCCGGTCACGGGAACGGCTTTGACTGCGCGCACACTTTTGCGCCCGCGCACGTCACCAGCAACGGTTGCGGCATGAACCGGAATATCCGGCACCAGCTCCAAAGCTTCAGGTGGAACGGTTTTGCGACAGTCGAGGATGGCCTCAACTTGCATACCGGCTGCTGCCAGATCGGCCGCCACGGCATAAACACTGTTGTTGTTTGTAAACAGCACCACACGCTGCCCGGGCTTAACGCCCCAGCGGTTGACATAGGCCTGTACCGAAGAGGCCAACATAACACCGGGTCGATCATTGTCACCAAAGACCATGGCACGTTCGGTGGCCCCGCTTGCGATTACAACTTCCCTCGCTCGCACGCGCCAGCTGCGTTCCAAAACTCCGTCCAGTTCGGGTTCGCGTTCGTTCACGATCATCAGATTATGCTCGCGGTAGGCCCAGACGGTTGCATTCTGCAGATGGGTGACTTTCTCCATCCCACGCAGCTCAGCCACCGCATCCGCGACCCAGTCCAAGGCCGAACGTCCACCGATAGACAGGTTGCGGTTCAACAAACTACCGCCCGCCTCGGTGCCCTCATCGGCCAGAAACACGCGTTTTCCGGCGCGACCAGCCTCAAGCGCCGCTTGCAGCCCGGCTGGGCCCGCCCCCGCGATCAGCACATCGGCATGGGCGTTTCGGGCTTCAAAATGGCCTGAAGCCGGGGGGCTTTCAGGTGCTGCCGCCAACCCTGCAGCCCGACGGATTGAAGGTTCGAACAGATGCCAGTTCGGCCATTTGAACGTCTTGTAGTAAAACCCTGCGGGGATAAACCGCGAGAGTAACTGATTGATCCCGCCCAGATCGAACTCGGGCGATGGCCAGCAATTGACCGAGCGTGCGCTGAGCCCGTCCCGAAGCGGCACCGTGGTCGCGGGACGGTTGCCCGAGGCATCCTCGCCGTCCAGTTCCACCAGCGTCGCAGGTTCTTCGACCCCGTGGCCCATAATACCGCGCGGGCGGTGATATTTAAAACTGCGGGCGGTGACACGAATACCGTTGGCCAGCAGGGCCGAGGCCAACGTATCGCCCTTGAACCCTTCGTATGGCTTGCCATTGAAGGTGAAATGCAATGGGCGGTTTCGGTCAATGCGCCCGCCTGAGGCGCGGCGGTTACGTTGTGCCATCGGGTGCCTCCACAATGTCATGGGTCCGTGTATCACGCCAGATCGTGAACCATTCACCGCATCCCCGTGCGTGCCACCATTTCTCCTGAACCGGACCCAGTGGATTCGGCGTCACCGTCAGATACTCGACCCATTCCTCATCGCTGACGGCATTGGGATCGGGGCGGACCGCCCCTACCGGGCCACCATGGATAAATTCGCTTTCATTGCGCTTGCCACAGAACGGGCAGGTTATAAGCATCATGATCCTGTCCTTTCCTATCGCGCTGTGGTGGTTCCGGCTTCCATTACGAAGTCCAGATGCCGAAACCTGCCCAGTGTGAAGGGTGCCATCAGCGGGTGCGGTTCACCTTTGGCCACCAGATGCGCCAGTGTCAGCCCGCCCGCAGGGATAGCCTTATACCCGCCCCACCATCCGGCGGTGACAAACAGGCCCGGCACATCCGTCTGATCCATGATGGGTGAGGCATCATGAGCAATATCCAGATGCCCGCCCCACTGCCGCATCAGTTTGAGCTTCTTGAAACTGGGGAAAAGCGACAGCATCGCAGTCACGGTATCCTCGAATACATGTTGCTTTATGTCTCGACGGAAGCTCTGCCCCATATCGGGCGCGCCGCCGATGACCATCTCACCTTTGTCGGACTGGCTGAAATAGAACCCGCTGTCCGGACAGTTCACGATCACATCAACCAGCGGCTTGACCGGCTCGGACACAAAGGCCGTCAGGTTCATCGTCCGCAGCGGAAGTCTGAGGTCCGCAGTTTCGGTCAGCGTCGTTGTATGGCCTGAGACTGCCACGACCACTTTCTTTGCGCGAACTGTGCCCCGGTTGGTCTCGACCCCTTCGATGGCCCCATCCGCCCCGCGTAGCAGGGATTGCACCGCTGTTTGCTGATGAATCTCAACCCCGCGCGCGTCAGCCGCGCGGGCATAGCCCCAGGCCACCGCATCATGCCGGTTCACACCTGCATCCGTATGAACCATGCCGCAAATCACAGGCAGCCGTGCATCTTGGCCGCCGCCAGTCAACGCAGGAATGCGGCGGCGCAATTCCTCGGTTGTGATCTGTTCGTAGGTCGAGCCGTAGATGTCCATCACCAACTGCCGCCGCCGCAGCTCGCGCAGCTTGGGCCAGGTCTGAACCACATCCACCATGGTTCGTTTGGAATGCATCATGTTGAAATTCAACTCGTCCGTGAGCCCTTCGTACATGGCGACGGATTTGACATAGAATGGGATTGACTCATCCCTCATGTAATTCGATCGAATGGTCACCGTATTTCGCGCGATGTTGCCGCCGCCCAACCAGCCGCGTTCCAACACGGCAACATTGGTGATGCCGAATTCCTTGGCCAGATAATAGGCAGTTGCCAGCCCGTGACCTCCTGCCCCGATCACCACGACATCATAGCGGTCTTTCAACGGCGGGCTGCGCCAGACCTGCGGCCAATTCCGGTGCCCGGTTAGCGCATTACGGGCGAGCGAGAAAACAGAGTAATTTTGCATGATGGTAATAATATTTATCAGTATGCACATTTAGTCAATAAATTAATCGACATGCAAAACAACTCGCCACGGGTTCTATTCCAATGCCGAAATTGCGGCTAAGATAACGGAGAAAGGTGACGCAATGAGCTTTCGCGTGGAACAGTTCCATCGACGTCTCGCCGGCAAATGGTCGGCCCGGTCGCTTTGGCCCTGCTTCATCATAAACTGCCGCAGTTCACCCGCCTCGTAACGCCAGAAAAACCGGGCGCAACGCGCCTTCCCTCTGCAACCGCCTCTGTGAATGAGGTGACAGAAATGGACGTTACATGACACAAACACCTGACCTGAAAACCGTTCAGAATACCTATGCGCGCGACGGAGTCGTGCTGCTGAAACAAGTGCTGTCGCAGGATTGGCTGAGTAAGCTGCGCCAGGCTGTCGATGACGAAGTTGCCAAAGGCGACCGTTACTTTGCTTACAAAAACATGCGTGAAAATCCTGGTGTGTTTCAAGACTATTGCCTGAATTCTGATATTGGGCAGCGTGTGGCAGAGGTAGCAAACAGCCCCTGGACCTCGCTGATCTACGACCAGATATTTGCCAAAGAACCGGGCACAAAGACACAAACGGGCTGGCATACGGATCAACCCTATTGGCCGGTCTCAGGCCCGATCATGACCATGTGGATTGCGCTGGACCCCGTGGACCCCGACAACGGTGCGTTGGAGTTCGTAAGGGGCTCGCATGCCTGGGGCGCCAAATACCGGCCCTTCAGAACGGACCAGCTTGGGGGCTTTTTGCACTATCTCGAAGTGGACAACCCAAACTATATCGACATGCCCGATTTCGAGATGAACCGCGCCGACTACGACATCTTTCACTACCCGAAGATGAAACCCGGCGATGCGCTGGCATTTGACGGTATGATTGTGCATTCAGCGATGGGCAACCGCACCTCAACCCGGCGCAGACGCGGCTATGCGATCCGGTTCGCTGTGGACGGCGCAACCTATGAGCCCCGCGATACTGTCACCGAATGGCTGCACGACGACAGCTTACGCCCCGGTGCGCCCTTCGCCGGGGGCCGGTTTCCAGTGATCTACAGAGCGACATAACAAGCAAGTGGCAAACTCCGCCCTTCTTGCCAAAAATTCGGTCGGCAGGGCGGGGTCAACTTCAAATAGCTCGATCAAGTGAAACTACATAAGTAACTTTCGCAGACGGCGCCTCAAGCCGGAACTGTTGTACTCACAGGGGTGGTTTCGGCTTCGATCGCGCGATCAAGCGTTTTGCGAAACAGTTTGGCACCCGCGTCCAACCCGAGATCGATGTTGGGCGTCTTGGCGTACTTCATACCCTTGTGGACTTCTTCCAGAACGTCCTTGTCCTCAAGAAACGCCATGCGCGCACCGTCATTCATGAATTTGGACACTTCCGCATTTTCGGGATCGGAATTTCGGTGCTGAAACCAGAAGTATCTGGTGCGATCTTCATCGATTGGGGTCATGAAATTATAGGAGATATTGATGAACGTTTCAGCAATGGGTTGCTTGTCATACCCGCCGGTCCCGACCGGCGTATAGATGGATTTGTTCAGCCCGATCGCGGGCATGCACATCTCATAATGCTGCAGCCGGTCGCAATCGCCGTCAAATGCCACCAGTTTGGCGTAATAGGGCGATGGCGGTTTGTTTGCAATCCAGCGCGAGACGACGACGCCACGGTCGGTCCGCTCGACGTTTAGCGGCTCTTCATCCGTTCCAGCGCCTGCAAAAGAAGATACATGCACCCAGGCGACATGGCTGGGATCAAGCAGGTTGTCGCAGACCCACAGGTAATGGCAGTCGATATCCATTACCCCACCGTCGGTCTTGCCCCAGCTGTCATCGTCAAAATTCTCGATCGGGAAGATCTTGTCGGGATCCGCAAGTTCCGGATCGCCCATCCATATCCAAAGGAACCGATACCGATCCACAACCGGATATGATCTAACCACCGCCCGCCGCGGGGTCATGCCGCGCTGCGTCGGACTGTCGGTGCACTTGCCCGTGCAGTCGAATTTAAGCCCGTGATAGCCGCATTCCACGACATCCCCGATAAGGTTGCCCTTGGACAGAGGCAGCTTGCGGTGCGGGCAAGCATCCTCCAATGCGACTGGCCTGCCATCCTCCTGCCGGTAAAGCACGATATTCTCGCCCAAAAACGTCTCGGCCTTCAGCTCGCGACCGATATCTTTGCTCCAGGCGGCGACATACCAGCAGTTTCTCAGATACATTGAAATGCTCTCCAGATTGTCAGATGGCTTGTGCAAGTATGGGCGGCAAGCCGATCTTGCACCATGCTGGAATGGTAATGACTCGTATAAGTCAGGCTAATTCCCGGCGCCCGCGGCTGGCGGAATGTCCGGCTGCGCCTCAACCTCGGCACGGATCCAGTTCAGAAACTCACCAACTTTCGGGCTGTCCTTAGTTTCATGGGGTCGAACCAGCCAATAAGACAGCGGAGACTGCGTCAGCTCCTGAATTGGTCGCACCAAACGTCCATCGCACAGCGTGTCGATGACCAGAGGTTCCCGCCCTAAAGCGACACCAAGCCCCTCGATGGCCGCCTGAACAACCAGATTGGATTGCCCAAACCTCCGTGTTCGCAAGGGCCACGGTAGCGTCAGCCCGCATTGCCGCGCCCAAAAATCCCACGTTGGACTTGCGGGTCCATGATGCAGGTTCTCATCCACCAGCATCGTGTGCTGCGCCAGATCTTCGACCCCACGCAAGCTTGGTATCAAAGAGGGAGCGCAGACCGGAAACAGCTGCTCGGTCATCAGCAAATCGACCTGATAGCCAGGGTAATCACCCAGGCCATAGCGAATACCGATATCCGCATCCGCCCCTGAAAACGGATATTGCCCGGTATCCGTGGCAATGGAAATCGACAGGTCCGGATGAGCAAGATCAAAGTTTAAAAGGCGTGGAAACAACCAGTTGAACGCAAAACCCGGCAGACATGAAATCACGATGGTCCTGTCGGTGCGGGTCTTGTCCCTCAGCTGGGTACAAACGTCCGAAATACGCCCCAACCCTTCAGAAATGGCCAGCGCCAGCAGTTCCCCTTCGCGGGTCGGACGCGATGACCGTGCACCACGTACCAGCAATTCGAGACCAAGCCATTCCTCAAGCGCCCGCACATGCTGACTGACCGCACTTTGGCTGACACCCAGCTCAGCTGCTGCCGGGGAAAAGCCGGAATGTCGGACAACTGCCTCGAAGGCGCGCAGGGCGGAATAGGGCAGGTTTACGATCATATTAGTCACCCTAATGTCAGGCATAATCACTTTCAAATAGATTAGGCGCACAACCCGAGCCTAATCTATACTGACCGGAACCCGTAGGAGACGCGAATGTCGGACATCACACCCGAGCGCGGCGCGCGAAATCTATTGACTAATTGCGCCCACGCAACGGCAGGCGACCGGTTGTTGATCGCTTATGAACCTCCCGAACATGGCTATTTCGATGCGGATAGTGTTCAAATCGTCACTCATGCCGCGCGATCCATGGGACTGTCGGTTGATGCGGTGGATGTGGGTTTTAATCCGGACAATCCACACCTGTCCGCTGATCTCCTGGCGCGGTTCGAAACCGCCGATATTATCCTGTTTCTAGCCCGTCTCGGGGATCAGCTCCGGTTCTCGGAAATGCCACAGGGCAAGAAGATCATCGTCAGTTTCGCCCTGAGCCGCGAGCTTTTTGGCTCTGGTTTTTCCAACGGGCATCACGATGCATTCCTCGACATCAAGGCTGGAATCAATGGCGTTCTGAACAGGGCCACCGACGTGCGGGTCACCTGCCCTCTGGGCACGGACTTTCAGGGGCGGCCTGAGATGAAACCGGATACGACGGGCGATACGTCGATCCTGCGCTTCCCCATGTCGGTCTTCACGCCAGTCCCGGCACACAGCTTTTCGGGCAGGGTGGCGTTGAAATTTCTGACGGGCACCGGATCAAAATACTATGATGATTATACGGTAGAGTTCGAAAGACCGGTGTTTGCGATGCTGGAAAGCGGGCGCCTGACAGGGTTTGACGGCGATCCTGCCGACGCCGCACGGGCCGAGGCTCATTATGACCGGGTCGCGGGTCAGTTTGGCATCGACCGCAACTTCGTGCATTCCTGGCATGCGGGCATCCACCCGGGCTGCGGCTACCCTTGGGACATGCGCGAGAATTTCGAGCGTTGGGGCGGGTCCGCTTTCGGAAATCCGCGTATTCTGCACTTCCACACCTGCGGTGCTTATGCCCCAGGCGAAATCAGCTGGAACGTGTTTGATCCGACGATCGTAATCGACGGTGTGACCTACTGGGAAAACGGGGCTTTCCACGCCGACCGTCTGCCTGGCGGAGCCACCATTCTGGGCAAGCACCCCTGCGCGGCTGCCCTGTTCGCCGACCCCGATCTGGATATTGGTCTACGCCGCACTGGCTGAGCCTTCCCGCTTGATCGAACGCGTGCCATCGCGCTAAACTGATTGCAATAGGTCCACCTGACAAGGTCCTATGGTGCGGAGCACTCCCGTCTCCGGTGCCGGTACATGCGATGAGGGCACGGCCCCCGCACCGGCAAAAATGTGGAATTCACATGTCACAAGCAATCGTAACGCCCCTGTCTCAGGCACTGGCCGAAGGCAAGCTCACGCGTGAAGAACTGAAAGGACTCATGCAACGGTCCGACGGCCCCGGCCTGCGCCATCTGGCGCTTTGGGTACTGGTACTAGCTGGCACAACTACCCTTGTCACCCTAGCCTGGAACAGCTGGCTAATCTGGCCCGCAATGTTCCTGCAAGGCATCGTTCTGGTGCACCATTTCTCACTACAGCATGAATGCGTGCACTATACGGTGTTCCGAACCCGGTGGCTGAATGACTTGGTAGGTCAGATCTGCGGCCTGATCATCATTCTGCCACATCGGTTCTTTCGCTACGAGCATTGCGATCATCACACCTATACGCAACTGACCGGGGAAGACCCCGAATTGATCCCTTTGCCCGAAACAATGGGAAAATATCTGCTTTATCTGTCCGCCTTGCCCTATTGGCGCGGCAAATTCACGGAACTGTTTCGCCACGCCAGCGGCAATCTCAGCGAGACCGAGTTGCGGTTCATTCCGAAAGTCGAACATCAGGCCGTATATCGCGATGCCCGCAGAATGCTGGCTATTTATACGGCGATCTTTCTGGGCATGGCCATCACGGGTTGGTGGGGGTTGATCTGGTATTGGGTCATCCCCCTGTTTCTGGGCGAGCCGGTGATGCGCTTCATCCGGATGACCGAACATGTCGGACGCCCGACCGTCGCGCAGATGTCGGAAAATACGCGCACCAATCTGGTTTCGGCACCGTGGTCCTTTCTGTGCTGGAACATGAATTACCACGCGGAACATCACTATGTCGCTTCGGTCCCGTTTCACGCGCTCCCGCGCTTGCATGAGAAGCTAAAAGACCACATCCATATTGAGCCCGGCGGCTATCTGGCTGCCCACCGCGAAATCCTGCGTCAGATCCGGCACAAGGAGGAAGCGTGATCCATGACAGATGTAAAACCGTGGAGGGACGTGATCGAGGCTGCTCGGTTGGAAAAAAATTGGGTCACACGGGTCGAACTCGGCTCACGTATCATCGCAATCTACGACACACCCGGTGGTATCTATGCCTCACTGGCGCTGTGCAATCATGGCGGCGCGGATCTGTGTGACGGGTATTTCGATGGCTATGTCATCGAGTGCCCCCTGCATCAGGGCGCATTTGATGTGCGAGACGGGCGCCCGGTTTCAGCGCCTGCGACGCGGCCGATGAAAGTGTTTGAATCCCGGATCGAAAACGGCATGGTTCAGATCAGAGCATAGGCCCGCTTGCCCTTAACCCGGTGCCGGCAACCCCGGCATCGGGACATATCCGGGCAAAGCCTCAACACGCGCGATCCATGCCCGCACCGCCGGGTATGGAGACATCGATATTCCACCCTGATACGCCAGAGCTATGTAAAGATAGCAGGCCAGATCTGCGAGGGTGGGACGGTCGCAGGCCAGCCAGCGATGGTCTGACAAGTGTTGCTCCATGATCTTCAGGGATTTCCGCCCAAGCGCCAGCGGCTCAGCCAGATCGGTGTCGCGTTCAAACAGAACAATCGCCCGGGCCATTGCAAGGCCGTGGAAGATTTCATTCACAGAAAACGACAGCCATTGCTGTATGTCGCCGTGTTCTTTCGGTGTGGTCGGGGCCCATTCGGCTGCGCCGTATTTCTGTGCCAGATAGACCATGATGGCAGTACTGTCGCGCAGGACGAACCCATCATCGTCCAGAACCGGTACCTTGTTCAGCGGATTGACCTGCAAAAAAGCGCTCTGGTTTTGGTCACCGTTCAGCAGGTCTACGTCGACGACATCATGATCCCGCGCCAGCATGGACAGCAGCAGTCGTACTTTGTGACAACTGCCCGAAAGCGGGAAATCATAGAGCCGTATCATACTGGCCTATATGTCAGCGCTTATCTGACCGTTTTTCAAGCCGCGCAAACAATCGGCTAAGGCCGAAGCAAACCACAAAGTAAAAAGCGGCCGTGGTGATCCACGCCTCAAAAATCATGCGGGATGAGGCCACAAGCTCAACCGTTTTGTAAGTCAGTTCCTGCACAGAAATCAGCGACAGGATTGAACTGTCCTTGATCAGCGATATGAACTGATTGGCGAGCGGTGGCACCACTTTCTTCATCGCTTGCGGCAGTACCACATAGCGCAGTTCCTGAAGGCGGCTCATACCGATAGAGCGCGCGGCTTCCCGCTGACCTTTTGGGATCGACTGGATGCCGGCACGCACAATTTCACCAACGAATGCGCTCTCAAAAAGGGCCAGGACAATGACGCCCGAAACAAGCGATGGGAAGCGGCGCATTTCACCGAAGAAGAACTCCCAGATCTGATTGTTTTCCTGCCGCGCGATACCGCGCGCCCATCGTTCCAGATTCAACGCATCAATCAGTTGTTGGGACAGGAAGAAGAAGAAAATGAAAACGACAACAACCGGCGGCACATTGCGCAAGAATTCCAAGTAGGTGCGCGCCAGCATGCGGATGGTCAGATTTGATGAACAGCGGGCTACACCCAGAATGGTGCCCAGGATCAACGCCAGAATTCCGGCATAGAGGCTGATGCGAACCGTTGCGGCCAACCCTTGCAGCAGCAAATTGGCAAAGTATTCCTCACGACCTGAATGCCAGCCGACAATGTAACTGGGGATGACGTCCCAGCGCCACCTATAATTGAGCGTGCCTTCAATCGACAGCCAGATATACCCGAAAAACACGAACAGAACCGCGGCGATCAGGTAGTCCGGCCATCTGAGTTTTTTGAGAAAATCCTGCACGCGAGACGCTCCGTATCAGATCCGGGGGGCTGCATCGCTGCCCCCCGGGTGGGTCAGGGTTACTGGGCGACCTGGTCAGCCCATTCATTTCCAGCAAACCAATAGTCATGACGTTCTTTCAGCCAACCGGAACGCCACTGCTGTGCGATCCAGTTGTTGAAATAGTTCATGGCGTCCGGGTCGCCCTTTCGCACACCAAAGGCTTCACCGCGCGGATCATAGAGATTTTCGAACGGCACACTCAGCGTTTCAGGGTGCAACCCAGCCTCGCGGTTCGGAGTTGGCTGCGCTGCCATGGAAGCATGAGCGTTCCCATTCAGAACCTCCTGAGTCGAGGCACCGTCTTCATCGAACAACAGCAAGGTCGCGTCTGGGAAGTTCTGTGCAATCACCGCCGCAGGTGTTGCACCACGCCGGGCGGCAAAGGTCACTTCGGGATTGTTGAAATCCTCAAGCGTCATGCCTTCGGTCATCGACTTATTGGCCAGAATGGCCAGACCCGAATAGGCGTATGGATCGGTAAAGTTAATGGTCAGGTTCCGCTGCGCTGTCACCGACATGCCCGAGATGATCACGTCGAAATTGCCTGAGACCAGCGCCGGGATGATACCATCCCAAGCGGTGGGCACGAATTCGACCTCAACCCCCATATCCTCGGCCAGCCGACGGCCAACATCCAGTTCGAATCCGATCAGATCGCCATTCTTGTCGCGCATCGACCATGGCACGAACAGCGACAGACCGATCCGGATCACGCCATCCTGCTTGATAGTTTCAATCACACTTTCGCTGGATAGTTCCTGCGTAGCGCTCTGCGCCCAGCCTGAGGTCGCCACACCGGTAGCCACGACCGCGCCGAGGGCAGCCCCGAGCATTCTGCGAGAAAGCTTCATCTTGGTTCTCCTTGTTGTCCGACATATTTTCTGGGTTATTGGTCGACGGCATATTTCTTCTCCAGATGGCTTACGCCAATCGACAGGATCAGGGTCACCACCAGATAAACCAGTGCGATGGTGAACCAGATTTCGAAACTCATGTATGTGTCTGAAATGATGTTGCGTCCGAAGGTCGTCAGCTCGGCCACCGCAATCACGCTAACAATGGCCGAAGATTTGATGAGGTGAACGACTTCACCGGTCATCGGCGGCAGCATGAAGCGGACGGATTGTGGCAGGATGATATAGCGATAAGTCTGGGACGGGCTCATCCCGATGGATTTAGCGGCCTCCCACTGGCCTGTGGGGACGGCGTTGATCCCGGCCCGGAAGATTTCCGAAATCAAGGCAGAATGGAAAACGGCCAGGGTAAGGATACTGGCCGTGTATCGGTCAAACCCAAAAATCGGCCCCAGAACATAATAGAAGAGGTAGAGCAGAACCAACAGCGGGATATTTCGGATCAGCTCCAGAAATCCAACCGCAACTGCGGACCCGATGACAAGATCCGACAGACGCAGCAACGCCACAAGCAGGCCTATAAGCATAGCCAGAATGAAAGCCGTGACCGACAATTTGATCGTCGCGACCAGCCCGATGGGAATTTCACCCCATTCAAACCCGACCTCGGTATTGCGATACAGAAACTGCGGCACCCGGTACCATTGCCAGTTATACCCCATGCCCTGCGCGCCGATATATGCACCATAGGCGATCAGCCCGACGATAACGGCATAGATCCCGACCGAAATCAGGGTCGAGTCAAAAAACCGCTTCAAAAAAGGCGGCTTTGGCAGCGGCTGACCTTTTGGCCGGGAAATGCCCAGATCGCTCATGTCAATGCGCCAAGATCTGATCTAGGAACAAACGGCAGCGTTCGCTCGAGGGGTTGGTGAAAAACTGTTCGGGTGGCGAAACCTCGACGATCTGGCCTGCCTCCATAAAGACCATCGTATCAGCGACCTTACGGGCAAAGCCCATCTCGTGAGTGACGACAACCATAGTCATGCCGGTATCGGCCAGCTCGACCATCACATCCAACACCTCATTGATCATCTCGGGGTCCAGCGCGGATGTCGGTTCGTCAAACAGCATGATCCGAGTTTCCATGCACAGAGACCGCGCAATTGCCACGCGCTGCTGTTGCCCGCCCGACAGCTGCGCCGGGTACTTGTCGGCCTGTTCCGGGATATGAACACGTTCAAGATAGTTGCGTGCAGTTTCTTCGGCCTGCGCCTTGGATATCCCGCGCACTTTCATCGGACCGATCGTCAGATTCTCTAGCACTGTCAGGTGTGGAAACAGGTTGAACTGCTGAAAGACCATACCGACTTCCTGCCGCAGCTCGCGAATTTCTTTGGCCCCGTCATAAACCTCGATCCCATCGATCACGAGGCGGCCGGAGTTGTGCCACTCCAGCCCGTTAAAGCACCGGATCAGCGTCGATTTCCCCGATCCCGAGGGACCGCAGATCACGACTTTTTCACCCTGATGGACCGTCAGATCGATGTTTTTCAGCGCGTGAAACGCACCGTAATATTTATCCAGATTGGTCACTTCAATCATCGGAGTGGCTTGGTTCATGTCGTACCTGCTTGGGTTCGGGACACCATGCGAATTTGTCTTTTGATGGACCGGGCGTGCAAAGGAGTTTTCTCCACCGTTCCTGCAAAGGCAGGCCGGCATGTCGTGGTGCCAGGCCTGACAAAACAGCCGAGGCCGGGCTGGCGCTGCGATTGTTTGCGGCAGTCGGGCAAGGCCTGAGCCTCCTCAAATACGTTGCACACTAATTAATATGGTTGCTTAATATGCAATACTCGTCAATAAAAAACTCAGAGGACAATTTATGATCTGCCCTCAGATAATACTGACGACCAAGGGAGGAACCGCAAATGTCTGCCTGGATCAGCATGATATCTGACGAAGATGCTGACTCGCATCTGAAGGCCACTTTGGATCTGGCGCGTACACCGCACGGCACTATCGACAATGTCATGCGGGTGCATTCCCTGCGGCCTAACACCATGAAGGGGCATGTGATTCTGTATCGAGCCTGTCTGCACGATGAGGCGAACAAAGTTCCCATGTGGTTTCAGGAAGTGATCAGTTCCTACGTATCCACTCTCAACACCTGCCCCTATTCCTATGCTAACCACTGGTCCAACGCCCGTCACCTGATCGACGACGCCATACGCGCCGACAAGATCGAAGCCGCACTCGAGGCACATCGCCCGCAGGATGCGTTCAACGGCGCACATTTGGCGGCACTGACCTATGCGGAAAAGCTTACACTTTCGCCGGGTACGATGGTCGATTCTGATGTGGCAGCCCTGAAACACACCGGTTGGGAGGACGGCGAGATTCTCGAAATCAACCAGATCGTAGGTTACTTCAACTACGCCAACCGGTTGCTGAATGGCCTTGGCGTCACCACCGATGGCGATGTGGTGGGGTATTATAGCAGCGACTGAAAGGACGGATCATGCAAGGAGACACTCCAGGCAGACAGATCGACCGTGCCATCGGCGCCTCGCTGAAGGAACTGCGGCAAAGTCGGAAGCAATCCGCGCGAAGGCTGGCAGAACAGTCCGGTATCTCAGCCGCTATGATCAGCCGGATCGAAAATGGGTTGGTTTCTCCCTCAATCGACACTCTGGCGGCACTGGCCGAAGCGCTCGAAGTTCCGATTGTTTCTTTGTTCCGCGAAGCGCGTACAGATCACACTGACTACACTCTCGTGCGCCATGGTGAGGGACTGAAATCAAACCGTATCTCGGCGGGGCACAGCCACGAATATGTCAATCTTTCACTGCATTCTCGTAAAGACCTGCGATTTCAGGCGCGTCGCGTGACTTTATTGCGCGAAGGCGGGCCGCCGCCCACTTATGTCGGCCACGGCGTAGTGTTTGTACAGGCACTCGAGGGCCAAGCCGTTTACCGATATGGCGAGGCCCGCTTTACGCTGTCAGCTGGCGACACGATCAGTGTGGACGCTGAACTCAACCACGGGTTCGAAGATGTTCTGACCCCTGAGTTTGTCTTTCTAACAGTTCAGGCCGAGCGCCCATGACACCCAGTTAACATGGCTCAGGCAATCGACCTTAATCTGACCCAAGGGTCCATTGCAGGCCATTTCCGAACATTGGCGATACCCGGCGCGGTCGGAATGCTTTTCAGTACACTTTACAACATCGTCGACATCTTCTTTGCCGGGCTGTTGTCGACTAGCGCCCAAGCTGGGCTGGCCCTTGGCTTTCAAGCTTTCTTCATCTCTATTTCCGTGGGCGTCGGGCTGGGTGCAGCTATGAGTGCACTGGTTGGAAACGCTCTGGGTGCAGGCGACAACCGAGCGGCACGACGTCTAGCGGCCCAAGGGATAACTTACGGAATCGTTGCGTCTTGCCTGCTTGCCCTGGCAGGGCTTTGGTTCGGCCCATTGTTAATCAAGCTTGTCTCGGAACCAGGCGTTTATCGTGAAGCCGGGCTTCGCTATTTCTATTGGTTGCTTTTGGCAATGCCGGGATTTCTTCTGGCTCATGGATGTAATGGCATCTTGCAGGCCCATGGCGACGCAGTGTCTATGCAACGGGCACTTATCGTCGCGTTTCTGGCGAACATCATCCTGAATCCCCTTCTGATCTACGGAATTCCGGGCGTGATTCCGGGCATCGGCTTCAACGGTTTGGCTTTATCCACGGTGATCAGCCAGACAGGCGTGATGATCTTTTTGATCCGGCAGGTTCTTCGGCGAAGGCGAATGAAACGTATGCGCGCGGCCTATTTCAGACCACGCCTAAAACGGTTTGCAGAAATTTCGCTGCAGGTTCTGCCCACTGCCTTTTCGTTTACGATCATGTTGTTGTCGGCCTTTGTGCTGCAGTTTGCGCTGAAGCTGTTTGGTGAACATGCAATTGCTGGTTATGCAATCGCTATACGGCTTGAACAGGTTTTGTTGCTGCCCATTCTGGGTGTCACGGGTGCCCTACTGCCAATCGCCTCACAGAATTTCGGTGCTCGGGACAGCCAGCGGGTGCGCGCCGCGTTGTTCTATTGCTGGCGAGTCGGGTTTTATATGTCGCTGGTTGCGATCCCGATCCTCTGGCTTGGTGGTCCCTTAGTGATGCGCCTTTTTACAGCGGACCCAGAGGTTGTACGCGTTGGTGTGGGATATCTACGAGTCGACAGTCTGATCCTGCCTTTTTACATGATGCTGTTTTCAATCAACTCACTTTTGCAGGCCTTCAAAAAACCTATTTGGACCGTTTGGATCAGCCTTTATCGTCAGGCCTTTGGGGTCGCGTTCTTTGTTTGGGTGTTTATTGGCATATTGGGATTCAACGAAACCGGGGTGTGGTTCGGAACGGCCGCGGCCGTAGTGACCGGCTGGATAGTCGCTATGGCGTTGACCATACGTATTGCGAAGACAGAAATCGGCGGTTTGTGGGTGCCTGCCACGGGGTGAAAAAAGGATGTGCAGCAAACTTTTTATCTGAATTGACAAGTGCGCAGGTTCCGACGTTTGTTCTCGGCGTTTAGTTCTTTAACAGTTTTCGGCATGTTCTCTTTGAAAAGCGTTGCTAATCTGTTCGCGTTGCCCTTCTCGGATAGCGCGGTCCCATGGCTATACCGTCCTCTTTGCCGCGGCTGAAGGGCTTCCGTTTTCCTTGCAAAATCATCGTCTATACGGTGAGGGCATATCACTGGTTTGCTCTCGCACGGCAGATATCGAGGACCTACTGGCGGTGCGTGGCGTCATTGCCAGTCATGAAGCGGTTCGTCTCTGGGTGAACCGCTTCGGGTCTCAGTTCGCGGCCTGTATCCGGCACGACCGGCCCCGGCCGCACGACAAATGGCATATTGACGAAGTGGTCGTCCCGATCAACGGCGGGAAACATTGGCTACGGCGTACGATCGATGGCATTTGAGATGTACCCGACATTGTGATTCAATCTCGCCGCAGTGCCGAGGCTGCAAAGCGTTCCGTCGGCCGACTGGTTGCAACCTATGGCGAACCACGTGTCGTGATCACGGGCAAGCTGCGCAACTATATCAAGCCGACCAAGGCCATCGCGCCGGGCGCCGACCATGCGCGATACACTGCAATCGCTCTGCGCCAAATGGGAAAACTAAGTCATCGGGTTTGTTATGGAGTTAGCATCTCGTTTGGCTATGCCACGGTCGGTATCGTCGGTTCAGCAGGACGATTTGAGTACACTGCCTTTGGAACCTCGATCAACATGGCCGCGCGGCTTTGCGACGTGGCCACCCACAATGAGATACTGATTTCCGCCCAAGCTTGGGCAGCCGTTGAAAGCGTAATAGAGACAGTAAGCGAGGGAGAGGTGGAGATGAATGGCATCAGGGAGCAAGTTTAGGTCTTCTCTGTTGTTTCAGAGTAGCTTCCGACGAGCTGCCAATTGCGAATTCGACTATTTTTGCGTGAACCTTGAGCGGGGCATTTCAGGCCCTACCGCATCGAGCTCTCACCGGCTGGCAGATCGGATGCTCCATGTTCACCCTTTGGTTCATGCTGCCCAAGCGTGGGCAGCCCAAAGCCGACCTTTAGAACGGTCTTCAAATGGTGCGGTCACAGCCCGCATTCCCGACTTTAGCTGAAACCGCAAAATCGCAATGGAACCATAATTTACTTGGTATGTTCTCTGTCAGCAAAAAGTCGAAACGGCTCCCAACTTTTGTCGGAAGCCGTGTTGTTGAAGATGAGGGTATTTAGAATATCAGGCGTGCCCACCACCGATCAAGCCGATACCCGAAGTCAGACCGAACCAAGCTTTGACCCGCAAGCCGACGGCCTTGATGATACCCATGGCCTGGATCCCGTGAGCGACAATTGTGCCTTCCATATCACCTTCAAAACTAGTGGTGTAGGATTGGACGATGCAACCACTGCCTGGTACCAAAAGATCGCGGTGCTCTGGGTGTACCAGGTCAAGATGAACAACGATCTGACCCCGTTTTGCCTTTTCACTCGGCTCGATCAGGCGACCGCTGGGCGCAAGCTGACCGGAAGAAATCGACTCTTGAATGCGTACGATCCTTGCGGGAAGAACGGTATTGCGCATCGAGATGTTGAAGTTGCTTTCGCATGCCACTTCTGCCGCCATTCCCTCGTACAATTCCGTGCGTGAAACCTGCGAGAAACCGGCAACGATACGTCCACGTTCAACATCTTTCCTGTCTGGCACGATGAGCATTGCGGGGCTCATTGCGGCTTGTGCGGCGCGTGATCCGACGTTGAGAGTGACCTGTTCTACCACTCCGTCAACGGAGCTGAGCGTCAGAGTTTTGGACAACTCCACTTGTGCTTGTTCCAGCGAAGCTCGTGCCGATGCAAGCTGTGCAGGCAATACGGCAGTCGCCTGAACTTGGGCCACACCCAATTGAGTTTCCGCGGCCTCAACTTCTGCTGATCGGGTATCCAGGGTGGCTTGTGCGCGTTCCAGCTGGCTCACTTGGAATGCAGCAGAGTTTTTGGCTTGAAGTGCGCGATGATCCATCAGGGACAGTTCGGCTTGCTCCCTTGAAGTAATCGCAGCATCAAGAACGGCTTGGGCGGTTTCGACTTGCAGTTCAGCTGCCAGTTTCGCGCTTTCTATTTCCTCAACTTTTCGCATCGCGAATTTTACGGCAGCCTCTTCGGAGGAGTTCTCAACTGCAAAAAGCGGGTCGCCCGGTTCGACACGATCTCCACCTTTTACATAGATATCGGTCACTGTTCCGCCGTTCTCGGCGACGACAGGAACGGTTCTGAAGGGCACAAGGCCAGTGTAGGACTTGGGGTAGTAGTAAAATACAGCAAAGAACACGATCAGGGCCAGGACGAACCACATGAATAGCGCCCGGTGAACGTTGTAGAGGGTGACTGGAATCCCGCGCCATTTTAGGTAGATCACCCGCAGGACAAACGGAAAAGAAGTGACGAGCAATTCGATCATTATACCAACTCCTCTTTCGAAGGCCGCCACCACAACATGAAGTCGCGGGCGATTGCAGTCAGGATCAACGCGCCTGGCAGCAGAATGCTGAAGTGGCTGAGCGCGGGCATCAATTCATATGCCAAGGCTATGGTAAGCATCACCGGAATGGTTGTGCGCAGCGGAGTGCCGATTGATTTGCGCTCCGTATAGCGTTCAAAGCGGGCATAGAGGTGTACGACCAGTAGGATCGCAAGGAAAAGAACAATCAGTCCGACCCAAGCATAGGTGTCAGTCTGATTGGGCGCGACCCACCATCTGGGGTCGCCGCCAGCGGCGAAGGCAGGAGTTGAGATGATGCCAAGTACAGGCGCCATCAGGAACGCGGGTGGTTTCATGTTTCAGGTCCTTGATTTACGCAGTCACGCGGTGCGTGAAGATTTTAGGTGTCTTGAGAACGTCAGTTCTCGGTCGGTTGTTGTGATGGTTCTGAGGGTTGTTCCGGCGGGGCGTAGGGGGGATCCCAGCGACGCCCGTTCGGTGTTTTCTCGCCAAGCAACGAAGCGTGCAGGCCGTAAATGTTGCCTCCGGACAATTCCTGTCTGGCAGAGTCGTTGATTGCCTTAAAAACGCGGTAGTACCTTGCGAAGTAGATCATTGCCTTGTCCTTTCTGATGATCGGGACCTAACCGTCATCGCCCCCGCGATCCTTAGGGTTCTGGACATTTGTTGTTGGCTTTTGGACAATTGCGGGAATTACAGGGCCGTTTGTGCCCGTCAGGGGAGGAAGCGAAAGTGCCACGGATCAGTGCATACAGACTGCAAAGTGTCGGGTTGCGTTATTCGCAAGAGCCCGGTGCGCGCATACCGTTTCCTGAAATTCTGGAAATGGCGGGGGCACCTTCGGATATCGTCAACAGCCCAGACGCCACTGTCGAACTGCTTCATGAAGCGGGCGCCGTTGAAACTGTGTGTCGTGTTTTGGAAGACAAGACCTTTGCCGCGCGGGTGGGGCTTTCGGCGCAAGGTCCCGGAACGCTTTTGGCTTACATTGTGCGGGCAGCAGAAACGGTCGAAGACGCGCTGGCATTGACACAGCGCTTTTATGCAATGCAAGACCCTGACCTGCATCTGGATGTTGTAGGGGCGCCAGATGAACCCAAGATCACGCTGGAAAGTAGCGTGATCCCGGCGCATCAATATCCTCGCCATCGCGAAATGCTGGTTTTCGGTCTCTATAAGCGCGTTCAACAGATCACCTCGGGCGGATTTGCCCCTATCTCAATCGAGTTGGAAACGGACGACGTCGAGCATTGTAAGCTGTTAGCCGAGTTGGCCGGGTGCGCCGTAGAAGGGTTCAAGTCCGGATATGCGTTGGCTCTGCCCCCAAACGGTATGAGCTTTAGGATTCCAACTGCAGACCCTACTTTGTTGGGGCATTTGCGTCGGCATGGGGAAGAGCAGCTAAAGGCTCAACCTGATGCGGTCCGAAGTCTGTCCGATCGCATTGTAGACATGCTCGGGGAACGTCTTCCCGGTCCAATACCAAACGGCGATCAAATAGCCGGAGAGCTTGGATTGACCCGACGCACAATGACCCGGCACCTTTCAGCCGAAGGAACAAGCTTTAAAGCACTTTTAGAGGGGGTGTTGTGCGACCTGTCCAAACGGATGCTTCGTAATGGGGAGGGTGTTGCCCGCGTTGCCTTCATGCTTGGATTTGCGGATCAGGCGGCCTTTTCAGTGGCGTTCAAGCGATGGACAGGTGAAACGCCAGCCAGGTTTCGTAAAGCTGGCCGCTAAGTCTCCTGACCTGTGCAGCGCGCGGGGCCATAAGATGTCCAAGATCCACAAAACCTTGTCCTGTCCCCAAAAGAAAGCAGCCCATGGGGTCACCTAGTTCAATGGCACACGGCAGCCGCGGTGGTTGCTGACCCAGAACAAGGATGAACCTATGAAAACCTCGAAGAAACTCTTTATCGCCCCGATCTCCGGCGCACTTCTGATCACCATGGCAGCCACAGCTCATGCTGATTATGTCACCGATAAGGCCATCAAAGGCGCAGTTGTCGGCGCTACTGTCGCGGGCATTGCCGGCGAAAGCATCGTAGGCGGCGCAGCCGCCGGCGCTGCGGTTGGTGCCGTGGGCGGTGCGATCCAGAAGGACAATTTCGAAGACGCGCAGGACGAGGCACAAGAACGCCGCGACGACTTCAAAGATGACCATAAGGACTGGAACGAAGACTGAAACGCCATCCCAAACGCGCCGAAAAAAGGAGGAAACACAGCCGAACAAAACTGACAGGTCAGCATAAGGTCCATCGGCCCTGCGCTGTTAGCATCCAGACGCAACGTGACTGACCACCCCGAACGAAACTCGCACAGTTTCTGATAGGTTGCCACCCGGCTCACAAACGAGCCGGGTGGCAACTTTGTTTAGGGCACTTGAATACCGGCCGTGCCCTGACTTCGCGTTTCAAATTCCGCTTCCTTTCTTGCCATTCTCGACCTGGGTTTTGTCCAAAATCCAAAAACAACCGTCCAGAACCCAAACGAACTGAAACGCCCTCTGCCCCAAATCCTGCTCATCTGAATAACATCGACGAGCTGGCAACCGAAGCAACCCAGGTGACTGCCGCTCTTTCCAATCCGACGCCAAAGGAAACGGCAATGAACCTACTAGCAAACTTTGACGCAGAGACCCTGGCACGCATCCAGTTTGCCTTTACTGTGTCGTTCCACATCATCTTCCCGGCCTTTTCCATCGGCCTGGCAAGCTTCCTGGCCGTCCTCAATGGCCTTTGGCTTTGGCGCAAGGACAAGGCTTACCTCAATCTCTTCAACTACTGGAAAAAGATATTCGCTGTCGGCTTCGCGATGGGTGTCGTGTCCGGCATTGTGATGTCTTACCAATTTGGCACGAATTGGAGCACATTCTCGGATACCGCCGGGCCTGTGATCGGGCCCTTGATGGCATACGAGGTGATGACGGCCTTCTTCCTTGAGGCAGGCTTCCTAGGCATCATGCTTTTCGGTCGCGAACGCGTGGGTCCCGGCTTGCACATGATGGCCACGGCGATGGTTGCCCTTGGCACTCTGATATCGGCCACGTGGATTCTTTCGGTCAATTCCTGGATGCAGACCCCGGCCGGATTTGACGTCAACGAGCTGGGGCAATTCATCCCAGTGGATTGGTGGTCGATCGTCTTTAACCCGTCTTTCCCCTACCGCCTGACACACATGGTGCTGGCGGCATATCTCACCACTGCCTTTGTGGTGGCGGGGGTTGCGGCTTGGCACTTATTACGCCGCAATCGAACGGCCGAGGTCACCCGCATGTTCTCGATGGCAATGTGGATGGCTGTTTTGGTTACTCCTCTGCAGATCGTCGCGGGCGACCTTCATGGTTTGAACACGCTGGAGCATCAACCGCAGAAAGTGATGGCGATGGAAGGTCACTTTGACAGCCACCCCGAAGGTGCACCGCTAATCCTGTTCGGCATTCCAAACGAAGATAAAAAGCGCGTGGACTACGCCATCGAAATTCCGAAGCTATCGTCGCTGATCCTGAAACATGATCTGAACGCGCCGCTTGACGGGCTGGACACCATTCCCGACGACGAAGAACCCCCGGTCGCGATCGTTTTCTATAGCTTCCGCATCATGCTTGCCATCGGCTTTGCCATGCTGGGCGTCGGGTTGTGGTCGCTTGTTCAGCGGGTTCGGGGCCGCCTCAACGAAGATCGCTGGTTGCACCGCGCATCCGTCCTGTTGGCGCCCAGCGGATTTGTGGCGGTACTGGCCGGTTGGATCACCACCGAAGTGGGGCGCCAACCTTACACGGTGTACGGGCTGATGCGGACATCGGACTCCCTTTCCCAAGTGGATGCGCCTGCAGTTGCAGCGTCTCTGATTGCCTTCATCGTCGTGTATTTCGCGGTGTTCGGAGCAGGCACGTTCTACATGCTGCGTCTCATGGGAAAACCGCCTGTCGAAGATTTCCAGAAATTTCAAAAACCCATTGAAATCTTTACTTTGGCGGAGGCAGCGTGATGCTTGAACTCTCGACAATCTGGGCAGGCATCATTGCCTTTGCCGTTCTGACCTATGTGATCCTGGACGGTTTCGATCTTGGAATTGGGATCCTCTTTCCATTCGCAAAAACCGAAAAGGACCGTGATGTCATGATGAACTCGGTCACACCGGTTTGGGATGGAAACGAGACGTGGCTGGTCATGGGCGGCGGAGGTTTGTTTGCTGTTTTCCCGTTGGCCTATTCTGTAGTGATGCCCGCGCTTTATCTGCCTGTCATCATCATGCTGCTTGCGCTTGTTTTTCGTGGCGTTGCCTTCGAATACCGATGGCGAACGGTACGCGGGCGCTGGCTTTGGGATGTTGCATTTCACGGTGGTTCAACCGTGGCCGCACTTTGCCAAGGCATCGCGCTTGGCGCGCTGGTTCAGGGCATCCCGGTCGAAGGTCGGCATTATGCCGGTGGATGGTGGGATTGGCTGACGCCGTTCTCTGTCCTGACAGGTGTGGCCCTTGTGATCGGGTATGCCTTGCTGGGCGCGACGTGGCTCAACATGAAAACCACTGGAAAGATTCAGCGTCAGATGCGCTCCTACGTCCGTCCGTTGATGCTTATGACACTCGGGCTGATCGGTCTCGTCAGTCTTTTAACCCCATTCCAAGACCCGATCTATATGGTCAGATGGTTTTCGTGGCCCGGCGTCGTTTTCACTGTGCTTGTGCCGGCTCTTGTAACTGCCATTGCATGGAAGCTCAATCGTGGCCTGAAGGAACATCGCGACTATCAGCCCTTTGTCTGCGCCATTGCCCTGTTCGTCGTGTGCTTCATTGGTATCGGGATCAGCTTCTATCCCTATATGCTGCCTCCAAGCCTCACGATTGCTGAAGCCGCCGCGCCAGACAGCAGTTTGGCTTTCGCTCTGGTCGGAGCAGTCATTCTGCTGCCAGTGATCCTGGCTTACACCGCTTACACCTACTGGGTTTTCCGCGGGAAGATCGATCCAGAGGAGAACTACCATTGAAAACGCTTAAACAAGTTTTCTGGTTCGGCGCGATCTGGTTCGGCAGTGTTTTGTGCCTGGCTATTGTCGCGTACGTGATCAGGTTGTTCATCACCTGAAATGGCAATGAAACCGCTACACCCGTGTGAACTTGTCCGGCTCGCGCAACCATTTGTCCATGCGCCAAAAGAAACTAAGTTCGTTCCCACCAAATTCCTAAGAACAATCGATCCGCGGGGGCGTCTCAACTTCAACAATTCTAGGGGGCTTTCATGCTTTCGCGTCCAAAGAACATTGCTGTGCGGTGAGATCAGATTGATCCGGCCCTGCCCACTCAATCAACGTAACGCCATGAAGGTCAATGGTCTAAAGTTTGCAACAGATCCCTTTCCGAGGTTGCCAACCTACCCAATGCGAATGCCATCACAGCTTGGTCGTCATTTTGTAACCGGAAGGAAAATAGAGTTTGGCATGAGTCACGTTGTTCTCCTCCAGCCAAGTGGTTCTTTCGACGGTAAACAAGGCCGTTCCTTCGTTTTCCCCCAGGAACTCCGCAACCTCCAGATTGGCGTTGGTCGCTGAAAACGTCAGTTCAACCTCGGTAAACGGAACCTCACGGACAAGCCACTCGTTTGGCCCAATTTCTTCGAACGACTGATCGCGTGCCTGAGGAATAGTCGCAATATTGATCCAGCGCTCTTCGAACTGAAAGGCTTTGTTTGAGGCAAAGTGCATACATCTGAGATGCAGAACCTCACCCCCTTTTGGGATCTTGACCTGAGCACGCAACCAGCCGGGGGCGGCGATGACCTCGCGCTCTACAAGCGAATAACGATAGGTGGCCCCTAGGTTGGTGATTTCTTCCCGAATAAGCGGAATTGTGATCCGGGCCTGGCGCGTCGGGGCTGTTTTAACCCGTGTTCCTGCCTTGCGCTTGCGCTCAAGAACGCCATCGTCAACTAGTTCACGCATTGCACGGTTTACTGTGGCCCGCGCACAGCCAAATTCCTTGGCAAGCTGAATCTCACCAGGCACTACCGCGCCGGGAGGCCAGGTGTTGTCGCGAATGCGGCCTAGGATGTTTGATTTTATATCCTGATAGCTCACCCGCACGACAAATGGCCTATAATATGTCTAAATTAATTGCATAATGTTTGTACTCGTATGCGGCTAGGGATTGCAACCGTCGGCACGCCTAGTTCGAACAACAGCAAGCATACGCTGCCTTCCTATGACTAACCCGAAATGCGACCAGAAATGAAACATGTCCGAACCAGAACCCTGGAGCCCGTCTTGTGGAAAAACGGCTTGGGGACCACGCGAGAAATTGCACGGGGAAGTGGCGAGCAGGGCGTCGTCTGGCGTGTGAGCCTTGCTGACGTGGAGGCTGACGGGCCATTTTCCACATTTCCGGGCATGTCTCGTATCCTGACCGTTGTAGAGGGAGATGGCTTTGATCTGGTTGGCCCTGCGACACCGTTGAACGCGCGGTTTTCCGATCCACTCAGGTTTTCAGGCAATCTGGAATTGTGGTGCCGGCTGGAAGCGGGGCCAGTGCGTAATTTTAACGTAATCTTTGATCCTGTTCAGTGTGCTGCATCCGTAGATTGCCTGACCGGTGAGGACCCCCATAAGCTCCAAGCGGGTCCGAACGAAGTTCTGTGTCTGTTTTCAGTGTACAAGGGCTGCTCTATCGACGGAAATAGGGTTGAGCCCACTGAGGCTGCGATCCTCAAGGATGGCAATTTCACAACCATCGGTTTTGAGGACAGCATTACATTATTGGCGCGCCTCAAGAACCGATAGCGGGCAAGAGAACCTCAATCGACTATAGGAGGTAACTTAGCCATCACGCGTTGAAATTAGCCCGGGGTGCATTTTTGCGCGCGAAGTTCCGACAGGTGGCTCAGCAATGCGTTCGCTGTTTTCCACGTCACCTGCTCCTTTTCTTCGGCGGTCAGCGCTGCCGGAACAACCGCATGCGTATAAGGATCGTCCGTGAAGATCGGATAATCCGATCCCAGCATAATCCTGTCTGCGCCCAAAAGCTTAACAGCTGCCTCCAACGCACGTGGCCCAAGTGAAGCGCAATCGTACCAGAGCCGACGCAGACGCTGGGTCGGGAACGGATCATCCGGGTTGCGATGCCGCGCAATGCTTTCTAACCGCTCAAAAATAAAGGGGAGCGTGCCGCCCAAATTGACTATCTGAAAGGAAACAGCCGGGTAAGAATCCAACAGGTCTGACATGATCATGGTCAAGGCGACCTGAGAAGCGCTGGATTGCAGTTCCACTGCGGACAGTCGATATTGCGTCAGGTCCGCAGGGCGCGGCGGCGGGTTTTGCCCGACTTTCAGACCAGGGTGCAGCATGATGTGACAGCCGTATTCATTTGCCGCTGCCAATAGCGGTCGCAATGTGTCAGCTTCGGCCAAAGAGTTGAAATAGTTCGACGGCAAAATAATTCCCGGCAAACCCAGGTCGCGACGAACACGGCGAAGCTCTGCACAGGCAATATCAAGATCATCCAGCGGCACTCCGGCCAACCCGATCAGGGCACCATCGCTATCAATTCCCAACTGGGCAAGGTGATCGTTAAAGGCAGAGATAACCGGTGCAATTTCCGTGGCGGGCAACAGATCAGCGCCAAGTGCTCCGGGGAAGGTCAGCAAGCGGTGCGTCAGTCCCTGCTTTCGCATTTCGGCCAGACACACTTGCGGGTCATGATAGGCATCGGTGAACGGAAATTCTCCATTCATCGCTGACATCACAGTGACACCATCTGTGCGTGTTCTGAGGCGAGGATGCGACTTTCGGGCGCGCAAAGTCTCGACCAGCCCACCACCGTAGTAATGGGAATGCATGTCAATGCGCATATCGGTCTCTCCTGACATCTCGATTACTGACGTAGCGCACAGAAAAGGCCCACCGATTGATTATCGCAGCGGGCCTTTTACAATGTCAAAGTCAGAACGTTACAGGCCCCATTTTGCAGCGGTCGCTGCGAAGAATCCCTGCGACTGACGCAGTTCGATCCAGCTGTTCACATAGTTGATCCATACCTGATCACTTTGGGGCATCAGCATCGCGATCGGTGTCGGTGCACGCGCCTCGGCTACTTCAATCTGACGCAGGTTTGGGAATTTTTCGAGCAGGGTCGAACCTTCGATATTCGATGTGATGAAAACATCAGCGCGCCCTGCCAGAACCTCCTGGAAACCGCGCGCCGGGGCCTCAACGACCTTGATGTCAGCGTCAGGGAACCACTCGCGGACGCTTTTCTCAAAAGTCGTCCCCAAGGTGGTCGCAACCTTGACTTCCCCGTTGTTGATCGAGTCCCAATCCGAGAATTTATCGGCCTGTTCTTCAGTGGTAAAGGGATAGATTTCAACTGAGATATAGCTATTCGAATACCCGGCAGCTTTCAGGCGGGGCGGGCTAATCGAGGCAGAACCTGTAATGTGATAGTTCCCGGCAACGACACCGTTTACCAGGGTCTTCCAATCCGTTGCCACGAATTCAAGCTCCACGCCCAGATCTTCGGCGAGCTGGGTCATGACATCGATATCATATCCCTTGTAGGAATTGGTCGCCGGATCCCGAACGGACATCGGGTTCCAGTCGCCGGTTGTCCCGACTTTCAGCACCCCATTGTTCAGTATGTCATTCAGAGCCGATTGGGCATTGGCCGCCCCTGTGAGCATTCCAAGTACAAGACCCGCGGCCAGGCCCATTGATTTCAGCAGCTTCATCGCTTCCTCCCCTTTTGTTCGCGCGTTCGCAACCAGATTTATGTCTGTATTTATCATATTTTGTATAGTTTTAATTTGAAGGCAAAGCTAGTCTTACGCTAACAATCTCAAAGGGGCAGGTCTATGTCAGATGCATCGCCGGTCATCACAATCCGCGACTTGAATAAGTGGTACGGAGACTATCACGCGCTCAGAGACATCAATCTGGATGTCGCGCTTGGGGAAAGAATTGTTGTATGCGGACCTTCGGGATCCGGCAAATCAACCCTCATCCGATGTGTGAATTCTCTGGAGGAGCATGATTCCGGTTCGATCACGGTCGACGGGATCAAAATGACGGACAAAAAGGCCGCCGAAGAAATCCGATCCGAGGTTGGCATGGTGTTTCAGCAGTTCAACTTGTTCCCACACCTGACAATTCTTCAAAATCTGACGCTAGGACCAATCAAGGCGCGTGGCCTGTCGAAATCGGACGCGGAAGAACGCGCAATGACATATCTCGAACGGGTCCGGATTCCTGATCAGGCGCACAAACGGCCAACCGAACTTTCCGGTGGTCAACAACAACGGGTCGCCATCGCACGCTCACTTTGCATGGAGCCCAAGATCATGCTTTTTGACGAGCCCACCTCGGCGCTAGACCCCGAAATGATTTCGGAAGTGCTCGACGTGATCGTGGATCTTGCCCAAGAGGGAATGACGATGATCTGCGTTACCCACGAGATGGGATTCGCGCGAAAGGCAGCGGACCGGATGATCTTTATGGATCAGGGCGAAGTGATTGAAACAGGTACACCCGAAGATTTCTTTGAGGCACCTAAATCAGAACGTTGCAAGCTTTTCCTCAGCCAGATCCTTCAGCACTAAGGGGTATCACATGAAACGTACAACGCGTGTCGCTCTTTGTGCGCTTGTTATTCTCGCCGGTTGTAGTTCTTCGGGCAACTGGGGATGGTACGTCGTCAACCCCTCGACAGAAACGGGTCAGAACAACATTCGATTTCTTTTGTCGGGCTTCTGGTCGACGATCAGCCTGTCTTTGATTGCCGCCGTTCTATCAATGGCCATCGGGCTTCTGGTTGCACTGCCGGGCATGTCGTCAAACCGATGGCTTCGGTTACCAAGCAGGGTCTACATTGAATTCATCCGGGCCATACCGCTCCTGCCGATGTTGTTCTGGGTGTTTTACGGATTCCCGGTTGTTCTGAAATCTATCGGTATCAGTATCAGCATCGACGCTTTTTGGGGCGCGATCATCACGCTGGCCATTTCGGATAGTGCCTTCACCGCCGAGATCTACCGCTCGGGCATCCAGTCGATTGACAAAGGCCAGACCGAAGCGGCAAAGACTGTTGGCCTGAATTACCGCCAGACGATGCTGTATGTAATCCTACCGCAGGCGATCAAGCGGATTCTACCACCGTTGGCGAACCAGTTCATCTATATCGTAAAGATGTCCGCCTTTGCCTCGGTGATCGGGATGCAGGAGTTGACGCGCCGTGCCAACGAGTTGGTCGTAACGGAATACCGACCGCTTGAGATCTATACGCTTTTGATCTTTGAATATCTTGTTCTCGTCCTGATCATCAGCTTCTTCGTGCGCTGGCTGGAACGAAAAATGAGATCGGACGAAAGCCGCTGATCAATGAACAAAGCTGGCGAAATCCGCGGCGACGGCCTGCGCCGCGGCATTGACGAGTTCACGCCCGTGTTCGGGTCGGGCCAGTTCAGAATAGGACCCAACGCGCCCATCGGGAAAGTCGCGCCGATGTTCATCGGGCGGCCCATGGCGGTCACCCGCGTGGGCCGCGATGTACTCGGCAGAAAGCTTGCGCGGAGGACTCGTGTCTCCGGCCTGAACAACGCGATGGGTGGCCTGCGTGATCGCGACCTCGGATGGGGTGGCGTGCATACCCTCCCAGTCGCCGTAGTAGCCACGTCGGAGTTTGTTTACACGGTCAAAGTCCCACCAGCTCCGAATTCGGATTGTCGCACTTACGTCGTGTGCCGCCTTCCGCAAGGGCTCAAGGTTGGCACCGTGGCCGTTCAAAACATAGATCATCGAGAATCCATGATGGGCCAGCCCTTGCATAACCTCTCTCGCCAGATCGCAGTAGAGACCGGCGCTCAGCGAGACGGTGCCCGGAAAGCTCATGTTGAACGGCGCAGGGGCGTAAGCCAGTTCGGGTGCCACGACCGCGCCGGCGATATCGGCCGCAGCCCAAGTGATCTCGCGCGCGCAAATGGCATCCGTACCGATCAGACCGATGGGCCCGTGCTGTTCGACAGACCCGGTCGGCAGAATAACTCCCTTTTGGGTCTTGAGGTATGTTTCAACCTCGGTCCAGGTCATCTCTTCCAATCGCATATTGCCAGCTAACAGAACCAGTCAAGAAAAGGAAAGACACGATGTCCTGGAGCGGATTTCTCACTGAAACAATGGGACGTATAGGCGTTTTGCAAAAACAGACGCCGGGTATGTTCGAGGGGTTCAACTCGATGTCCAAAGCCGCCAAACGCAATGGCGCGCTGGATGAAAAGTCCAAGGAACTGATCGCCCTGGGTATCGCAATCTCGACGCGTTGCGACAGTTGTATCGGGTTTCACACCAAATCGCTTGTCCGGCTCGGCACCACCCGCGAGGAGTTTTGCGAAGCCTTGGAGATGATCGGCTATATGGGCGGTGGCCCTTCGATCGCCTTTGGCGCAAAAGCGCTGGAAGCGTTTGACGAGTTCACTGGCACCGGTGCTTAGGGGCCACACTGAGACAGCGTGTATCTTTTTCTGTCACCCGTCTGAGCTGTTGATCCACAGAACAGCACCTGCGACGGGATTTGTTGCAAACTTTGGATCATTGATCTTCATGGCGTTAGGTCATGTTGACAAATGGCGAGGCCAGAGGCGGATCGTCGGATATCGATGAATCTTAGGAAACTTTCCGCAGTCTTATCGCAGCGGGTTGCGACACGCCAGCGTTCTTAAGCTTGTTGAAGCATCGTTCGACCAGGTTGCGCAGACGATACAGTGAGCGGTCCACGCCGACGCGCATTTTCCGGATTTTCCGCATGGGTATCTATGGACATGTTAACGGCACGATCTGGATTGCTGAGGATGAGTTGGGACCATTTCTCGTTTATGAGGATGCAGTTGCCACCGAAGGTCCGTTCGAATTGATTCTTACCGAATATGCTAGGACCGAAGCCAACGGCAACTAAGCTGAGCCTGCCGCCTCGCTCCGTCATTTACGTGCCGGAGCGACACGATAAAATCTCCATCATTTTTGAGGGAGTTTGGCCAAAGAAATCACCCGGTCGAATTCAGCACCCAAGCAAGGTTGTTCCCCCTTTGAATCTCCGCAGACACCCAAGTTCAGCTAAGCGCACCACCGCACCGACTAGCGCACCACGCAGCATTAGGTAAGTTTCAGCCCTAAGTAGACTTCCAAGGACATACGTCCATACTGCAGTTGCAGCCCGCTTTCCAGGTATTCGCTACAATCGCAATAACTCGATCTTTTAGAATACATGGATCGCGGACGATTCGGACCTATGCAGAGCGCGAGCCAATGACCGCTTTCCCGGGCTTCAATTGAAACCCAGAGCTCAAATCGACATGAGCCACTTCTTGAAAATTCTCACCGTGACCCGCTCCTGATCGCCGGGGCGGCAGACGAAGTAGAGCCCACGATCCAATGGAACACGGCTTTTATCAAGGCGGATCAACCGTCCAAGTTTCAAGTCCCTTTCCGCCAAGAGATGCCTTGCTAGTGCCACGCCCTGCCCGTCAATCGCGACCTCCAAAAGAACAGCGCTGTCCACGTACTTGATGCTCTGCGCGTTGATCCGATTGGCATTCAAACCAACTTGCGCAGCCCAGCTTTCCCATCCGACGTTGAAGGCGTCGTGCAATAGCGGGAGGTCAGCCACATCCTGGGCGCGCATTGGCAATCGGGCTTTCTCAACAAGAGACGGCGCGGCCACGACAATCAATTCCTCTTGTCTTATCTGTTCATGATATAGCCTGTCCCAGCCTGGTTGCCCAAAACGCAAAGCGACATCGACCTCGGAGGATTCGAAATCCGCAAAGGTATCGTTTGTGTCCAACAACAATGCGATACCCGGATGTTCTTGCTGAAACGAGCTTAGCAACGGAACAAGCCATTTGAGCGCCAGCGATGTGGACAGCGACACCGTAATCGACTGGCGGTGATGCAATCGCTTCACCTCCATCACGCCCAGCTGCAACGCCGAAAACGCCCCACGAGTTGATTGATGCAGGCGTTCTCCGGCTTTCGTCAGTTCAACGCCATTGGGGCGGCGGTGAAAGAGCGTCACACCAAGATGCAGTTCCAGCAGCTTGATTTGCCGACTGATCGCGCCATGAGTGACGTTGAGCACATCCGCCGCCTTGGTCAGGCTGGAGTGGGTTGCGGTTTCGTCAAAGGCCTGAAGGGCACGAAGGTGTCTGAGGTTTTCCACGATGTGAGAAAATCTAACATCAATGTTCATGAAACTCGATAGGTTTACCTAATTCCAAGAAAATACACTGCTTTCAGCACAAAAATTCTCACATACTCTGCATCTAGAGAAAGGCGACACCATGCCTGAAATCAAAGTCGCGCTGATGACAGGAACGGGACAAGGCATTGGCCGGGGCTGCGCCGTTGAGATGGCGAAGGCAGGTTACAAAGTTTCGCTGATGTCTCCGTCCAATCGCTCGGTCGAACTGGCGGAAGAGCTTGGAGGCATTGGCCGCCGCGGCTCTGTTTTGGATATTGATGATCTGCAAGCGATGATCGACGACACCATGAGCAAATATGGACGAATTGATGCAATCGTCAGCAATATGGGCCACGGTGGCTCGGTGCCAGAAGCCATAAAGACGGTAGGGTTTGATCCCGACTTTGACGGGCCGCTTTTGGAACTCAGCGACGAGTTGTGGCACGAAAGCCTGGACATGTATGTGCTGAACGTCGTCAAGATTGCCCGTATCGTCACACCCTTACTGATCGCACAGGGCGGCGGTGCTTTCGTAAACATCTCGTCCATGAACACAATCGAGCCGCGAGCCCCTTATCCGATGAGCATGTTGCGCGGTGCCCTGCATAGTTTCTCAAAGCTTTATGGGGATCGTTATGCACGGCATAACATTCGCATGAACAACCTGCTCCCCGGATTCTGCGAAAACGTAAACCTGTCTGAGCGGGCACGCCGGGAAATCCCTGCTCAGCGGCCGGCAACATTTGAGGAAATTGGGCAAGCTTGCGTGTTTCTTGCCAGCGATGGCGCCCGGTATATTAATGGCCAGAGCATACTGTCTGACGGCGGGATGAACCGGGCGGTACGATAGCAAAGAGGCGGGGAAGTATGATTGTTACAGCACTCAGTGAAACCCTTGGAACAGATCGCGATGTTTCTGGTCCGGGCTGGAACAGCAGAAGGTTATTGCTGGCGTCTGATGGAATGGGTTTTTCGCTCACGGATACGGTCATCAAAAACGGTGCCGAGCTTGAGCTTGAGTACACACATCATTTGGAGGCGTGCTACTGTATCGAAGGAAAGGGGCAGATCAGAGCGTCTGGTGAAGAAACATGGCATTCCCTTGAACCATTTACCCTCTATGCCTTGGACCAACATGACCGACATTTGGTGCGTGCAACAGAGGCTGATCTGCGACTTGTCTGCGTCTTCAATCCGCCGCTCAGCGGGCCTGAAGTACATCGCGAAGATGGAAGCTATGCCTCAATAGCATCCTGATGAAGGTGGTGATGTTTACGTAATCCGATCGTTCACGCAGCGCGCAGCATCGGTCGACATGGGCTCAAACTGCACAATTGTGCTATCGTCACATGCGTGTTTGACAAACCACTGGCCAGACCCTCGGCCTCATGATTACTTGCGCTCTTACAGGCATCAAACAGCCAGGAGCCGCCCAATGACCAGGCAATACAGCTTTCCCGAGGGACATTGGAATTGGCCAATAAAGCTGACTCACCACCACGCAGTGCGTGCGGGTGACATGATCTTTACTGGCGGGCAAGTGGATTTGGATACCCAGGGAACCGTACGCAACATCGGCGATCTGGATGCGCAGGTGCGTAATTCGATGGCCTATATGCAGGATCTTCTGACTGACCTTGGCGTGGGTTTCACCGATCTGGTGCGGTTGGTTGTCTATTATGTCGGTGACGCGAGTGATGAGGCCCGGATGCTGAACCTTCTGGTCGACATCATCGGAAATGAAGTCAAACCCGCGGTTAATCTGATCAACCTGCCTGAACTCTGTTACCCTGACATGCTGTGCGAAATTGAAGGCGTCGCCATGCGCGCGCCTGATGGCAGCGCTCTGCCCCGTCAGAATTACCATCTCGATGCCCAATCACCCCTGCCTAAAGCCTTCTCGCATGTGGTGAAATGCGCCGACATGATCTTTACCGGTGACATGACCGCCCGCTCCGCCGACGGATCAGTCACCCATCCCGGCGATATCGTGGCGCAAACCCGATTGATGATGGAGCGTCTCTCCCAAGCACTTCAGGCCGCAGGCGCAGGGATGCAGGATGTGGTCAAGGTCAACACGTTCTATCTTGGCGACGGCACAGCAGAAGATTGGGAAGTTTCGGCCTGCATCCGCGCCGATTATTTCCCTAATCCCGGTCCGGCGCCCACCGGCATTCCTGTGCCGTCCTTTCCCCATGACGGGCTGACGACACGAATCGCTGCTACAGCCTGCGACCCGGGAGCGCACCACATCCGTCATGCCTGGCCTGAAGGGCACTGGAATTGGACCACTGCACTGCCTTACAAACACGGAATCGGCTCCGGCCAATTAATCCATGTGGGCGGCCAGGTGGCACTGGATAAGCAAGCAAAGGTTCTGGAACCTGGCGACATGGTCGCCCAAACCCGTATCGCAATGGAGAATGTGGCTCGCGTATTGGATGAATTCGGCGCTACTCTGGACGATGTGGTCAAAGTCACCACCTTCTATCAAGGCAGCGCTTCGGCCGAAGCGCTACACGAAAACCTTCTGATCCGATCCAATTCCTACATCGCACCTGGCCCAGCCACGACAGGCATTCCGGTGCCCAATCTGATCTACGAAGACATGGTGATTGAGATAGAGGTGATCGCGATGCTTGAGAACGATAAGGAAGCGTGAATACACGTCAATCTTTCCTAGACGTGGCCGGCCCCTTCCGGACATTGAACACCCAGGCAAGTTTTTGCGGTCGCAGCCCGCTTTAATGTCATTCGCTGCAAGCGCATAATTTACCTACTAACAAATTTAGACATCGCGGGATTTTGCCGCCGATTCATTTCGGGTGCTTGCTGACGCAGTATCCGCGCGTAGTTGCGGCATTTTTGTTTTTGCGGCGCAGCGCGTGTCGTCGATCTGGTCATTCGCTGATGTCGAATTGAACGGAAACGAAACTGCAAATTCAACGCAGCCTGGTCAGAAAAGTAAGACACGTAACCAAACGAGAATTCGCCGCGCTTGTGCTAATGGCTGTCTGTGGAAAAAATGGTCGTTATCATTCCTGGCTAATTTGGCTGTTCCCTTGGAGACGGATTGTGGTCAACTGTCTCTCGACTTCGTCATCAAATTATCAGTGAAAAATTGAAATAAAAGTTAACCCGTTTCAGGCAGCATGTTCTTAAGTCGCGAAATTGTTGATCTGCTTACGCCCAGCATCCTTCCGATTTCTGCGGCAGTTTTGCCCATAGACAGCAGGGAAAGTGCCTCTTCGCGCTCCGTTGCAGTCAGTTTCTTGGGACGCCCTTTGCTCAGGCCGAAGGATCTGGGTCGGTCTTCGACAGTACGGCTTTCCAGATCGGCCAGCCCGAGTTCATAGTCGATGACGCCGGACAACACATCCAGAACTGTTTCCGCCCGTCCGCCTTCAGTGTTGATCCAAGGCTCGGACATAGATCGGAAAGCAGCTCCCTTTTCATGAACTTGCCGCAACAGGTTGACCAGTTCAGCGATGGAGTCCGCAATCGCAGATAGGCGCGAAACCACTATTACATCACCAGCGGACACATCCGCCAGAAAAGTTTCCAGTGTTTCTCCCCGGTCATTGCCGTCTTGCGTGGTATCACTCCAGATACGATCACATCCCTGGCGCTTCAGCTCGCTTAGTTGAACTTCACTTCGATACCATTTCGATGATACCCGCGCATATCCGATTTTTACCATTCTAAATCAATCTCGTAGAATTGGTTCCACAGTAAGTTCTTGACTTATGCACGCAATTATGAACGTTTATTTGCACGCAGTTCTGCACGAATATAGCGCTGAACCTGTGCAATGACAATCGCCTTAGCGAGTGACCGGGACTCAATGCAGCATTCTTTTACAGAAGCGCCCAGAGATGCCAGCCTTTACAATGAGGATCTGGCGCCGGTGCCTGTTGGAAAGCGCGATTGGGGTTGGTTTGAGTTGTTCAATGTCTGGGCCAATGATGTGCAATCACTGTTCGGATACACATTGGCCGCCTCACTGTTTCTGACTTATGGGCTGAACGGATGGACTGTGTTTGCGGGCATTGTTTTGGCCGGGTTCATCGTCATGGGACTGGTCAACCTGATCGGCAAGCCGAGTGTCAGATACGGCATTCCTTTCCCGGTCATGGCCCGCGCAAGTATGGGTGTGCGAGGGGCAAACTTCCCAGCTTTAATCCGCGCCGTGGTGGCAATCTTCTGGTATGGTGTTCAGACCTATTTCGCTTCAACCGCACTTGCACTTGCCATGGTCGCGTTGATCGGCACTCAGGGACCACCCGTCTTTCTTGGCCTCAGTGCTATTGAATGGATTGCCTTTCTGGCGGTTTGGTCCTTTCAGATTGCCCTGTTCTGGAACGGGATAGATCCGATTGTGGGTTTCCTCAATTTTGCAGGGCCATTCGTCTATGCAGTGATGGTGGCGCTGGCCGTCATGATCTGGATTGAGGCTGGTAACGACCTGTGGCGCGAGCTTGGAACCATCTTTCGTGGAACCGGCAGTTATCAAGGCAGTCAGTTAGGTGCATTTGCGGCGGTGGTCGGAACGATGATCGCCTATTTTTCGGCTGTGGTGATCAATTTCGGTGATTTTTCGCGGTTCGTGCGCTCGGAACATGAAATGCGCAAAGGCAACCTGCTAGGCTTGCCGATCAATATCGCCTTCTTTTCTCTGATTGCTCTGATCGTCACAGCAGGAACCGTCGCGATCTGGGGCGAAGCGCTGACCAATCCCACGGCAATCATCGCGCGGATCGATTCTTTACCGTTGACGCTCTTGGCTGCGGCAACCTTCTTCGCCGCCACAGTTGGGATCAACCTTGTGGCAAACTTTATCCCACCTGCTTATGACCTTGCCAACCTGATGCCCAGCCGGATTAACTTCCGGGTCGCCGGCATCATCACTTCGGCCTATGCGCTGGTGATAGGCGGTTTATGGGTTTCGACCATCAGCCAGATCGGCATTCTGGGTTTTGTGAATACGCTTGGGGCCGTTCTGGCCCCAGTCTACGGCATCATCATCACCGATTTTTATCTGGTGAAATCTGGCAATCTGGATGTTGATCAGCTGTTCTCGGCTGCGCGGGATGGTCCTTACTTTTACAGCAATGGCTGGAACATGGCGGCAATCGTGTCATTCATCCTTCCGGCCATATTTTCCGTTCTCACAGTCTGGGTCCCAATGCTGAGCACACTTTCGGGCTTTGCATGGGTGATCGGCGCAGGATTCGGAGGTGTGTTCTACTGGGCAATTGCAAAGCGTTGACTGGCTGAGACTTTAGCCAATTCGATGCCCGAGGGCAGAGAAGCCGATCACCGCTACGCGTGGTCGGACAGGGAAGGTTTGTCCCGGACAAAAGCTGAAATGGGATTGAACGTCGCAACCCTGCGACGGCAACGGTTCGGGTGGGATGCCTGAAGCGAAGGGCGACTTTTGTCGCAAACTCCGGGGGGCTTACCCCCGTATCAAAACGGGAGGAAATAATGGTAACTACAGCAACCTCTGTCGAAGGCGCAGGTACAACAGATCCGGAAGGCGATACGCTTAATCCGGTATCGCCCAATGAAAAAACATGGGGCGCATTTGCGATCTTCAACATCTGGGCCAACGATGTTCAATCATTGTTTGGGTATTCACTTGTCGCGTCGCTGTTCATTTCATACGGCGTTGGCGGTTGGACCGCCTTTCTGGCGCTTATTGTGGCCGGGCTGTTCGTCATGTGGATGGTGAATCTGTCTGGTGCACCAGGCGAGAAATACGGCATTCCCTACCCGGTTCTGGCGCGCGCCAGTATGGGTACGGCTGGGTCCAAGCTCCCGGCGGTGTTAAGGGCCACAGTCGCGGTGTTCTGGTACGGCGTTCAGGTCTATTTCGCCTCAACCGCCCTGTCACTTTTGATCCGTTCGATCACCGGCGCGGATGGCGGGGCCGAGATGCTAGGCCTGACTGGTATCGACTGGTTCGCCTTCTTCATCGTCTGGGTGTTTCACATCGTCATTTTCTGGCGCGGTATGGGCTGGGTCGAAACGTTCCTCAACTTCGCCGGGCCTTTCGTTTATGCGGTGATGATCGGCCTTGTGATCGTTCTCTGGCAGCGCTCAGACGGGCAGCTTCTGAGCGCAACGGCAACGATCTTCTCCAATCCCGAAGGCACGTTCGGGTCTGAGGTCAAAGGCTTTATCGCCATCTTCGGCACCATGGTTGCCTACTTCTCGGCTGTGATGATCAACTTCTCGGACTTCTCGCGCTATTCACGAGACAAAGCATCTATGAAGGCGGGTAACCTGGCTGGTTTGCCGTTGAACATGATCCTGTTCTCGGCCTTGGCGCTGCTGACAACCGGTGGTGCAGCCGTAGTCTTCGGTGAGGAGATCATCAACCCGACCGAGATCGTTGAAAAGACCGATAGTGTTCTGCTGGGCATTATCGCCGCCATCACTTTCTTCGCTGCTACGGTTGGTATCAATCTTGTCGCGAACTTCATCCCTGCGGTGAATGGCATCGCCAACCTCGCACCTGGGAAAATCAGCTTCCGTCAGGCAGGCCTGGCCACATCAGTCTTTGCACTGGTCATCGGTGGCCTGTGGACGGCCATAATCTCGAATATCGGCATCGCTGGGTTCGTGAATACACTGGGTGCAACACTGGCTCCGATCTTCGGAATCATGATTGTCGACTATTACATGATCCGCAAAGAAGAGCTGAACAGGGATGACCTCTACAACATGCAAGGGGGCGAGTACCACTATGGCAATGGCTGGAACGACTCGGCTCTGATTGCCTTCGGCGTCGCCTCGGTGTTTTCGGTCGCCACGGTCTGGGTCCCGGCCCTTGGCATCCTGTCAGGCTACGCCTGGATCATCGGTGCAATCCTTGGCGGCGTTATCTACAAAGCCATGGCAAAGAAGAACGCTTAAGCATTTGGTAAGAGGTGGTGGGCAGTGCGCTGCCCGCCACAACATCCCGTGAAAGCAATTTTTATCGCTTACTCGTTACAGACAAGCTTCGGTCTTACGCCGCCGCAATAGCTGAGATTGCACCGGGGATCGAGCATCGCCAGTACAAGGGCTTGAACAACCGAGCTGAGGCCTCGCATCAACACACCCGCCAGCAGGAGAAGATCATGGACCGTTCAAGTCACCCGGACAGGCGCAGAGATTTCTGGCGCCTCATGACCAAATCGCCGCATTGTTCCGCCCAAATTGCCGCCGCCTTTCTGCCAGTTCTTATCGTCACGCCCGAGCTGATGCTTTTGATATTTGGCAAAATTACACGCGCGAACTGAACCTCTGAACTCCACTCTGATAGCCCTGTGCTGCAAACACCGAACAACCTGACAAAGCCGCTGCGACGTATTTGTGTTGGTTCTATTGCAAAGGTCTTGACGAACGAAGAGAACCCGACATCACACTGCGGGATCAAACACCTAGACAAATCCCCCTGCGCATAAGAACCTGTGACCAAACAAAAACAGGGAGAAGATTGATGAAACTGATTGCTGGCCCAGTTCTGGCCTTACTTTTCTCGACGACCTCAGTGCTTGCTGCGGGCGATGGGACCTGCGCCAAAGGCAAGACCCTAACAGAGGGCACCCTGACAATCGCAACAGGTAATCCGGCCTACTATCCTTGGGTTATGAATGACGCGCCCGAAAGCGGCGAAGGATTCGAAGCCGCCGTTGCTTATGCAATCGCCGAAAAAATGGGCTTCGACCAGAACAATGTCACCTGGGTTCGTACAAGTTTTGACGAGGCGATTCAGCCCGGCGCTAAGAACTTTGACTTCAACATGCAGCAGTACTCGATCACTCCCGAACGGGAAGAAATGGTTGATTTCAGCCTGCCCTATTACACCTCGGCCATGGCGGTTCTGACCACCCAGAACGTTGTCGATTCCGGCGCAGAAGCGACGTTGGACGGCCTCAAGGAATTGAAGTGGGGCGCTGTGGCCACGACGACAGCGATCCCGATGCTGAACGACGTGATCCAGCCGTCTAGTGAACCGCTGCTTTACAACGACAATGCTGATGTGAATGCGGCCATCATGGCTGGCCAGATCGATGCCGCAATTTATGACCTGCCTACGGCACTCTATCTGTCGGCTGTCGTGGTCGAAAACGGTGCATTGCTTGGCCAGTTCCCTGCGGGACAATCCGAAAGTCCTGATCAGTTCGGCGTTTTGATGGAAGAGGGCAACGGGTTGAAGGAATGCGTCAACGCGGCCATCACAGAACTGACCGAAAGCGGCGAGCTTGCCGCGATTGAAACCCAATGGCTGTCCGAGGCTACAGGTGTGCCGGTCATCGAGTAGATGGAAGAAACGTCATTGCAAAAAGACTCGGTTGAGCGCCCTGCCGCGACGCCCACGCGTCGCGAGGTTTATGAAGCTGAGGTACGGCGTCGCTCAAATCGCATCGCGCTGATTTCAGTGGTCAGCGTGGCTCTTGCCATCGTCGTCCTCGTCCCGCTCGCCCCCGGTTGGGAGGCCGTACAACGCTCGTTTTTTAACGGCCGGGTCTTCGCCGAGACGTTTCCCGGATTGCTCGAAGCCTTTCTGATGAACGTGATGATATTCGCGTGGTCTGCACCGCTTATCGCGATCACGGGTCTGGTTATCGCGCTGTGTCGGGACACGCGCGCACCAGCACTTTTTCCGCTGCGGCTGTTCGGCATTGCATATACGGACATCTTCCGTGGCCTGCCAGTGGTTCTTGTTATTTACATTATTGGCTTTGGCGTGCCCGGGTTGGGCCTGCCGAGGCCCTGGAACAGCCCCTACATTTGGGGCACGCTGGCGCTGGTTTTGGTCTATTCGGCCTATGTGGCCGAAGTGATCCGCTCGGGCATTGACTCTATCCATCAGTCGCAGCGATCCGCCGCGGCCTCGCTGGGGCTAAGTGATCAGGACACCATGCGCTATGTGGTCCTGCCGCAGGCCATACGAAACGTCGTTCCTGCAAATATGAACCTGTTCATCGCTTTGCAGAAGGACGTGGCGCTTTTGTCCTTTATCGGCCCGGTTGAGATTTTCCGTCAGGCTGGTGTTTACAAATCGCTCTATGCCAATTTTACGCCTTATGTGGGCGCAGCGCTTATCTTTCTTGCGCTGACCATACCAGCAACGCGGTATGCGGACTACCTTATGAACAAGCAGAACAGGGCCCGTACATGACAGCGAAGTTATCCTTGCGCGGGGTGCGGAAACGGTTCGATGATCACGAGGTATGCAAGGGCATTGACCTGGATGTAGCTGAGGGCGAGATGGTGTGCCTGATTGGCGCCTCAGGCTCTGGCAAATCCACACTCTTGCGTTGCATGAACTTGCTTGAACCCATCGATGACGGCGAGATCTGGCTGGACGGGAAAGACATCTCTGAACCGGGACTGGACCCACAGCCGGTGCGTCAACAGATCGGCATAGTCTTCCAAAGCTACAACCTCTTTCCTCACATGACAGCGGCAGAGAACGTAATGCTCGCGCCACGTCGTGTACGCGGGCTGAGCAGAGACGACCTGCGCCCGCGGGTGACCCAGCTTTTCACGCGCTTTGGGTTGGGCGACCGGATGGAGCACTATCCAGACCAGCTATCGGGCGGCCAGCAGCAGCGAGTGGCTATCATCCGTGCGCTGGCGATGGAGCCACAGATCATGCTGTTTGACGAGATTACAAGCGCACTGGATCCCGAACTGGTAGGCGAGGTTCTGGACGTTCTGAGGGACCTGCGAAAGCAGGGTATGACCATGGTACTAGCCACCCACGAAATGGGTTTTGCACGTGAGCTGGCAGACAAAGTGTGTTTCCTTGATGCCGGACGCATCCTGGAACAGGGCCCGCCCGAGGTGCTCTTTTCCCAACCACACGAACCACGCACCAAGGCATTCCTTTCACGCGTGCTGTGATGCCCAAACGGGTTCTGTTGCGAAGTACTAACTGACCACAGCGATAGCTTAGTACCGGCGAGTTAAGCGGCCAACTCCGCGAACTGTTTGAAAGGACAGGTTTCGGATCATGTCGACCATCTCGATCTGGATTGGGTATCCAAGGCCCCTCAGCATCTTGTTTGTGGAATTGGTGCCAGCTGTGTTGGTACTGCTTTTGTCGACAACAAATTTGCGTGGTAGGCCGTTCATATCTAAGGAGCGGGAGAAGAACTTCGTCGCGATGGCCTTGTTCCGGCGCTTTGACGGCATGAAGTCACCAGTCTTACCGTTTTGCCGATGGCCCGATAAAGGCAAAGGGCATTATCCACTCAAAAGGTGAAACGATACTGGCCTTTTACAGCACCGCGAAATTTACGAACACGAATTGTGGACAACTTCCAAAAATAAAGGGCCCGACCACATGGGTCGGGCGACTGCAGGTCTGTCAGGATTTGGTTCACAATGGACGTAGGCGAACCAGCCTAGGGTCACAATACGCATCGACACTGTAGCCTTATCTGCTGGCAGCAGGGTTAGATCTTGCGTACCAGGCCGGGGCGATCTAGCAAAAACCCTTGGACATCGGTAACCCACCGTCTGTGGTTGTGATTTTCATCGTCGTGGCGCTAGCCGCCTATTTGTTGTTAGTGCTGACGTGACTAGACCGGCTCAATCTTGATGTTGTCCAGCCAGTAGTCGCCAAGCCCCCGAGTGTTGTTGAACAGCAGGACGTCATCTTCCGCACGTGCGGTAAAATTTGCCTCAAAAGTACCGGATTGCCCGGCCTCGACACTGAGAACGACGAGGGAACCGGTTGTGCTGACAGTGTTGTTGATACGAGCTGTGACGGTTCCATTGCTAGCGGATGCGTCGATATCAGCGGTTAACCGGTATTGCTGACCCTGTACCAGAGCGCTGACGTCCTGAGAAACCCTGATTGCCGCCGCCCCAGCAATGACACGCAGTCTTCCGGCTTCTATTGCAAGTGTAGTTGAACTGAATGGTGCCCAGCCAGTTGTTTCCGCTTCGAAGCTGCCGTTAGCCACCAAATTCAGTGACGCGGTGCCATGCCGCGACCGCGCGGCCAGTGATGTGATTGAAAGCCCTAGACTGATCATATCAGATCACCAGAGAGCCAAAATGCTGCTTGCTGAGTTACCGGTCGCGTGAATCCGAGTAAACCGCCCAGGCAGAAGAGTACCACTTGGGACGTTTTCATAGACTTCCGTCTCACCAAAAATCGTGGTTGCTGTGATATTGCCGCCATTTCCGACCCACAGCGCCCGAGTAGCGTTGGGGAGATCAACGGTATCGCTTGGGAAGACTGCGGCGTGATGTTCCTGAGGGCTATCCAGACCGGCGCGGAGATCTGCGAAATCGTCTGCCATTAGTTTTCTCCTTGGATGATTTGTGCGCCCGACCCGACGGGCTAATCTTCATTTCGAATGCGTAAGTTACTTCACGCACTTTCCCAAAAGTGTTTCCACCGCGTCCCCGCAGCTCAGAAATTCTTTACGATCCTGCGCCTACAAGATTTCAACGTGGCCGCCAGTGAACCAACCGCCAAAGAGTACGACCTAGCGTTTCCTCTTGAAGATAGTCCTGGCCTCGATATCCAGTTTTGTATTGTGTCATACCTGCGGGCTTCCCCCGCGAAAGCAGGTTTGATGACGTTTCGGAACATGGCGTGTTCTTTTTAAGTTTGACAGCGATGTTCACAGTAAGACGTTTCCCTGTGAAACCTAGATTCCGCCGCTTGGTACGCCCTAGCACCGGAAGCGCTTTGCCGAAACTTGCCAAGTGTCATTCAGGCTGATAGTGCGAGGCCGAACCAGCGTTGTTGGTTAGTAAAAATATGCAATTAGGCTAGGTATAATAGTTGTCTTTCGGGTTAATGGCCTTTGGCTACATGTCCGCCCTAGTCGCGTATTTGGTGGCCCAAAATTATGTCGTGAGCGCCAGACTTCTCCTCATTGTCCTCGCCGCACTTATGGTCCAGTTGCTTGCGGCAGCCGGTATTTTCATTGGCCCCGTGGCGGACACGATTGCATACGTTGACACAGTTAACTCGTGTCAATTCAACATTTTGCTGTGCGGTGATCGAGTTCATACATACATTTTAGGTTTCATGAGCACGTTCCTGGGGCCGTTATGGCCAGTCTTGTTCGGATGGTTTGCTTTTAAGTTACACAAGAAGTGCTTTGATATGGCCGGGGCGTTCAGGACGAATATCTTTTTCATGATCGCATTGACGTTTGCCGCTTACCAAACAGCAAGCGGTATGGGGGAGTGGACCTACTGCATTTTGGCGATCTACATCGCTTTCATTTCCATGAAACCGCCATCTTTCCTTCAGTCGCCCGCAAAATCAGTTAGATCGTCTTTGCTTGCGGTGGTCGCGTTCTTTACACTTGTGTTGGCGCACCCCGGTAACCTTTTTGTAGCATCAGTTTTCTTACGCAATCTCAAATTAATTCTGATTGCTTTGCTTTCTGCCGCCTTGCTGTTTTTTGTTTATTGGGACCTATTTGCTGCGTCTGTCTCCAAAGCCTACATTTTTTCAGGGCCTGATGCCGCGTTGTCAGCTGTTGAATCAAAGCTCCGAATTGCAACGGAAAGGGGCGATACCTCTTACGCAGGGTGGCTGCTTGTAAGTGGATTTCCATATGAAGCGAATGGCGTGGCTCTTGCGGTACTACAATTCACATTCCCGTTCTTTGCCCCCGACGCGGGCGCGATTTCGCTAGCAATAGGTGCAATCAGCGCACTCTTTTCAGTGTTGTGCGTTTTCTTGTGTTGGAAGTTGAGGTTAGCGCCCTTCTTTGTGGCGATCTCTGCTATTTTGATTTGCCACGTCGTGTTTGGCATCTCATCATATACGCCAGGTGTCGGTTTACGCCACAAAGTCCCATTGTTCGTTTTCTTGCTGGCCGTTCACTATTACACTGAACGTCCTGTGTCAGACAGAAAACCCAGTCGCAACTTTCATCCGACACCAATCTAAACCGCGCCACACGACCTGTTTGGCTTGAGGTACGCAAAGATCCCGCCAAACAGGCCTTGACCACAACCTATTCACAAGAAAAAACAGGAACGGATTCTACACCCAAGCTGCCCGTACGAGGGACTGGGTCAGACTAAATCTTGGGATTTCAACTCATTGTATACTAATAAGAAAATTGCAATAGGCGCAAATACATCGCATTACGTGTGGCAAGCACGCAGAAATCTAATTCGGGCAATCCAGAAAGAGGGTCATGACGTTGTCATCGTGGCACCAAAGGATGAATACACCGCGTCGCTGATGAAAATGGGTGCTTCCCATATAGACGTGCCTATGAAAATGAACAAGAATCCAGTGTCGGATTACATTCTTTACCGTCGATTTAGGGAGGCATTGCAGCAAGTTAGCCCAGATGTATACCTTGGCTATACGATCAAACCGAACATCTATGGCTCACTCGCTGCGCACCGGCTGGGCATTCCCACGATCAACAACATTGCGGGACTGGGTACGGTCTTTGTGTCAGACAATTTAGTGACACGAGTCGCCAAGGGCCTCTATCAAATGGCTTTAAAGCAAGCGGCTATGGTTTTTTTCCAAAACCCAGACGATCGCGAGCTGTTTATCAGCAACGGCGTCGTCCGGCACGATAAGCACGACCTATTGCCTGGCTCTGGCGTTGATTTAACGAAATTCGCCTACACTCCGCTACCTGAGGCAGGGCGTGGCGCACCTTTGCGCTTTGTGCTTATCGCGCGAATGTTGTGGGACAAGGGTGTGGGCGAGTTCGTGGAAGCCGCACGCGCTATCCGCCACCACCATGGCGATGTGCGCTTTTGCCTGCTGGGTTCTCTCGACAACGACAATCCGGCTGCTATTTCGCGCGCGCAGATGGATGACTGGGTACATGCAGGTGACATCGAATATTTGGGCTATTCGGACAACGTAGTTCAGGAAATCGTGGACTCGGACTGCATCGTGCTGCCCTCGGCTTATCCCGAGGGCACGCCACGCACCCTGCTCGAGGCCGCGTCTGTCGGTCGGCCGATTGTCACTACCGATGCCCCCGGTTGCCGCGAGACCGTGGATGATGGCGTCAATGGCTTCATTTGCGGTTTGCGTGATGCAGCGGACCTTCAGAACAAATTGGAGCGCGTGATTGAACTTTCGCCTCAGGCTCGCAGCGCGATGGGTCGCGCAGGGCGCTCCAAGATGGAGAACGAGTTCGACGAGAGCATAGTCATCGCCAAATACGTCCAGGAAATCCGAACGTTGTGTGGGACATGACACCTATCGACGTAGCGGCGCAGAAAACAAGGTAGCTCCGCAGAATATGGCGGCCAGAGATACATCATTGAAGCATTGCCCTGAGGCTCCAAACGCGGATCTCCACAACATTCACGACTAGACTTGGCCCTGCTGTGGGCAATCAAATTGTGGCCGTCCCTTCGTTCATTTTTTCTTTCGGAGCGGCGGAAATACCTCAGCGGGCAAGCATTCCTGCAAACCTGTCGCTTCATAATAGAGGCTTTTGGAACACTCCGTTAGAACCGGCATCGCCGGCCCGGAATAACGTCAGGAGGGCAACGTATTGAGACTGTCACTCAAGAGGCAAAAATATGATCCGTGGTATTCTGAGTAAAAGCCTTGGGACTGGGGGCTTAAAGGTCTCACAGGCGCTGATGGGTGTCCTTGTAACTATTGTCATGACCCGGATTCTTGGTCTTGCTCAGTTTGGTCTTTTCTCTTTCGGTCTGGCCGTGGCTACCGGGCTTGCGATTCCGACGAAAAACGGCGTAACAGAGCTTGTCGTGCGCGAGGTTTCCCGAGCGGCTGCCGCAAACGATCCAGCAAAACTGCATGGCGTTTTACGTTGGGTTCTCCTTTTCAGCGCGTTCTATTGCGCCGTGGTCGGTGGAATCGTTGCGTTCGTCGCCATAACGTTCTTCCCGGCCAGTGATCTCGCGTTTTCAATTGCCATTTCAACACTGCTGTTGCCCGGGTTCTCCTTGATTGGAAACTGGTCCGGCGGTTTGCGCGGCTTGGGAAAGCCAGTGGCAGCGCTTTTTCCCGATACGGTGCTGCGTCCGGTCATTCTGATCATAATTTCACTCATCCTCAACGTATTGCTACCCGGAGCGATGACGGCAACCCATGCTACCTTAGCAATGGTTGCAGCAGTGTCTTTGTCAGCTGCGCTTAATCATTACCTATTTTGGCACAAAGTTCCTGCCGCGCTTGCTGCTACTGGGAACGCGAAGATTGAACATCGTGCGTGGCTACGATCTGCTCTACCATTTACTGCTATCGGCGGCGTGCAAGTAGCGACAAGGCAGGCAGATCTGATCCTACTTGGGCTCTTGGTCGGGGAAACGGCGGTTGGCGTCTATCGAATAGCCCTGCAAGGTGCAATGCTGGTGGCTTTTGGATCGCAGGCGGTGAATGTTGTGCTGGCCCCGCGTATCGCTCAGCTGCGCGAAGGCCGAAACCAGGACGAGTTAGTCGTCCTACTGCGTACCAGCATCGTATTGTCGCTTTGCGTGGCGGTGCCAGGGCTGCTGATTTATGCAGCCTTTGGTGAACAGATATTAGCCCTACTCTTTGGAACAGATGCCGTTGCTGCACTTATCCCCCTGTTGATCCTTTCGGCCGGCAATACTTTGGCTATGTTAAACGGCGCGGTCATCCCCCTGCTCAATATGACGGGCAACGAGAATCGTACTCTCATGTCGTTTGCACTGGCATTGGCGTCTACCATCGTGCTGAATTTGGCACTCATTCCGTTCTTTGGGACGAACGGCGCTGCCATGGCCGCATTCCTGGCCATCGTTGTCTCAAGTCTTGCACTGCGGCACGCAGCGATTACTAGTCTTGCGATTGATCCGCCCACCACTCTTTTCAGACAAAGGGCTCCTGAAAATGATCACGCCTAAAAACCCAAAACCTACTGCGCTTGTGGTGGGTCCGATGAAGTGTGGCACAAGCTGGATACACGAGTATTTCGAAAGTCGCAGGGACATCTGTCTTCCAAGTGGCGTCAAAGAGACGTTTTACTACGACAGGTACCATCACCGCGGGTTGGCATGGTATGAAAGACACTTTAGGCATTTCGCCCCCGACCAAAATGTCGCAATCATCGAAGTGGGTCCTTCTCTCTTTCATGCCTCTGGCACCGCCGCCCCGAAGATTTTCGAAGAATTAGGCGATATTCCGATTGTTGTGACTCTGCGCGATCCGGTAAAGCGGGCATGGTCGCATTACCAGCATATGGCCCGTGGCTACACAAAGCTTCCCGTGCATCAAGCCGTGCAAAAGTTTCCTGAGATCATCGAAGCAAGTCGGTATTCTAAGCACCTTCCAATCTGGAAGGCGCATTTTAGCAGGGTCACCGTTCTACAACAATCAGATCTTGCCGAAGATCCTGACGGTTATGTAAAGACACTTTCGAATGGGCTAAGTTTGCCGATCAAAGACGCTGGAAATATGGCTGAGCGGCGCGTCAATGAGGCGACGGCGCCCAGATCTTATGTTCTCGCGCGTATTGGGCGTTATGGTGCTCGTGCACTACGGTTCATTGGGCTTTACTCGGTTGTAAACGCGCTCAAAAGTGCTGGCCTTAAATCGGTTTTTTTTAGTGGCGGCAAAACGGCGAAGCTGGCTGCGACCGACAGCGATTTGAATTTCCTCGAAGAGTTGCTGGCATCTGAACGGCAGTTCATGTCTTCGTACGTCGAGGGCACGAATTTGAAGTGATGTGTCAGTCGTGCTTAAAATTGGTTCATTGCTCATTGCATCACTTCTGAATTGGGCAATACAGTCGCCTTCGCCTGACCAGATCTCCAGAAACTGCTCCAGCGTTCTGTTGACCATTAAAGCCCGGTGAGAGGAACAGCCAAAGTCATTGCGGCGTTAATATGCTTCAGAGACAAGTGGGGCAGCTGAACCAGTGTTGGGCCAATATAGCTAGAACCATGAGTTTAATGAGTGTCGGCACCAAGGCCTCAAAAACAACCCAAGCCAGCCCGTTCAGGGGTTTACCGGCAAATCCATGTTGTGTTTCTTCTTAGGTATCGGCCGTTAGTTGCTGTAATATTTGTTGGCATACCCGCCGTATGAATAGCCGTAGTGCTTGGCGCTGCGAGCGTTGATCTGGCCCAAAACTAGACCGGTCAGACGCTGGTTGTCAGTGTGGAAAAGTCGCATAGCTTCGGTAACATCCTGCTCGGAGGTGGCGCTCCATTTGACCGTCAACAACACTGCATCCGCATTGCGCGCAATCAGCCGAGCGTCAGACACCAACAGCGTTGGCGGCGTGTCGATCAAAATTATATCGTATATCTCGCGCATCTCTTCCAAAAAGAGCCGGAAACGATCCGAAGCAATTAGATCCGCCGCATTCGCCGCAGTCTTCTCGCCAGCCAAAACATCGCAACCCAATAGCGGGTCAATAAAGATCGCCTCTTGCGCCTTTACATCCCCAGCCAGAACCGAAACGATCCCCTTCTTTGGCGCTTCCTGCAACTGTGCCGTCATCGTCAGGCGGCGGATGTCACCTTCAACCAGCAGCACCTTCTTGCCGATGCCGACAAAGTTTTGCGCCAATGCCATAGAATTTGTCGTCTTGCCTTCTTCCGGCAACGAAGATGTCATCACGATAATCTGCGGTGGGCGGTCCACATTGGACAACATCAGCGAAGTGCGCAAGTTACGCACTGCCTCGGCTGCAGCAGAAGAGGGTTTGTTGACAAGATACTCCAAAACCTTGCGGCGCCCGCGAACGGGAAAGACCGGGATTTGGCCCAAAACACTGTACCCGGTTTTGCGCTCCATCTCGTGCGCCGTGCGATAACCTTTGCGCCTTGTTTCGTTCAGCACAACAATAGCAGCACCCAACAAAACGCCCATAATGGCTGAAAAAGCAAGGATCACCGGTTTTCGCGGTTCCGACGGATCGCTGGGGACTACGGCGCGTGACAACTGCCGGCTATCCGCTTTCTGAATTCCTTCCTGCGCGGCTGTCTCTTTCAGGCGTGCTAGGAAATATTCGTACAACAACCGGACCGCTTCTGCCTCGCGCCCCAGTTGTTGCAGCATGATCAAGTCTGCATTCTGCAGCGCGATACGCTCGCCCAACTCCTGAGATGATTGCGTCAAAGCCTGAACTTGTTGGGTCGCGCGCCTCGCCTCAAGCTCAGAGCGCGCAAGCAGGCGCTCAAAGGCGGTGTCAAACGCGACCTCACCCGTGTCGGATGCGTTGATCTGCGAGAATATGCGTTGTAACTGCGGGTCCTGGCTGGCTTCGACCTGGCCCGCGCGGCTATCAGCAGCTTCAAGTGCTTCATATCGCGCCTGGGCCGAGGCGCGAGTTGCTTCAGCCGAAATGCTACGTTCACGCAGATCCTTAAGCTGAACTTCCTGTAACTGAAGCGCTTCAGGTGAGATCAACGCCGTTGTTGCATTGAAATCATTGAACTGCGCTTCGGCAGTTTCTAACTCAACTTGCAACTCGGCCACGCGCACGGTCAGCCACGCAGTAGCCTGTTCTGTGGCTTCAAACTTCACTTCGATCTGGTTCAGGACGTAAAGCTCGACAATAGTGTCCGCAATCAATGCAGACTTTCGCGCCTCTTCGGTCTCCACCGTGACTGTAAAGACCAAGCTTTGCCGCACGTTTTTCACTGAAACTTTTTGCAGAATGGCCGAAACCACACCGTCCCGAATTTGCTGCTCGGCTATATCCTCGGGCACCTGTTCGCGGTCGCTCCTAACTCCAAGCAAGGATTTGATAAACTGCTTGACCCTGTCTAGCGCGGTTACAGGTTGAAGCGCGGCGTTGAACTCGGGGTCCGATACCAAGTCCAGCTTGTCTACAACCTTGGCCATCAGGCCGCGCGACTGAAGAACTTGGAGCTCTGAATTGACCTCAACCGTATCTCCGGCAAGACCGCCCACTACGCTTTGAAGATCAACGACGCTGGCCTGTTCGGTTTCCAATATGACGACGGCTGTGGACCGGTATAGCGGAACAGAGGCCACAAACGCGTAATACGCGCCAAACAAAATTGCAGCTGTGGTGCACAGGGCAATAATCCACTTATCGCGCCACAAAATGCCGGCCAAAACTCCAAGGTCGATCGTGTCTTCTTCCGACGTGTCATTTATCGGGGTACGCCCGGATATAGTCGCTACGTCGTGTATCGGAGTTTGCTTCATATCAAGCTTAATGTCCCTGATGCCAAATATACGCAAAGCACCTGCGCTTGCGCTCTCTACATGGCTGCGAAGCATAAATAAAGATCTCTACATGCTTTGGTCTAGAACCTCAGAAACACGGCAGAAATTACCGTTGAAGTGATACTAAATCTCTATGAAATCCACGCCGAATTAAACATGCAGCATCCATCAACACCATCTTGAGGCAGATGCTGCCATTGTACCCAAAGAACCGTCGACGCGACCTGTTTCCCAGCGGAATTGCGACGGTTCACTCGGTCTTCGTCTGAGTAACTGAAGCACATGAAAAGACCGAAGACCAAGCCGCGCTTACTGCCCGGACATGTCGCGGGCTGTTCAAAGATTACAGCGCAGCGGTCCAGACCCGGTAACGCCCCTGCCCCGTTACCTCTCGGATCAAACCGCGCCCCATAAAACGGTCGATATTGCGTTGCACCGCAGCGCGCGAAGCCTGCGTCAGGTCCTCGGCAAGCGGCGCAGACACCATGGGCCATGCGGTCAGCGCGTCGATCAGGCGCGGTGGCGTGCGGCCGCTCAGGTCACTTGTCGCCTCGCGGGCGCGCTGATCCCAGGCGCTGACCCGATCCAGGTGCAACAAAGCCGCTAATATCGACTGCCCTGCCCCCCTGATCCAGGCCGCGAGTTTTTCCTGCGGCTCGCCAACCCCGCGCAACGCCCCCGGACCCGACAGCGCCAACGGCATGAAGATCGCCCCACCCCGCCCCATCGACGCAGCATGTCGGGCTGCAATAATTGCTGCCTCAGTGTCCTGACCAACACCTTCTGACAGGGCGCGCCAGGCATGAAACCCGATTGCGGCCTGTGTGACGGGATGCAAGCCTTCTGCGTTCTGCATAATCTCAGCCAAATCGGCGATCGCCTCTGGCATGTCTTCGATGCCCTGTGACATGCGATCAAGGAATGCGGTCAGGCCAGTGGCCCAGCCGTCCTCTGCCGGGCCAGCCCCCGCCGTCAGACGGCGCACGGCCCAGCCTGCCCGGAACATCGCCTGGACATCATCGCCGGTTGCGCCAATCCGTAATCCGACCCACAATGCAAGCCGGTCGACACCGATCCTATCCCCCGTCCACCAGCCCAGATCAGACACATCCATCAGCGCCAGCCGGTGTCCCCACCCTTTCGGCCCTGCGCGCAAACGTTCGTCCAACGCCCCAAACGTGGCCGCCAGTTCCGCCAGTTCATAAGACAGCTCGGCCTGCGCCGCGCGCCAATCCCTTGGGTCAAACAGAAGGCGGCGATCGACTGCCGGACCGGGGGGCAGAAATACGTCCTGTGCCATACCTTCATCGGGAGGGAGGAACCAAAGATCATCTTCCTCAGCCGGGCCGATGTCATAGATGCTGGGAGGACCGATCGCGTCGTCATCCTCATCCGGGTCCGGCATCACAGGTTTCATCGTCATGCCCGCTATATTTCGGACATTTCGTGCGGTTCACAAGACGTATTCCGCCCTGCCCCCCGGTCAACCTGCGAATGTTGTGGTCAGAATGTTCAGTTGCTGGTCAAGATCGGTCTGCTCGCTGCTGCCGATTAGCATATAGCCATATCCATCCTGCGCCCATGTCGCAGTGGCAACACCACTTATCGCCGCAAGTTTGACATCCTTTGCCGGCGCACCTTCCCCCTGGCGGATCACACAGAAGGCCAGCGGCTGGCCCTGATCATCCGCAAAAACTACCTGGATCAGAGGTTTTCCCTTAAAGGACAGTACCTGAGCGCGCTTCAATTCCAGCCCGGGCAGCGTCTCAAGTGTGTCCCGGTTAAGCGACCGGCCCAACTGTGCCTCAGCCCGCGCAAATTGCGCATCCAGCGCAACCGGAGAACTGTCCAACGATTCAATCGTGTCCGGCGAATAAAGCGACTGATAGATTGCTGCCTGTTCGGCCCAACCCATTGGCTCTGGGCGTGTCGCCCAGAAAGTTGCGGACACGGCCACGACGGCAACCGACGCGGCAACTGCCATCAAGCGCCAGAGACCGCCTGAGGTGTCGGTCGTACTGACCGGCATTGGCTGCGGCAATTCAATCTTCGGTGCATCCGCAGGGATGTTTTCGAACACTGATTGCACCACAGGTGCCAGCGGGTCCAGTGTCATCAGGCGTTGTTCCAGTGCAAGATCGGTTTCGATCGCCGCTTCGATTGCGGCGGCCTCGGCCGCATCCGCATTGCCTTCCAGATACGCCCTCAGCGTCTCGTCGGAAAACTTCATTTGCCACTCCGTCGAACGGTGTCTGCCGCATCATGCTGCATCACGTTTTTCAGTTTCTGCCGGGCGTTGGACAACCGGCTCATGATAGTGCCTATTGGCACCTCCAGCAACGCGGCGGCTTCGCGGTAGCTGTATCCTTCAACAAACACAAGCATGACTGTCTCCCGCTGCGCTTCTGGCAACTCCATCACTTGTGTAAACACCTCAGCGGCGAAAATATTCGTTTCTGCATCCGGTCCGGTCGAAATTAATTCGGCTTCGGGTGTAACGGACAGCGCCTGGGCCTTACGCACAGAGCGTGCCCGCACCTCATTCAGCCAGATCGAGCGGCAGATCGTCATCAGCCAACTGCCCAGCCGATCATGCGACGTAACCTGATGATGACGCTCCAACGCACGCAGACACGTCGATTGCAAAAGATCGTCTGCGACGTCCGACGCCCCCGAAAGTGCAAGACCAAACCGCCAGACCCGTTTGGAATGCGTCTGGATTGCGCCGCGCACGGCCTGTTCGGAGGAAATATCGGGACTCATCGAATAAATCGCGACCTGTGTGTGTTTGCTTTTCACGGACCGGGCCCGCGGGGTCAGGACTGACATAACCCGAGGAGGAAAGAAATGAAACTTCTGTTGAAGGCAGTCACGATTGCGTCGGCAATTGTTGCAACCCCGGTTCTTGCGCAAACTTGGACGCTGGACCCTGAAGGCTCGCATCTGGCCTATGGTTCGATCAAAAAAGACACCGTGGGTGAGGTAAACTCTTTCACAGGTCTCTCCGGTCAGGTTGGACCCGACGGGAAAGCCGATATTGAAATTGACCTGTCATCGGTGGAAACCAATATCGACATTCGCAATGAACGTATGGTCGAATACGTGTTCCAAAAAGCGGGTACAGCATCACTGACGGCGCAGTTCGACATGGCAGATGTAACGGCCCTGAGCGTTGGCGAAACCACGATTGTCGATGTCGAAGCGATGCTTTCGCTGGCAGGTACAGATGTAGCGTTTGATGCCGAGATGTTTGTGGCGCGCCTGTCTGAAACATCAGTCATGGTTTCAACAAATGACATGGTGTTCATCAGTACAGAAGATGCAGGCGTCGATGCTGGTGTGGAAAAGTTGATGGAATTGGCCGACCTGCCCGGCATCACCCGGACCGTACCCATTACAGCGCGTCTGATATTCAACCTGGACGAAAAGAAAGCCCAAGCCGAACCTGCCGCCACCGCCGTAACTGCTGCGGTTGCTATCGAAGGTGACGTCAAAGCAGGTAAGAAGGTGTTCCGTAAATGCAGCGCTTGCCACAAGTTGGACGAAAACCGCCATACGGTGGGCCCATCGCTTCACCGCATTATCGGCGCTACGGCGGGTCAAGCTGACGGATTTAAGTTCTCGGAACCTCTAAAGGGGTCGGGTATCGTCTGGACAACCGACACCCTGACCGCCTTTCTGGCGGATCCCAAAGGCACAGTTCCCGGCAACAAGATGCAGTTTCGCGGCCTGAAAAAGGAATCCGATATCGTGAATGTGATCGCCTATTTGCAAGCCGAAGCACAGGGTTAAACCTGAACCAATCCAATAAAGCGGGTTCCCTTTACACGCACCGCCACGCTATCCCTTGTCTGACCTCAGACAAGGGAGACGCGCGGCATGAGCGACACGGTCAAACTGACACTGGACGAGATCCGAAACCTCAGCCTGTCCATCCTGACCAAGTCGGGGTTTGGCCCGGAACACGCGGCCGCCATTGCCGATGTATTGACGACCTGCCAGGTCGACGATTGCCAATCTCATGGGTTGTTCCGCCTGTTCATGTGCAATGACACCATGAAGACCGGCAAGATTGACGGGCATGTGGCCCCGGCTCTTGCGCCTTCGGATAATGCCATTGTTCGTGTCGATGCGCGCGGAGGCATGTCTTTGCTGGCTTTTCGCGAAGCATTGCCTGTGCTGATCGAAAAGACCCGCACCCACGGCATCGCTGCAATGGCAATCAACCGCTGTTTTCACTTCTCGGCCCTTTGGCCCGAAGTGGAAAGTCTGTCTTCAGAAGGTCTGGCCGCGATGGCGATGGTGCCCAGCCACAGCTGGGTCGCACCGGCTGGGGGCACTCGGGGTAGTTTGGGTACGAACCCGCTGGCTTTCAGCTGGCCGCGTCAGGGCAAAGACCCATTCACGTTTGATTTTGCCACCAGCGCCTTTGCCCGTGGTGAGATTGAGCTTTATCACAGGGCGGGTAAGCCCCTGCCCGAAGGCGTCGCCATAGACAAATATGGAAATCCGACCACTGATCCGCAGACCGCGATGGAGGGGGCGATGCTCACCTTCGGCAGTTACAAAGGCTCGGCCTTGTCGATCATGATCGAGCTGTTGGCCGGTCCGTTGATCGACGACCTGACCAGCCTGGAAAGCATGGAGTTTGCCGAGGGCCAAGGCGGCGCGCCCTATCACGGCGAGATCATTCTGGCTTTTGACCCCGCCCAGTTCAGCGGTGGTCGTGCCGCAGCAAATGATGAGCGCGCCGAACGCTTGTTTGCCGACATCGTCGATCAAGGTGCGCGCCTGCCGTCGCAAAGACGTTTCGCTGCTCGCGCACGCAACACCGCCCGTGGACACGTTGAGATCGCGAAAACCCTGTACGAAGATTTGCTGGTTTTGGCCGAATAGGTGTAAGGCCCGCGATCTTCTCTTTCCCTTAGCGGTGCGGCTGGCTAAGAAGTTCCTCCCAATTGAATTCAGGAGGCCCCCTTGGACCGCATCGCCCGCACCATCGCCACCGAAATCAACGCCCGCGCCGAACAGGTCGGTGCAGCGGTAAAATTGCTGGACGAAGGGGCCACGGTTCCATTCGTGGCGCGTTACCGCAAAGAGGTGACTGGCGGGTTGGATGACACGCAACTTCGAACTTTGTCGGACCGTTTGACCTATCTGCGCGAACTAGAGGCGCGGCGCGCAACCATCCTGAGTTCAATCAAGGATCAGGACAAGTTGACCGACGAGTTGGCGAAATCCATCGCGCAGGTAGACACCAAAGCCCAACTGGAAGACATCTACCTGCCCTACAAGCCCAAGCGCCGCACCAAGGCGATGATTGCGCGCGAAAACGGGCTGGAACCGCTTGCCGATGCAATCCTAGCGAACCGTTCCACCGATCCCGAAGGGCTGGCACAGGGTTACATTGGCGAGCCGGTTCCCACGACAAAAGACGCATTGAATGGCGCGCGGGACATAATCACTGAACGGTTGACTGAAAACGCCGCCCTTCTGGGTGAATTGCGGAATTTCATGCAACGCGAGGCCTTGCTGACCTCGAAAGTGATCGAGGGTAAACAGCAAGAAGGCGCCAAATTCAGCGACTACTTCGATCATTCGGAGCTTTGGGCCAAGACCCCATCGCACCGCGCCCTGGCAATGTTACGAGCTTCGAAAGAGGGGATCGTGACGCTGGACATCGCCCCCGAGCCCGAAGCTGGCGCCGCTCGAGCCGAAGCTATGGTGGCTGCTCATCTGCAGACACGCAGCGATGCACCCGGTGATAAATGGCTGCGGAAAGTTGCCGGCTGGACGTGGCGGGTAAAACTGTCCCTTTCGATGATGGTCGAGCTGATGGCCGATTTACGCAGCCGTGCACAAGACGAAGCAATTCATGTTTTTTCCCGCAATCTCAAAGACTTATTGTTCTCCGCGCCTGCCGGCGCGCGGGCTACCTTGGGGTTGGACCCTGGAATCCGAACCGGCGTCAAAGCCGCAGTCGTTGATGCAACAGGCAAGGTGGTTGCGACGGAAACCTTGCACCCATTCCAACCCAAGAATGATTTGCGCGGATCGCAGGCGGCGATCCTGCGCTTGATCTCAACCCATAAGATCGACCTCATCGCTATCGGCAACGGTACAGCGAGCCGCGAGACCGAAAAGATGGTTGCTGACACGTTAAAACTGCTGCCGAAGGGCGTCAAAGCCCCAACCAAGGTTGTCGTTTCAGAAGCCGGAGCTTCGGTCTATTCGGCATCAGAATTGGCCGCGCGTGAATTTCCAGACCTGGATGTATCGCTGCGTGGCGCTGTTTCGATTGCCCGCCGCTTGCAGGATCCGCTGGCGGAACTGGTAAAAATCGAACCAAAATCCATTGGCGTCGGTCAATACCAGCACGACGTTGATCAACATCGCCTGTCACAGTCGCTGGCTTCCGTAATCGAAGACGTTGTGAATGCTGTGGGTGTGGATCTGAATACGGCCTCTGCCCCCCTACTCTCACACGTTTCTGGTCTTGGGCCCGGCCTTGCGGAGGCTATTGTTATGCATCGTGATCTCAACGGCGCGTTCCAATCCCGCAAGGAGTTGCTGCGCGTCGAGCGTCTTGGGCCGCGCGCCTATGAGCAGTGCGCAGGTTTTTTGCGGATACGGGATGGCGTGGAACCCTTGGACGCGTCCTCGGTGCATCCAGAAGCGTACAAGCTTGCGAAACGGATCGTATCTGCCTGTGGTCGTGATATTCGCCAAATCATGGGTCATGACGGTGCCTTGAAAGGGCTGCGCGTAGAACAGTTCGTGAATGAAGATTTTGGCCTTCCGACTGTGCAAGACATTTTCTCAGAGCTGGAAAAGCCAGGTCGTGATCCCCGCCCTAGTTTCGTGACCGCTTCGTTTACTGATGGGGTCGAAGAGATTACCGATCTGAAACCTGGAATGGTGCTGGAAGGGACAGTCACCAATGTCGCCGCGTTTGGCGCTTTCGTCGACGTGGGCGTGCATCAGGACGGTTTGGTCCATGTCAGTCAGCTTGCGGACAGGTTTGTCAAAGACCCGCATGAAGTGGTGAAAACGGGCCACGTGGTCAAAGTTACTGTGGTCGAGGTTGACGTGCAACGCAAACGTATTGCTCTGACCATGCGAAAGGATGGCGGAGCCTCGGCGCGTCAAGTACAGGACGGCAAGGGTTCAGAAAAACGCCCATACCGCCCAAAAGGGAAACAGGCGCAATACGCAAAATCTAGAGAAAACGCGCACCACAGCGCACTTGGTGACGCCTTAAAGTCTGCGCTCAAAAAGCAATAGCCTGGATGCACGTTACTGAAACAACGCTCAGGTGAAAGCTTCAGGTTCAAGCTCCTCCCAGAATTCAAATATCTTTGTGGCGTTCAACCCTGATCGCCACCCATGAGCTCTGAAATGTTCACGGTCGAGATCATTATCAAGGCCCGATAGAAAGAGCCGCTTGTCGGCATCGCGTTGCGTTGGGTTTCGCCGCGAAACCAGGTCCTCAACAATTGCCAATCGCCGCGCACGTTCGGTCCGCTCTACAGTTCTTGCTTCGTATTCCTTGTCCTGCTGCTCTTGTTCGGCAGTCCTGCGTTTTACAGCTTCACCCACTGATGGGCCTGGCACCGCCGACGTCTTCTTTTCTGGCGCTTGATAGTTGTCCCGCAAGGCAGCGGACAGGAAACCAAGAGTCGATTTAACTCCATCCCTGCCCTTGGCATATTCGAGCTTTTCCCGAACATAGTCTTCGCCATGTTCAGAAATCCATTGTCGCGCCAATCTGTCGGACACACCTTGCTGGCGCAGCGTCTTGTAGATTGTCAGATTGCGAACGCCATCTTCATCATCAATCTCAAACATCGCTTTCTGCGGGTTACCCTTTATCAGGAACCGGATATCTGTAACTGTGCGGCCCTTCTTTTGGAATTCAGGCTCAATGAGAATATCAGAGCTTTTGTTAACTTCGGCAACAGCTGGTTTAATGATCTTGGCATTTAGGTGCTTGAAGCTGCCATAGTAATCGCTTCCGTCGACACCCATGAGCTTTCTGAAGACATCCAGCGCCCACCAACCCGTCGATCCTGTCCGGACAAATCGATAGCAATTTTCATAAAGCGCTAAGCCGTGTCCTGAACTAAAATTTCTCTGAATTTGGACATTTATTAACGCGTAGATTTTCGGATCATAAAGTTTCTGCGCCAATGCTGGTGAATATGCGTATTCACAGATTCCATTCTTCAACTTTGCAAAACTCAACAAAGATGAAACACCCCATTCCTGGCGTCCCTGCTCATCCAACATGTCCCATTCAGCGACCGTTTCAGCCAGAGCGCGCAAGCTTGCTCGCAACGTGTCAAAGTCGTTTGAGTTATATCCAACCATCATCGCCAACGTCCGGGCGTCAATTGTATGGGTCGGGGCGGACGTCAGCGCGTCATATGCATTCAACAACAAAACGTTCGACAACTTGCGTTGCAACAGCGTCAACTTCCCGCTGATGTGAATCGCGGCGACGTTTTTCTTAACTGTCTCCCGACGCAACGCGCCTGAGAGGTTGTCCATGTTTACTTGTGTATCCGGCATGATTCTGCCTGGCTGCTCGTTTGCTCATTATTTGCATGATAGGTACCTGAGTTGCAATCTATTTTAGGTGCCTATATACAGGATGACGCCGATCCCGTGGATGGGTACCTTTCGAAGTAAGCCCAAAAGTTATCCACAGAAACGCATGGGAAAGACTCGCACGAAGCAAAGAACACGCAAACTCTCGTGCCCTGAACCCCAATTTAGAGCCTTTTTCAATGTAAATACTGGCGTCCTGAGAATCGGGACCCGTCAAACCGAAACTTGGCGCCATACGTCCTGTACTTGGGTACTTTTAATCCCGTATGCGGGTCCCCTTGACCCTGTAAATGGTTACTCAACAATATGTAATCTTTTGTATTAAAAAGATTTTTCCATCCCAAATATACTAAATTATACAAAGTAACTAAACGATTTGTTGCGTTCTGCTTTATTCATTATTCAGGTTTCGTGGCGAAACCCGGTCGCAGCTACAACTTCAGTGGAAAAAACGAAGAGGAAGGATAGCCTCTCCTCCAAATGTTCGCTACATTGCGCTATATACGCCGCCAAGGCGAACATTACCTGAGGTACCGACAGTGAATAAGAACAACCAACCTCCCCTGCCCCCTTATCTCAATCTCGATCCGGAAAAAGCAGCGGCAAAGTTACCTGATCCTATTGGAACTTCACGATTCGCTAAAGCTGCCACTTTCTGCGCAAAAGGGCGCGAGGATCTAGCCCGGAGAGGCTACGCACCCGACGGTGAAAAACGGCTACGTCGTTTCTCTATCTGGGAGATCACCAAGTACTTAATTCCCGTAGCTCCTGCTCACCTAAGACGTGTCCTCAAAGCAAATACCGAACTCCCACAAGGAGAGGGAGAAGCAGGTTCAAAGTGGTTTACTCTTGAAGAGGTTTTGACGCTTAGAAAACACTTTGCCGCAGAAGGTGTCAGTACTAAGGAATACTTGCCATATCGTCCGGAAGGCCTGCCTGCCAAAGTCGTATCAGTAGCGAACTTCAAAGGGGGTGTTGGCAAGACATCAACCGCTGCTCACCTTGCTATGTCTGCGGCATTAGATGGCTACAAAGTTCTGGTAATTGATCTAGATAGCCAGGGATCGATGACGTCAATTCTTGGCGGAACAGTTGCGGACGAGTGGCAAACAGTTTTTCCGCTGATAGCCAAAGATTACGCGAGGGCCGTTCAAGAAGAGAACCGCGTCCGGCAGGTTGGCGGGCAGGCCGAAATCCCTTTGGATGAGACACTGCAAGAGGCGCTTGCAACAAGTTCAACTGATGTTATTCAGAAAACCCATTGGCCCAATATCGACCTTATAGGAGCCCAACTGAATTTGTATTGGGCAGAATTCCAAATCCCGGTCTGGCGTATGGGGTTAAAAAGTTGGCCATTGTGGGATGGTCTGACCAACTTCCTTGAGACTGAAGGTGTTCTTAACGATTACGACATCGTATTCATTGATACCCCTCCTGCACTTGGGTACCTAACGATCAACGCATTGGCCGCAGCGGATATCCTTTTGGTCCCGCTTGGAGCGTCATTCCTGGAGTTCGATTCAACCGGCCGTTTCTTTGACATGCTGTATACGACGTTCGCAAGTATCGAAGATGGGGAGAACACCGCCCAGCGAGCAGCCGGATTGCCAGAGTTGAAGTTCGAATGGGATGTCGTTCGGGCAATCATTACCCGATTTGATGCCAGCCAACAGACAGATATGGCGAACGTGATCCAGGCGTATTTTGGCGACTTCATGAACGCTTACCGACAGGACTTCACTGCTTTGGTCGGGCAGGCCGGTGAACAAGTGAACGGTATTTACGAGGCTGACTACCGAGATTTTAACCGCGAAACCTATGTCCGTGGACGTGAAACTTTTGATCGTACCTACGCGGAATTCAAGGAAGTTCTAATAGGTTGTTGGTGGCGGGATGCCCAAATGGGAGGAGAGTCGAATGGCTAAACGTAGAAGACTTGCCGTTCCAAACACAGCGGAATTAGAAGAGTTGGAGGTGGGTTTCGCCGCGAAACCTTCTTTGAACCCGTTTGACGGTAAAACGCCTACACCACCGATTGCACAGGTAGCAGCAGAGGCTGCATCCTTAAGCGGAATGGCGACTGTGACGGACCGTGTGGAATTAGCCAAGGATCAAAGCGACGCAGCAAGGTGGCGAGACGCAAAGGATGCGGGTTTGGTGGCTGAAATGCTACCGATTGAGTCGATTGATGCTGAGTATATTCGTCGAGATCGGATGGTCGAAGACGAAGAGGCTATGGCAGAGCTCTTGGAGTCTTTGAGAACAAACGGGCTGCGTACACCTATTGAAGTGACGCGTGAAGGCGAAAGCTATGGTCTTATTTCGGGGTTCAGGCGCTTAGACGCATTTAGACGTTTGTCCAAAACTGATGATCGGTTTGCGACCATTCCTGCCTTCGTGAGAGGTGCCGGTTCGGGGCAGGGGGCTTACGTATCGATGGTCGAGGAAAATGAGCTACGCTCTAACCTAAGCCCATACGAGCGTGGACGTATTGCAGTTCTGGCAGTAGGGCAGGGGATATTCGAGTCTACCGAGGCAGCAGTTGATGTCCTGTTTGCAGCCGCCTCCAAAGCCAAGAGATCAAAAGTTCGCAGCTTTGCAATGGTCCATGAAGCTCTCGGTGACCTGCTGCAACATCCTGTGGCGCTTTCGGAGAAGGCGGGTTTAAAACTCGCATCGGCGCTGAGAGGGGGGGCTCAGAGCAAACTTCGTCGTGCACTGGCAGAGGCAGAGGTTATTGACCCTAAAACCGAATGGGACGCTCTGGAAAATGCAATGAAGTCGTCTCCTCCGCCTGCTACCGATAAGCCCCGTGGCGGGCGTCCGCAGCTAGTCCAACCGTTGACACCGATCAAGTTGGGTGGAGGGGGGACAGTACAGGCAGAGCTGTCACCAGATGAAGTTCGCATTCGAGTCCGAGTGCGGGGAGTATCAACCGAGGATGCTCAAGAACTGATAGAACAGATCGCGCGCCACCTTGGTTAGTTTTGTGGCGAAATCAGAACAAAGCGGATGATGTACGTTTCCATTGGCCGCATAACATCTAAAAGCTCGCGCAAATGCGGATCATCAATGTAGTGAGCAAAAAGCTGTTTTAATGATCATTATGGAAACTGGCGCTGTGCTATCATAAAACTCCTTGAACTCAAGTTTGCGATAGATCATGGCTGAGCGCGGTGAGAGGGGGGGCTGTCGCAAACTTTGCCTCTACCTGTCAGGTCGAGTGCGTTCCTGGTCGCGTGCACAAGAACATGACAAGAGCAGGCCGTGACAATCTCGTTGAAGGCGCGCATTTTCCGAATGACGTGATCACGCTCGCGGTTTTCTTCTACCTGCGGTACGGAGTGTCTTACCGGAATTTGGACGAAATCATGGCCCTTTGCGCAGTAAGGCTATAGCCGCGCCATCTACTCGTCCAACAACCAGAATAGACTACTCAACATGACCCCCACATCTCAGGTGCTTGAACCATGTCGCCGAGATGGGGACAACAAATTTATTGGTCCAGAACCAAGGGTTTGCAAACGCAACGATCAGCTTTTTGAGACACAAATTAGGCCGTTTGGCCAAGTTCCAACTCGAAATTATCAAACGGTCGAACTGATGGGGCTCAGAACCGTGTCACAAGCCTTAAGATACGAAGTAAGATGTTATTTCTCCCACTCCTTTTACAAAATGAGTTTGCGCTTCCGCGTTGGACAAATGATCACCCAGTGCATCCTTGGTTTCCGCGGAGATGTGGATGTGCCCTGACCTTCCCGTGGCCTCGAGACGGCTGGCAAGGTTCACGGTTTCCCCCCAAACATCATAAATTGAACGTTTTCGCCCAATCAGACCAGCAATGACGGGTCCGGAATGGATACCGATGCGGATTTGCAAACCCGCGCTACTAACTGTGCTGTCGGACATCGTTCTCAGGATGTCACGCGCAAAGCTTATTGCCGCTAGCGCGTGGTCCTCGCGACGCAAAGGAATACCCGATGCCGCCATGTAGGCGTCTCCAATCGTCTTGATCTTTTCGATACCGTGCAGGGTGGCCAGGTCATCAAATGCAGTGAACAAGTTTGACAATTCCAGGATCAGGTCACCGGCGTCCATGCGGGCTACCAGTGGTGTAAATTCCACGATATCCGCGAATATTATGGTGGCGCCGACGAAACGATCAGCGATGTTTGTCTCGCCATCGTTTAGTCGTTTGATAACCGGCGCGGGCAGCATCGAGTGCAGCAATTTGTCTGCCCTGTCACGTTCGTAGGTGATCTCATTTGTGAACGCCAATTCCTTAGCGCGCCAGCGACTGCGTTCCATGCAGGCATCCACGCGCGCGTGCAGTAACACCGGGTCGATAGGTTTTGGCAAATAGTCTTCAGCGCCGACACTGATACATTTGGCGATAGCGTTTGTCTCGTTCAGACCTGAAACCATGACCACGGGTATTTCGCGCCAAGACGGATCTTTTTTCATTCTTTCGAGGACGTCGATGCCATTTACTTCTGGCATTAGGATATCCAACAGAACAAGGTCGAAGCCCTCGCGATCTAGTGCTTCAAAAGTTTCGCTGGCCGAGCCGACCGATCGCACACTGTGTCCTCGGCGCTCTAGCAAACGAGTCAGGATTTCCCGATTAGCCGCCTCGTCATCGATCACCAAGATACGCCCGGTCAGGGCTTCGCGACCGGCATCTGAGCTCGCAAGGCTGCGTTCAAGGCTGGCCGCAATTTCCTGATCCCGGTCACTGTCCTCAGCGCTTTGCGGAATGTCCGCATCACTGATGGTGCTGTCGATCTGTAGCGCCAGCTTACGCGCTTCGCTCAGGATCGCGTTTATGTCGCTGCGAGCGGAAGGCTTCAGATCTGCCTCGAAATCACCCAGAACCATTTCGGAATAACCAATGATCGCATTGATAGGTGAGCGTAAATCATGCCGCAACTTTGCCTGAGCGTCTTTGTCGGCAGAGATTTGGTGCGCACCTTTCCCCAACATTTCGACCATCTGAGTAAGGTTGCTGGCGGCGACGCCAATCTTTTGCAAATCCTCCAGCGCAGCCGCTGGCCCTGTTCTGCGTACTTCCTCGGTTAGCAGGTTATGAAACCCTACGATCGCTTCTGACGGCCCATTGAGGTTCTGGGAAATGCGGGTGGCTAGTGCCAACTTGTCTTTCCGGGTCTCTGAAACCATGCTGCGCTACCCGTCCAGCAGTTTTTTAATAATTTCCAGCAACCCAGGCAGTTCGATCGGCTTGGTATAGAATTCGTCGCAACCTGCCTCCATGGCTTTGTCGCGATCACTCTGCATCGCATGGGCAGTCAAAGCGACAACTGGGATAGCTTTTGTGTCTGAGTTTGCTTTAATTTGTCTTGTCGCCTCCCAACCGTCGATTACTGGCAGGCTCATGTCCATTAAAATCAGATCTGGTTTATCCGATAGGGCTTGTTCGACGCCAGCCTGACCATCGCGGGCCGATACGGTATCGTAGCCTTTTCTCTGCAGTCGGCGCGACAGCATATCAAGGTTCATATCGTTGTCTTCCACAATAAGTATCTTTGCCATCGCCTTAAACTTTCCGACTTATGAATAATCTTGTAACTGGCGTTTCAGTGCCGCAATCAGATCACCTCGACCCGTATCTCCTTTGCGGATGACCTCATCTGAATGGGCTTTCAACCAATCCAGTTCGTCCCGCGTTAGATCCTTAGACGTGGCTACGATAACCGGCAAATCTGTCAGCCCATCGGTTGTGCGAACCGTTTTGAGCACATCGAAACCGTCCACATTCGGCATCATAATGTCCAATACCATCAAAGTCGGCCTTTTGGATTTCAATTGGCTGAGCGCGCCGTGACCGTCTGCCGCCTCACGCACTGTCCAACCATTGCGCGTCAAAATACGGCGAAACAGGTTCCGCGTTGACATATCGTCGTCAACTATTAGCACGTCTTTGTCGCGACCCGAGGCGATTGAATCTAGTGTTGCAATCAGCCGCTCTGGATCAATCGGTTTTATCAGGTGTTCGATCGCTCCGAAGGCAAGGCCCATGTCGCGATCCGCGACAATCGTGGCCAGGACGACGGGTGTTTCGCACAGCTTTGAGTCTGCCTTGAGTTCTTTCAACATCGACCAACCGTCGCGTTCGGGCATAATAACGTCCAGAAGAATAACGTCAGGCTTTTGCGAGCGCGCGATTTCCATGCCTGCCTCCGCATTCGATGCCAGCAAGACATCATATCCTTCCTCGCGCACGATTTGTGCAACCGCGTTCCGTGCGTCTTCTTCATCATCTACGATCAGCACGCTGCCCAGACCAGTGCCTGGTGACGCCTCCCTTTGATCGTCAACCAAAGTAGAAACGGCATCGTAGCGCGCCGGAATTTCAAAAGAGAAGGTTGATCCAACACCCTCTTTGCTATCGACGGATATGTGTCCACCCATCATACGCGTAAATTCCTGTGCAATGGCGAGCCCAAGCCCGGTGCCCCCAAAATTTCGCGTAGTTGATTGATCAGCTTGTACGAACGCCTGGAACAGCTTGTCGCGTTGCTCCGGAGTCATGCCGATACCTTCGTCTGTCACTGAAAATCGAAAATAGTCCTGGTCGTTTTTTTCAAGTTTGGAGACAAGAAGTTCAATCTTACCACTTTCGGTGAACTTTGCAGCGTTGGACAACAGGTTGAAGAGGTTCTGTCGGAGTTTGGTTTTATCGGTTTCGATCTCATCAGTGTCTTCGAGATCAACAGAGAGAACCAATTCATTTCCATTCTTGCTCACCAAAGGCACCACCGTTGAAGCGACTTCGTCCAACAAAGGCCGGAGGGCGAAGCGTTCCGGGTACATTTCCATTTTGCCCGCTTCGATTTTGGACAGATCAAGAACGTCATTAATAAGCGAGAGCAGATGTCGCCCGGATGCCATGATCTTCTCCAGATCATCGGTCGCTGTCTCGAATCCCATATCCTGTGCATCTTCGGACAGCATTTCGCTATAACCGATGATCGCGTTCAAAGGAGTGCGCAACTCGTGGCTCATGGAAGCCAGAAACTGGCTTTTTGCAGAGCTGGCGGCGATCGCCTGTGCGTTGGCTTCTTCAAGTTGTTCCTGTTTGGACTTAAGGTCAGAAATATCGCTATATACGGCGACCGTGCCCCCGTCTGGTGTCTGGCGTTTTGACACCTGAATCCATGCGCCACCCAGCAAGACTTCTTGGCGATCCCCGTCAGGTCTGCGATGTCGTGCAAGCCGGCTGCTAATCCACTCTTCGTCAGGCACACCATCGGTATCAACCGATTTTTGTTCCAGTTGCAGCCGCAAGATATCCTCGAACCGCGTGCCCGGCCCAAGTATGTCGTCTACATGTGCAAAAATGCTGCGGAACCGGTCATTAAAGAGTATGAGCTCGTCTTCGTTGTCGAACAGCGCAAATCCGTCTGGAATTGTTTCAATTGCTGTCAGAATCGTATTGCGCTGCGCACGCGCTTCTTCTTCTAGTTCGCGCCGTTTGTCCTGACTGTCGCGAAGCGCTCTTAGCGCTTGGGACATCCGGCCTAGCTCATCAGGGCCTTCGGGCGGCAACGTGACATCCCGTTCACCCCGGATTAGGCCTGAAATCGCAATGTTGATTGCATGCAGAGGCACAACAATCGACCTCAGAGCACGCCAAGTAAGAAGCGCTCCCAATATCACAATGACAACACATGCAATGATCGCTCGGTTCATCGCTGCCTTGGCGGCAATCGTTGCTTCATTTCTGGTTTGGTCGGCGCTTTCAGATAGGTCATCGACCAATTGCGTCAGCGTCTTGTCGACGGCATCACTGGCCACTCGGGCCTGTGCAAGTAAAGTATTTCCCAGCACTCTGTTGCCGTCGGTGTAAGCATCGGCTGCTTGCATGGAAGTATCGTAATAGGAGTTTGCCTGCTCTTGTACGCTGGCTGCGGACTCGGGTGCAAAATCGGAGAGCTGTTCGAGGCTGCTATTGAGCTTTGTACTTGCTTCGTTGGCGCGCCGCTCAGAAAGGGTCAGTAAGCTGACAGAAAGATCCGTCAGCCAGTACCTCATTTCTCCAAATTGACGATCTGCCTGGCCTGCCACTTCCAGCCGGTGAAACTCAGTATTTGCGTCTTGTATGCGGGCTTGGTTACGCGCCAGATCGTAGACCATCACGATGGTGCTCACGACCAAAGCAGCTAACAAGAGCGCCGACAGTGATCCTATGCGCACCGGAATAGTATTTTCGGACACCCACCGCCAATTGTTACTCACACCAGATTCTTGTTTCATCTAAAAAGGGTTATGCTAATTGCACCCGCCAGATCACCAAGTTGCCCACCTTCCTTTGGGAAACCAGTCACATCCGTTTCACCCGCTGGCGATCCGTGGCATGAAAGACAGGACTCAGAGTAGTATTCTGGAATCAGCATACGGAAAGCAGGTGTTCCAGAAACGTTGGTTTCTTCGAAAAATGGCTGCCCTTCGGTCCAAGATGTGTCCTTGAACTTTTCCTCTATGACCGAGTTTTCCCAAGTATCCGGACGGGCCATGCGATTGCGGACAAGTTCTGAAGGCGCCGTTACCTTGACCATGGCAGACGTGCCAATTTCATCAGCGAACTGTTCATTTACCAACCGCGCAAAAACCGCCGGAATAAATCCTTTGAATGCCACTCCCTCGGCATTTATTATCTCTTGGTTTGCGTCGATTACCGTGACCATAGCGTCCAGCTGCGTTTCTGTAAGCTTTTGCTCCAGTGGGTCCAACCCATCATGCAGTGGTGGTTCACCATTGGCCTCCAAGTAGGCCTCAATAACTTGCTTGTAGAACACATCACCGGACAGCCCTTTGTCGGTAATATCCGGATTGTTGATTAAGTCCTGACTGTTCGACACGACACTTCTGCCGGCCCGTAGCACTGCCGCCAGTCGGTTGCCCGTTTCAACTTCTTCGGCGGTTTGCGCCGCAACACCGTCCAGACTAAGCGGACAGATTGTACTCAGAACGACCGCTGCTTTCAAAATTAGTTTTTTCAATAGACCAACGCCCCCACGTAAAGTCGAGTGCAGTGACAATAAGATAGACTAGCAAAAAATCGCCAAACTGTCTTATGAATTCGGCCCGAATGGAGTGTGCAGCCAAAAATGGCGTGTAGGATGTGACGGAAGAGCTAGTAACCGCGTTGCTTGTGCACCAAATAACTTTGTCCGAAAATCAGACATCGACCCTGCCTTTTGAAAAACCGATGCCGCCCGAAAGAGCCGCAACGCAAAGTGGCAAGATCGATCCGTGAACCATACCGAGACATTGCTAGCGAGGCTGAAACACAGGCACCGTCGCTGCCTGCCAAGACCTCCCTAACTATGTGTGCGAACTTTTTCGGGGTCGTAAATCGGGCTGGACACAATTGTTGCGTTTGTCGCGAAGTCATTTCCTGAAACCTTTAGCGTGGTTCCGATGGTAAGCTCGGGCTGAACATGCGCAAGGGCGAGCGATTTGCCCAAACGGTGCGAGAAGCAGGGGCTGTTGATGACGCCCACCGCCGCGCCATTCAATAACAGGGTTTCTCCGCCATCGACCATGTCAGAATGATCGATATCCAGGCAGAAGTTATTGACCTTTTCGGAACCTTTTGCAGTCATGACGGCCGATTTGCCGCGAAAATCGCCCTTGGATTTGTTGACAGTAAAGCCAAGGCCGACCTCCCAGGGCGTGTTGACTTCGGTCATGTCATATCCGTAGAATAGCAGCCCCGCCTCGATCCGCACCTTGTCGAGTGCTGTAAAGGAGCAGGGCATGACGCCTGCCTCCGCCAGTTTGTCCCAAATGTCGGTGATCACAGAGCCATCGGCAAAAATCTCGTAGCCGCGTTCGCCGGAATATCCGGTACGCGAAATGCGGCAGGGATGACCAAAGAGCACAGCAGGCGCATGTTCAAAGTAGCCCAGTTTGGCGAGATCGATGTTGATATGAGCATTGATGATATCCAGCGAGGCTGGCCCCTGCACGGACAGGTCATGCAAGTCGTCGGTAAATTCGACCTGGACGTCACGCCCTGCCGCCGAATTCTCCAGGAGCGCCATCGTGTTGCCCGAGCCATGCACGATCATCCATTCGTCACCGCTGTTGTTGGACACTATGGCATCGTCGGCGATCCCGCCCTCATCTGTCAGAACGCACAGGTAAGCCGCCTTTCCCGGTGTGACCTTGGAAAGATCGCGTGTGGTAAGGTGATCAAGAACCGCTTGGGCGTCAGGACCGCGCACGAACACCTTTTTCAGAGGCGACATGTCAAACATTCCCGCGCGTTCGCGAACCGCATCGTGTTCATCGTTGGGGTCGGTGCGGTAGGTCCAGGCGGTGCCCATACCATTCCAATCCTCAAGCCCCGATCCAAGCGCGGTGTGGCGGGATGCAAGCGCGGATGTGCGGCTAAGTTCTTCGGCCATGGGGGTTCCTCTCTCTAGTACCATTCGTCCGGCATTCGTGCTTTGCGATCTGACACGAAGTCTTCAAGCGCGGCTTGGATTTCGGGTTCCATTTCGGGGCATTGATAGTCGTTCAACATCTGACGCCACCGCCCAGTGGCACGTTGATCTGTTGTAAGAGCACCATTTTCGGACCAGGTTTCGAAGGGTCCGGCGTCAGAAATCTGTGGCTCAAAATTCGCCGTCGCATAGTGCCGTAGCGTGTGACTGGTCGACAGGAAATTTTCGCCCGGGCCCGTTTCAAAATAGGCATCACGGCCAAAGGCCTCGTCATCCGTTTCGAAGCCCTGCAACAGTTTCAGCATCGCGCCACAGTGGTCGAGATCCATGATGAATTTCTCGTAGGACATCACAAGCCCACCTTCGAGCCAGCCCGCCGCATGCCAAACCTGATGGGCCCCGGACAAAAGCGTGGACCACATTGCACCGGTGCTATCCTGCAACGCTTGCCCGTCGGGCGCATTGGAGGCGGTGATCTGTCCGCCGCCGGACCGCACAGGCACGCCAAGCCTTCGTCCCAATTGAGTAAGCGCCATCGTGGTCATGTTCGCCTCGGGCGATCCAAAGGTCAGAGCGCCCGTACGCAAGTTCATTGTGGAGTGGAACGAGCCGAAGACCACCGGACAACCAGGGCGCACCAGTTGCGCAAGCGCAATGCCAACCATCGCTTCTGCCAGAGTTTGCGCCGCTACCGCCGCCGGCGAAAGCGGCCCCATGGCACCCGCGAAAATCGCTGGGGAGACGCAGACACATTGGCCTGCCTCCGCATAGATACGCAGAGCCGACGACATGGTATCATCATAAACCAGCGGCGAATTGACGTTGATATTTGCCTGCATCACCGCGTGACACTTCATGAAGTCGCGCCCAAAGACTAAGCGAGCCACCTCGATACTATCCCGCGCACGCTCAGGTGCTGTGACAGATCCCATAAAGGGTTTGGTCGACAGCGTCAGATGCGCCAGCATCATGTCCAGATGTCGTTTGTTCACCGGTACATCTGTCGGCTCGACCACCGTGCCGCCGGAATGGTGCAGGGCAGGGGCAGTGTAGGCCAGTTTGACGAAGTTGCGGAAGTCCTCCAGCGTCGCATAGCGGCGGCCATTCGCCAGATCGCTGACAAACGGAGAGCCATATCCCGGCATCAGCACAACGTTGTCGCCGCCAAGTGTCACTGTTTTGGCCGGGTCTCGACCATGCAACTGAAATTCACAAGGGGCGGTAGCGCAAAGCGCGCGGACGTGACCCGGTTCAAACCGTACACGTTCGCCATCGATGCGTGCACCGGTTTGGGCGAAGTGATCAAGCGCGGTACGATCCCCCCGGAACTCGACACCAATATTGCTTAGAATCCAATCGGCTTGATCTTCGATCCGGGTCAGTGCCGTTTCGCTCAAAAGATTATATGCAGGTATCTTGCGCCCTGTGAACGGCGTGCTTTCAGAGGGCTCATTGTCACGGGCCAAGCGGCGTCGGCGCACGCGTCTGCGACGCCCCGCCGGTGTTGATGTGTCTGCTACAGCGTTCAAAGGGTCCAACGTCATCTTTTCGTTTCACGCAACTAGATGCAAATTTTGGGCTTAAAAAATTGCCTCGAAAATCGAAAATTTCTTTTCTCAGTGTTCAGAAAATTTGTACGCTGCACTTATGACTGCCCGCTTTTATCACCACGACTTGCTTAGGATATTTGCCGAGATCGCCCGCTATTCCAGCTTTTCGACGGCAGCGTCGGCGCTCAATATGACAAAGGGCGCGATCAGTTATCAGATCAAAACGCTTGAGGCCGATCTGGGGATGGCTTTGTTTCAGCGCACAACGCGCGGTGTCACACTCACCGGTGAAGGGCTGAAACTGCTCGCAATCTGCCAGACCCGATACGAAGAAATCGAAACCGAAATTCAGGCGTTGAAAGGGATTTCGTCGCGCTCTTTGACTGTTGGTGTCTCGACCTATTTCGCTGCGCGCTGGCTGTCGCCACGCCTGATGTCATTCATGCAAAACCACCCGGATGTGCAGCTTCGCATTCAACCGATGATCGAGTTTTCGCAGGCAGAGATGCAGGAAGTGGACCTGGCAATTAGGTGGGGCAACGGGAATTGGAGTGATGGCACCGTTACACCGTTCATGCATTTGCGGCCGTATCCAGTAGGTAATCGGGCGGCGGCCGACCTGGTGAATGAGTTGGGAATAGGGCCGGCAATATCGCAACTTACGTTGCTGAGAGATCGTGATGACAGCAGCGCTTGGTCAGATTGGCTGAACGCCGCAAAGCTTCCTCGGCAATCAAGGCGAGATGTGCTGATCGTTCCTGACCCGAATGTTCGGGTGCAAGCGGTCATCGACGGACAGGGCATCGCTTTGATGGATGACTTGGTTGGGGGCGATTTGAATGCGGAAAGGCTGTTTAGATTGTCGGAAACCGTTCTGCCTGAATACGGGTATTTCTTAGTTCAACCGCACAGAACCGCTCCAATTGGCGCAGTGCGGGCATTCTCGGATTGGGTTCAGAGCTAAGCCTGAAGTTTTTCCCCCTTGAGCGTCGCAAGGATATTATTATACGGCATATAAAAATGTGTAGGAGATCCAGACGATGCCCACAGGACATATTATGATGGCAATGAGTCTGGACGGCTTTGTTGCAAGGTCGGATCACAGGCTGGATTGGTTGAATAAGCAACCCACCAAGGATGAAGATCACGGGTTCACAGCCTTTCAGGACAGTGTCGATGTGATCGTAATGGGGTCGGGATCGTACCGGACGGTTAGGGGGTTTGGAGCGTGGCCATACACGAAACCTGTGGTGGTTCTCAGTCGCTCGATGACAGCCGACGACATCCCTAATGACCTACGTGAGAAGGTTGAGGTTTCAGACAAAACACCAAACGAATTGATGATGAGCTTTGACGCGCGTGGTTTCAGTCGAGTTTACGTGGATGGCGGATCAATCATCTGTTCATTCCTCAAAGCCGGGCTGATTGAAGACATGCGGATCACTTTGATTCCCATCCTGATTGGTGAAGGCATTCGGATATTCGGCGAGACACAAGGCGACGTTGATCTAGAACTGGTTTCGGTTAGCAGCTTTCCCTCTGGTCTGGTTGATCTCGATTACAGATTGAAAATCAGATGACGAAAACTGCCCCACCGGGGCGGCCGCCAAAGGCTGAGCAGCGCCTTTCGAAACAGGTGATCCTGCAGACTGCATTGCCGATCGCCCAAAGCGCCGGTGTTGATACGCTATCCTTTCGCATTCTTGCGGATCAACTCGGCGTCACTCCGATGGCCGTGACCTATCACGCAGGTAGCAAGAAACAGCTTTTGACCGATCTGGTAGAAGTGGCGTTTGCAGGCGTGTTGGATGGTGTGGGCGGAGGTGCTCCGGTCAAGCGTGCCCGAGCAATTATGGCGACTTACTATGCATACGCTTTGAAGAACGCCAATCTACTCCGTGCCATCCTGGACGATGTGACGCTCATGAGCGCGGACCTTATGAACGTGGCGGTAGAACTAAAGGCCAGCACGGACCAACTTGAAAACAGCGATGGCGGTAACGTCCTTGTTCACGTGCTCATCGACTATGCACATGGGTTTGTACTCTCTGCATCCAGCGGAGAAAACAATCCGCTCACAATAGATGACTTTCTGTGTGGGATCGACTGGATTCTTGGTCAAGCAGCAGGTGATGTCAGGTCGATCTAAAATGAAGAACATACGCATCAGAGGCGTCCGCCGGAACAATGCAAAAGACGTGGATATCAACATGAGGTCATGTCTTCGCGTCCGCAGCGAATGGTAGCAATGCGAGCTGCAAGCGCCGCATGGCAAGACCCCAACGACTGACTGCTCTGGGCCGGTTCCAGATCTTGGCCGACACCTACCTGCTATAATGGAAGCCGCAATGCGGCCCGTCGAACCTGCCGACCCCCGCGGGCGCAGAACCCTGGAGTTAGGTGCACTCACACACCGCGGTTAACTAGCACATTTGCAATTTCGACAAACTATCAAATGGTTCCCAGCCCGACGATGCGGTTCCCAGCGTTTTCTACACAGGTAATTTTTTTTGAATGCTCTTTTGTTTAGCCGCATTCTGGCTTTCTCATCTCTAGGTCCCAAGCCAACCTAGTTGGCTCTCTGTTCTTATGCCCACATGCCATATATGGCGATATCTTTTGCGATTTGTGCAAACTCGACGTCTGGGGATTACTGATTGCCCAAACCTTCTTGATCGGGAAAACTACGGTTCTTAGACCCTCGTCGAGGACCCGTCACCTAATGTCCGATCTCGTTGAATGGCTGTCACGAATGAAGCTCCTTAATCTGGAGCCGGTTCTGGTCGAGAATGAGGTCGATCTTGATATCCTTTTTGATCTAACAGATGAGGATATGCGCGAGATCGGCCTTTCACTGGGCGCGCGAAAGCGGTTGCGGACTGCCATCGATGCTGGAGAACCCAATCAATCTCATTCTGACGCGACCAGTGTAACGGAAATCAAACGCGAGGCCGAGCGTCGCCATCTAACGACTCTGTTTGTGGATCTGGCCGGATCAACGGCATTGTCGGCGCGGCTGGACCCCGAAGACATGAGCGAGGTGATCAAGCACTATCAAAACACGGTCGCCGGTATTGTCACACGTTATGAAGGGAATGTAGCCAAATATATGGGTGATGGTGTCCTGTGCTATTTTGGTTGGCCGGTGGCGCATGAAGACGACGCCAAACGCGCCGCACGCTCCGCGTTGGAAATCGTAGGATCGATCGCCGAAATACGCACCCCTGATGGGCAGGCACTATCTGCTCGAGCCGGAGTGGCGACCGGCATGGTTGTCGTCGGCGACCTCATCGGGGAAGGGGCATCGCGGGAAGAAACTGTTGTTGGCGACACGCCAAACCTTGCTGCACGCCTTCAGGCATTGGCCGAGCCGGGACAGGTTCTGGTTCCGGAATCGACTAAGCAATTGATCCAAGACACGTTCGAGTTAGAAGAGTTAGGTCATTTCGACGTTAAGGGATTGGATTCGCAGGTACCGGCCTGGAGGGTGGGAACTGAGCGCAGCCTAGAAAGCCGTTTCGAAACGGAAGATCTCAATCCCGTTCCGCCCATGATCGGGCGGAATCATGAATTGGGGCTGATCATGGATCGCTGGCAGCGCGCAACTTCTGGCGAAGGCCAAGTCGCTGTCCTTATTGGTGAGGCAGGCATCGGCAAGTCCAGGCTGACACGTGCCGTCATTGATGCGGTCTCAACGCAGGATCATTTCCGGATGAACTATCACTGCTCTCCCTATCACACGGATTCGAGTTTCTTTCCTGTTATCCAGCAGCTTACACATGCCATGAGCCACCAGAAAACCGACTCGGCAAGTGTAAAAATCGAAAAGCTCCGCCAGCAACTCCGGGCTGCCGACCCAAAGATCATTGCTGAACTCCTTCAGATTGAGGCGGGTCCATCCGCCGAAAAGCTCATTCTGACGCCACAACAACTTCGCGTCCGGATCATGGAAGAAACCTCGGCAGAAGTGCAGGCCCTTTCACGGGAAAAACCAGTTCTGCTGGTGGTGGAGGACGCACACTGGTGCGATGCCTCGACGCTTGCGATGTTAGAAGCCTGTTTGGACCGGATTGCGGCCGAGCGGGTCATGATCTTGATTACGGCAAGGCCGACTTTCCAGCACGCTTTTGGAGGCCATCCAATTGTATCCAAGCTAACATTGAACCGGCTGGCCTCGGAGCAGATCGAAGGTGTTCTCGCAAAGATATCTGGTGGAAAAACCCTTCCCGACGAACTGATCAGGGAAATCATCCACCGAACTGACGGCGTGCCACTGTTTATCGAGGAGCTGACAAAGACCATATTGGAGTCCGGCGACCTTATTGAGACCGAGGACAGTTTCCAACTCACAGGTCCCATCGACCGGGTGACTATACCTGCGACATTGCATGATTCCCTCATGGCCCGGATCGACCGGCTTCAGCCGGTTAAAGAAATCGCCCAGATAGCCGCCTGCATCGGCCGAAGTTTCGACCGAGCCTCCTTGGCAAAAATCGCCCGCGTCGATGATCTGACGCTGGACGATGCGCTGGGACAGCTTGAGCGCAGCGAACTTGTATTTCGGCGGGGGATTCCTCCGGATGCGACATATGTATTCAAGCATGCTCTGGTTCGGGACGTAGCCTATGAAAGCTTGCTGAAACGCCGACGTCTGGAAATCCATCACCGACTTACGGATCTGTTTGAGGCTGACCCGAATGCACCCCCGGAATTGATCGCACATCATGCGACTGAGGCTGGGTTGAGGGAAAAGGCCATTACTTTATGGGGCGAGGCTGCCAGAAAAGCTCAGGCCCGACCGGCATATATTGAGGCGGGAAATCACCTGCGAAATGCCCTGACGCTGGTCGCGGGTTTACTGGACAAACCGGATTGGCGCGAACGAGAGCTAGCGCTTCTGGTGCAACTCGCGCAAGTACATATCGCGAAGGATGGCTATGCATCAGCTGAAGCCAGCGAAGCATTCTCGAAAGCATTGGAACGGATAGAGGCAACCAAGGACCCGGAACTCACGGTCGCAATCTACTATGGGACCTGGATCGCGCCATATATCGGCAACGATCTGCACAAAGCGTTCGATCTGGTTTCGAGACTGGTAAAGGACGTGGCGAACGAACCTGACCCGATCCCAAAACTGATTTCTCGCCGGATGCGGGCTGCGACCCTGATCGCTAAGGGCCGGTCTGCTGAGGCACTTCAAGATCTCGAAGTCGCTTATGAGCTCTATCATTCGGCCGAGATCGTAGATTTCTCTACGAAATTCGCTCAGGATCCGGGTGTGCAGATCTGGTGCTACATGCTCCTTGCACAATGGATGTGCGGCGACGAAGACATGGCACGGCAGACCTGCGACAAGGCTCTTGCCCGAGCCCGCGAGCTCAAACACGCCAACACAATCTGTTACGCAGGTCTGCACGCAGTCACCCTGACGATCTGGATTGGCGACATAGAAAACGCAACCGAGATCAATGAGGAAATGCGACGGGTCTCGGACGAGCACGACATGGCGTTGTGGAAGGATTTTGTTGCCATTCATGATGCTGTCCTAGCCTGCATGACCGATGTTCCCGGCGCTGTCCATCAACTGGACAAGGCCTTAGAAGAGTATCGCGCAAAAGGATGCTGGCTTTGGGTAACGCTCTATTTGGCTGAACACGCGAAAGCCCTTCTCAGGGCCGGTGATCCTAGCGCTGCCCAACGTACAGTGGATCGCGCATTGCGAGAACAGGATATCACAGGAGAACACTGGGCTGAGGCTGAGTTGCTCCGTATCAAAGGAGAAATCAGTGCAGCACAAGGAGATATCGATTCAGCAAATGCCGCCTTTGACCAAGCTATCTCGGTTGCCCAAAGTCAAAAGGCGCAAATGTTGATCGAGCGCGCGGTTCGTTCAAAACAAAGTCTCCGGGACGCAAACGGTTGAGCAAACGGTTTCCTCGTTCGGATCATGGAACGTGAGCCTGCCCTATCGCGTTGGCAATAGCCCGCTGAACCTGCTCTTTGACAGTACAGGCATCAAGGCGGTAGGGGAAGTTGGGTGGAACGCTCGCAATTTGAGCAAAACAGCCTCGGATAAAAGCACATTGGTCATTGCCGATATTCGTTCTTATTGGATTTCAGGTCGCAATCCTCACAGCTTTAATTCTGTTCGCGCCGCGCATCATCAACCGATGTTGCGTGAGGGTTTGCCTGCACCGCCTCCAATTTCTTTAACACTTCTGCTTTCCAGCCCGCTTTAATCTGAATTGCCAATTGGGACGGTGGTCGGTGGTCGGGTTCGAGGAGAGCGTATTCATATCTTAGCGGTTTCTCGAAAGGCAAAAACACAAGCTTTCCGTTGGATAGATTAAGCTCTTTTTCGGTCGCAACAGTCAGCGGGTCAACGATGCTGCAACACTGCCCCGAACTGACAAAGGGGATAAGAGGTAGAAAATACTGGCAGGTAACAGTCTGATTGTACTCCGCGGCAACGTCCTCAAACTCCTGCCGGACTTTCCGTTGGAACGGGTGTGAAGGATGCAGGCCGCCCATTGGCGTTCCGTCAAGATCCGATAGTGTCAGGAACTTGCGCGACGCAAGAGGATGTTCACAGTCAATAGCACAGAAGCAATCAGCCCGGATAAGTTCAGCGGAATACTGGGGTTCTTTGCCGGCTGAATGCTCGAAGTCAGCAAAGCCGAAGTCGATATTTTGCGTCCCGGCAAGTTCCATAATCTGCGGTGAGCTGCGTGTCGAAAGTGTGATGCGAATATCGGGGTTTTCACCAACTGATTGGCTTATGAAACGTGGGAACAAAAAGGCAGATGGACCCGGCATCGTTGCAATATTCAAGCTTCCGGCATGCCCTTTGATAAGTCCTTCCATCGTGCTGGAGATTGTCGCCAAGCGATCCAAAATACCCGTAGTTTCGGCTAAGAGATAGTGCGCCTCGGGGACTGGCACCAATCGTCTTCCCTTACGTTCGAAAAGCGTCAGGCCCAATGTCTTTTCAAGGTTTTTCAACGCAAGGCTAATCGCGGGCTGCGTGCGATTTAGTTTCTTAGCGGTTTGAGAGATGGAGCCGGACTCCATCACCTCACGAAATACAGTTAGCTGAGTTAGGTTCATATTTTTAAATATAAGCAAAACTTTAGTTTAGTGAAATATAACAAATTTGTATTTATGCAGTTTGTCTCTACGCTTGCAGGATCGAAGTTTGGGAAAACCAAAACCGAAATTCCAACAAGGGAGATGATAATGAAATTTGTGAAATGCTTGACTGGTCTTGCATTGGCGGGCGCGCTGGCAGCCCCCGCGCTGGCGCAGGACCCAACGTTCTTCCGTATTGGCACTGGTGGCGCTGGCGGCACTTACTTCCCCATCGGTGGCACCATCGCAAACGGAATCTCCGCCCCTCCGGGATCGCGCCCGTGTGAAGAAGGCGGCCAGTGCGGTGTTCCGGGCCTGATCGCGATCGCGCAATCCACCACCGCTTCGGTCTTCAACAATGCCGCCGTGCAGAACGGAGAACTTGAGGCCGGGCTGGCTGCAGCCGACGTCACCCGTTCGATGTATCTGGGTGAAGGTAAGTTCGAAGGTAAACCTCATCCCAAACTGCGCATCGTCGCCAATCTGTTCCCCGAAGACCTGCACCTGGTGCTTCCGGCCGGCTCGACGATTAATGATCTGAGTGATCTGGAAGGCAAGCGCGTTGGTATTGCGCAGGCTGGTTCCGGCACGCAGGTTGCCGTTTTGCAGATGCTGGATGCTTGGGGCGTCAACCGTGACAACATGGATGAGGCCGAGCTGAACAACAGTCAGAGCGCCGAACGTCTGGCCGATGGTCAGCTTGATGCCTATTTCTATGCGGCAGGCTGGCCGGTTGCAGCGATGGTGCAGCTGTCTTCGACAAAAGGTATGAACCTGCACTCCTTCTCCGACGAAGATCTGGGCAAGATCAACGAGATCATTCCGGCCTATATCCCCTCAGCCATTCCAGGTGGCGTGTATGAAGGCATCGACGGCGAAACCAAGACCCCTGCGGTCAGCGCGATGCTGGTTGTGTCGTCAGACCTGTCTGACGATCTGGTCTATGAGCTGACCAAGGCGATGTGGAACGACAATACCCGCAAGCTACTGGACAACGGCCATGCTAAGGGCAAGCAGATCACCCCTGATACTGCTTTGGATGGTGTCGAAGCACTGGGCGTTCCGCTGCATCCGGGTGCGGAGAAATTCTACAAAGAAGCCGGACTTCTTCAGTAACCCGTTCTCATCTCAACTCATCGTCCGGTGCCCCTATTTGGGGCACCGCACACTCTAAATGCGCGAAATCAGGGGGCCATCATGTCCACGACTAAGAATCTTGATGACCACGAACTCACAGCCGAAGAATTAGCGGCTATCGAAGAACAGTTCGACGAGGGTGCTGCCGTCCGGCAGGTTACGCCGACAACTGGCAAGGTCCTGCGCGTTGTGGCCCTGATCTTTGCGTTTTACGAATTCTTAACGGCCGGTTTTGGCCTGCCGGCCGATCACTGGCACATGGGCATCTATCTGGCTCTACTGTTCATTCTGGTCTACGCGACAATCCCGATTATCGGGGCCAAAAGCCTATATGCGCTTAAGGTCAGCCGGTTCCGGATCGGCAACATCCCTCTTTACGATCTGGTCTTCATGGCTCTTGGGATCATAGCGGCGCTGTATGTGGGCGTCGCCTGGCGTGGCATTCCGTTTCTTGGGATTGAGGAACAGACCTTCCGTATGGGTAACCCCAACAGTTATGACGTGATTTTGGGTGTGATCATCATCCTGCTGGTGCTGGATATCGCACGCCGCACGCTTGGTTGGGTACTGCCGCTGATCATCTGCGTATTTATCTCATACGCTTTGCTTGGGCCGTATTTCCCCGGATTGTTGCAGCATCCTGGCGTGAACTTCAAAACCTTCGTTTCGTCGATGTACTTCCCGCAGGAGGGCATCTACGGCGTCACGTTGTGGGTCGTCTCGACGATCGTCTTCCATTTCGTGTTGTTCGGCGTGATCGCGCAACGCACCGGGTTAGGGCAACTTTTCATCGATAACGCCACCATTTTGGCGGGCCGCTATACCGGCGGTCCGGCAAAAGTGTCGGTGGTATCCTCGGCCTTCTTCGGCACGATCTCGGGTTCTTCGGTGGCCAACACCGTATCAACCGGCGCGCTGACAATTCCCAACATGAAGCGCCTTGGATACCCCGGCCATTTTGCGGGTGGGGTCGAGGCTGCTTCCTCGGCGGGTGGTCAGATCACTCCGCCGATCATGGGTGCCGCTGCCTTTATCATGGCAGAGTTTCTTGAGGTTCCCTACACCACCATCGTTATTGCTGCGATTTTCCCAGCACTCCTGCACTATGTTGGCGTCTTTGCTGTCGTGCACCTGATGGCACGCAAGCTGAATCTCAAAGGTCTCACCAAAGAGCAACTGCCGCAGCTCAAAGCCGTCTGGGCCGAAGGCTGGGCCAACATAGTGCCCCTGATCGGCCTGCTAGTGGTTCTGTTCACGGGTTACACGCCCTTCATGTCGGCCTTCTGCGGCATATCACTTGCTGTAATCGCGGGCATGTCGCGCTTGAGGCAACCTCCGACACTGATCTATGCGGCAGCGTTCCTCAGTTTTGTACTGTGGAAGTTCTCAGACGGCGGCTTTGACCTGACCATGACTACAATCCTGTGCGGATTGACGGTGGTCGCAACATTGAACCCTCAAAAACGCATCGAAGTGCCCGAGATGCTGCAGGCGGTAGAACTGGGTGTGAAATACTCGCTAGCCGTGGGCGCCGCCGCTGCTGCGGTCGGTATTGTGGTAGGCGTGATCAACACCACTGGCATCGGGTTCCGCATCGGTTTCATGGTTACACAGGGCGCAGGCAACCTGGCATCGGATCTGTACAACATGATCTCGTTCGGCAGCTTCCAGTTCTTTGCGATGGAAGACTTACAATTGTTCATCTCATTGGTGTTCATCGCCGTCGTCTGTATCCTGATGGGCGCGGGCATTCCGACCACCGCGCTGTATATCATGCTGGTGTCAGTGGCGCAGCCTGCGCTGGCGCAACTGGGTGTTCCACCCATCGCCAGCCACCTTTTCGTGCTCTACTATGGTGTGGTGTCCGAGATTACACCACCGGTCTGTACTTCAGCCTATGCCGCGGCTGCCATTGCGAACTCAAACCCGTTCCGAACTGGCCTTTCTGCTTTCACCCTTGGATTGGGCAAAGTGATCGCGCCCATGGCCTTTGTCTATGCGCCGGTCCTGCTGTTCGTCTCGTCAACCGGGTTCAACCTATGGGAATTCACCTATACCGCGACCAGTTGCATCGCCGGGGTTATTGCCCTGTCTGCGGCTGTGGTTGGGTATTGGTTGAGTCCGCTGAATATTGCATCGCGCATTCTGTTGGCCATCGCTGGGATTATCTTTGTCGCGCCCAGCCTGACTGCTGATCTGATCGCGCTGGCCGTGGCATCACCTGTCATCGTCACCCAACTGATTGCCCGCAATCGCAGTCACTCTCCGGCGTGAAACCATGACAGAACAAGTGACCATCATCGGCGCAGGGATCGTCGGCATTTGTTGCGCTTTGTCGTTACAGGAACGCGGCATTCCGGTTCGATTGATTGACCGTGGTGAACCAGGTCAGGAAACTTCTTTCGGGAACGCAGGTGTAGTGTCGCCGTGGTCAATCATTCCGCAAGCGATGCCGGGCATATGGAAATCTCTGCCCCAGATGCTACTGGACCCTAAAAGCGCGCTTTCGGTCAGAACCAGTTACTGGCCAAAAATGATCCCCTGGGGGCTGCGGTTTTTGGGAAACTCTGGCGAAAGATCAGTGCGCGAAATCTCGGACGCGATGGAGCTTTTGTGCCGGCCTTCCATCGACCTGTATCGTCGTCATCTTCAAGGCACCGGGCACGAAAACCTGATCACTGACAGCTACTATATTCACGCTTTTCGCCACCGGAAGCAGGCTGATCTGAATGGGCTTGGATATCTGATCCGCCAGGAAAAAGGAGGCGATCTGGAGCTTGTCGATGGTGCCGAGTTGCGCGGCCTGGAACCTGCACTGTCAGAGGAATTCAAAGCCGCGATCATGATCAAAGGTCAGGCACGCGTAACCTCACCAGGACGTGTGGGGGCGGTACTGGCTGAAAAAGCGCGCTCGCAAGGCGCCGAAATAGTACAAACCGAAGTCACCAAACTGACACCGGCTGAAGATGGTGGTTGGCAGATTACAACCTCGCAGGGCACGTTGCGTGCCGCCAGCATCATCCTCGCGGCCGGTGTGTGGTCCGCCGACCTGCTGAAACCACTGGGGATGCCTGTGCCGCTTGTGGCCGAGCGGGGTTACCACGTCGAATTCCCTAAGCCCTCGGCCCAATTGAACAATTCGGTCATGGATGTAGACGCAAAGGTGGTCGCAAGTTCAATGCAGGACGGTCTGAGAGTCGCTGGCACGGCCGAATTTGGTAGCGTCGACGCGCCCGCTGATCCACGTAAGAAAAAAATCCTGACCGAACAAGCCAAGGCCATGGTCCCAGGCCTCAATACAGGCGAGGCACAATTTTGGATGGGTCGACGCCCGTCCTTTCCGGACAGTTTGCCGGCGATCGGACCAGTTAACGGGCGGGAAGGGCTCTATACCGCGTTCGGGCATTCTCACTATGGGCTGATGATGGCCCCAAAGACCGGCGAGCTTGTGGCCGATCTGGTTTCCGGTCGCAGCCCAAACATCGATCTGGCTCCGTTTTCTCTGGCCCGGTTTTAAAGTTTCAAATCAGAAGGATCCGATGACTATGCCAATCTACAACGGTGGTCAGAACATTTGCGGGGCGTCAATTGGTGTTCTGTGCCTTGAAAGCTATTTTCCAAAACCACCGGGACATATCAAGAACCCTTCCAGTCTGCCATTTCCGGTTCTGTATGAGATGATCGACGGTGTGACGGTACCAAACTTGCTGAACAACCCTTCGCCCGAGTTACTGGCACCGTTCATCGAAGGCGCCAAGCGGCTTGAGGCTGAAGGCGTGCGAGCCATCACAGGCAGTTGCGGCTTTCTAGCCTTGTTTCAAAAAGAATTGGCTGCTGCGGTTTCAGTGCCTGTCTTTGCCTCCAGCCTGATCCAGGTGCCGCTGGCCTTTCAAATGACCGGTGCCAACGCGCCAGTGGGCGTGCTAACTGCGGATGCATCCGCATTGACGCCCCGGCATTTCGAAGGTGTTGGTGCATCAGGTGTTCCTGTGGCCGTGAAGGGATTGGAGGATACAACAGAATTCGCCGAAGTGATCTTGCGGAACACGCGGACCCGGATGGACACGGACCTGATCAAGACCGAGGTCATGGATGCGGCCCGTAATCTGGTTCTTGAAGCTCCGGACATTCGGTCGTTGGTTTTGGAATGCACGGACCTGCCGCCTTACGCATCGCGGCTTCAGGAAGAGCTGCAGCTTCCTGTCTTTGACCTGACCACACTGGCGCAAATGGCGCACGCTGTGACGACCCGGGTGCCATACTTGGGAATGATGCCGTGGCAGCGCTGACCGTGCCAAAACAGTCAATGAAAGAGAAATAGAATGGACCCTGGCCGGGAACTCAGGATATCTGAGGCCTTGCGACATTGCTTTGGTCCCTAGGAGTTGTGAGTGTCCGTTGACTTGTCCATCCTGATGATTGCCATCTGCCTTGGCGCAATGCTGCAAGTCGGCGTTGGTATCGGGTTCAGCATCATCGCGGGACCGCCCATGATGATTTTGCTTGGCACGTCGACAGCGGTTCCCGTTTTGCTTTTGCTGAACACGTTTGTATCAGTAGTAGCGACGGACCGGCATGTTCTGAAAAACAACCATCAACTAATCCGCACCGCGGTCATTGGTTGCTGTGTTGGAGTTGCCGTCGGCCTTGTTGTGTATCCCTTTTTGAGCGAAGCATTTGTTCTTGCCCTGACGGCGTGTCTATTGCTGATCGGGTTGATTACGACCTTGCTCCCCTTGCGGGGATCCATTGGCAACGCTGGGTTTTTAGTCGTTACAGGACTGTCTGGGCTTGCGACTGTTTGGGCAGCGACACCGGGCCCTCTTATGGTGTTCGGTTTGATAGCTAAAGGCCGTTCCGCCAAAGAAGTAGCGAAACTGGTTCAACCGATAGCGTTGGTGGCATACGGCATAGCTTTCTTGTTGCACAATTTGTCCGAAACCCAAGCAATCTCATATGAACCGCAGTTAATAGGGTTCGTTGCGATCACTCTGATCGGCAGCATAATTGGTCGTGCAGCAGGCCCTTATTTGCCACAGCCGATCGTCATCGCAGTGATCCGCGTGGTATCCTTGATTGCCTGCTGCGTTCTGTTCCATCGGGCTTTTTCAATGGCTTAACCTTAAAGGTCACAAGATGACACGAAACAACAATCTGCACAGGTTTCCACGTGCCAAACTTATGTCGGGTCCAACCCCTTTGGAGCGTTTGGACAACTTGTCGGCAGAACTGGATATCGACCTTTGGCTGAAACGTGATGATCTGACTGGGCTTAGTTTTGGTGGCAACAAAACACGGCAGCTTGAATTTTATCTCGGAGATGCGCGTCAGCAGGGTGCTGATACCATACTGATCACCGGCGCCGTTCAATCCAATTTCGTTCGGTCTGCGGCCGCTGCGGCAGCCAAGCTGGGCATGCAATCCGTGCTTCAGTTGGAAGAGCGTGTCCCTGACATGGGGGCGGAGTACTATTCGTCCGGGAATGTGCTGCTGGCACAAATCCTTGGTGCCGAGCAAATGGGTTACCCTGAAGGTGAAGACGAAGCGGGAGCCGACGCAGCACTGCACGCGCGCGCAGTAGAATTGAAAGCCAAAGGTCACAAACCGTACGTTATTCATCTGGGGCTGGGCCATCCGCCCTTGGGTGCCTTGGGCTACGTCGTGGCCGGACAGGAATTGTATCAGCAGATGCCGGACTTCGACGCGGTCGTCGTCCCCTCGGGTAGCGGTGCCACACATGGCGGACTGCTGACCGGTCTGGCGTTAGAAGAAAGCACTGCCTCGGTGTTTGGGATTTGCGTGCGCAGAGATCGTGAAAAGCAGCAGGCCCGAATGAAGGCCGTTTTGCAGAAGCTTGCAGACTTGCTGGATATCGACGCAGGACTTCTACAGGACAAGATCGATGTTTTCGACGAAGCCTTGCCGCCGGGTTATGGCAAAGTGAATGCAATAACGCGCGCTGCATTGGAAAAGATGGCACGGACGGAAGGGGTTTTCCTTGACCCTGTTTATTCTGCGAAAACGTTCGCTGGTTTGCTGAACCTGGTCGAAAGCGGGAAGATCAAGCCAGGCGAAAAAATCGTATTGTTACATTCGGGTGGATTGCCCGCACTCTTTGGATATCAAAGTGAATTGATCGACAACCCAACTTGAAGCGTTCGCAGTCCTCATACGTTTCAGAAACTCGCTTGCCTTCATCTTTGGTGCCCAAACCAAACTCCTGAAACCCCAGCGATGAGCTATCTGTGTCTGCGTGGCATCGTGCTACAACGGCTAACCGAAAGTCATAGGATCACGATTACGAGGTACACGGATCGAGGGCGAAGCTTCAGTTCTACGACTGGAGTACGGTGCAGAGCAAATTTAATCAGATTGAACGTTTGGCGATTCAATCGCCGCAACCGCCGCCATCTCCTGAGCCACAATCACCTGAATCCTCGTCGGCGAAGGGGTCGTTGCATTCAAAAATTAGCGTCAGCTCACTTTTGGAGGTCAGGCTATTAAGCGTGATCACAAAAACGAAGAGAGGTACGCTTAGCCAAAGCACTCCAAACAAAAAACCGCCACTTTGAACGATGGAACTGGCGCCGATGCAAATGAACACCAGCAAGAAGATCAGCACTATGAAAGTTCCAACTCTGTTTTTCCGCTTCCAAATCCCTTTTGGGGGCGTTCCAAACAAGTCCGAATAGGCTTTGACTGTGGATTTGTAGTCATCCAGATGTTGGAGACCTTGACCGCCGGGGTTGTGATGTACTGGTTTGCCCAGCTTCTTGCAAAAGACGTCCCAATAGTCGCGGCTGTGTTGCATGTGCAAATGCCAAACCAAATCGACCGCCTTTGAGGGCACGTTGCGTTCTGGTCGGGTGGCACAAAGATACATGAACTTTTGATATTCGGCGATCGCCACATTGGCGGTATCGCGAGAGATGCGGTTTTCGGCCATTAGTTGTTCAATGAACGGCGAGCCTGCAGCATCATCAGGCATTTTATGCGTCTTAATCAGCTCCCATAGCTGAGTATTGAGAGAGGTCATCGGAGCCTCCTATGTTTTCTCTTTTTTGCAACTTTGGACTAGCGCACGAATATGACAGATATGTGACACGTGCGGGAACCAGCTTGCGACACTGAGGCCAGTGGCGAGTTCGGAGCCAAACAAACCTCCTTCTACATTCAGGCTGAGCGCCTTGAAAACCGGGCGCTACTTTTGGCGAAGTAATAGCCTCCTGAGGTTTTTTGCGTGGTCACTCGACGCTGAAATTTCGCTTTTCTGCCGACAAGCAGGAAAACACAAATTCGCAATCGAGTTGTTCAGAATTTGATCAGCACGAATTTAGATGTCAGCCACAGTGCTGCGATAAGGATTACGTAAGTTGAAAGAACCCAAGCGGTTGCTTCTCTAATAGGCAGGCTTTTCATCTGCATGTGATGATGCCCGGCCATTTGGCGCCCGTTTTGACCTGCCATTTCGCTGTGTTCGTGGGAAACATGACCAAGTGCTGGTGCCGGGCCATCAGCACCGGGAAGTGTCATGCAACCGTGTTTCAGGTGGTTCGCCACCAACCATCGGTTCATCGGAAAGGCGACAACCGCACCGACAACAGTCGCAAGGCTCATGCGAAACCAGAATTGTGGGGTAAGCGGGTCCTCGGATCCCGGCCACGCAGCCGTAAGCAGAACCATCGTCGGGATCATTCCGGTCATAACCATGTTCATCGAAACCGTTTCTGCAAAGAGCGTCTTTCGAACGGCCTGCCCGTAACTCCCGAACATTGGCATCATCATCAGAGCCTGGAAGATAAACAAACCAGATACGAACCCAAAGGCATACTCGACCAAGATGTCCCACCCATTTGAAAGGTCCAGGAAGTGGACGAGGATGGCAGCAAAAATGATGCCCGTGGCATCACCTGCAACGCAGTGCATTTCGCTATTGATACCTTGTTTCCAAGTTGCGCGCGTATACTGGTCGTGACCTCCCGGGAATGGGCGGCGACATGCAAGCAAGTAGAAGAACAAGCCGACCGGACCGGTGTATAACGTTACGAGTATCCATGCGGTTCGCTGTACCCAACTCGTAACGCCGTTGCTGATCGAATCCCAAATGACAAAGCCCACGCTGACACCAGTCAAAAGAAACCAGACGAGCATCGCACCATTCAGCATATTAATTCCCTATGTTCGGCGAAAAAAACACCGCGGATCGGATTGCGCCAGTCATGTGTTGTCAATTGACCAACTGTCCGGATTGTCCCGAGTAACTCTCTATCTGCATCGATTGGGCCGACCGTTGTTTCGCGCGACCTGATTACCCCACCGCAATAGGTTGACGTTGCAATCATCCCGATCGATCAGAACTTCGATCAGGCAAAGACCGTCATGATCCAGAGCTGTTTTGATGGCCGTGTCCAACTCGCCTTCTGTTTTCACCTTGCATCCCCAGGCGTTACCCTCTCCGGCGCCAAACACATCAATCAAACCGGCGTAGTCCCAATTCTTGATGGTGTTATATGGGCCATCGTGGATTTCTACTTCGATTGTGTAGCCGCCATTGTTGATGAGGAAAATAATTGGCTTTGCATCGTACCGGATCATGGTCGAAATCTCTTGCGCGGTCAGTTGGAACGAACCGTCGCCAATGCACGAGATCAACCGGTGCTTCCTGTTACCTAAGGCGTATCCCAGCGATGCACCGACAGACCAGCCAATGGATCCATACTGCATCTGTATCTCGAAACGCGTGCCCTCGGGCAGTTTGGTCTCTATGCCGTTGAACCATGAGTCACCCGTCTCCACGAGCAACGTGCTGTCCTTATCCAGCATCTTCTGCACGCGGGCGAATAGTTGGCGAACCGTCACCGGTGTTTCGGCTTCACCGGGCGCTGGCGGGTTTTGTTCGGTTCTGACACGTTCGAAGGCCGCGACAGCACCGCTGTTCGGCGTAAGCTTGTCAGTTAGCGCATCCAGAAATTCATCCATGCGGACATTGCTGAAATGTGTGTCACCCAACTGTATGGACGTTGGATGCACCATAACCGCTTTGCCGGGATCAAAACCAAGCTGATGACCCGTCGTAGTGTAATCGGTGAAAACAGGGCCGACAAACAGCAGCCCGTCGGCGGCATCGACAATTTCCCCACAGCCCGGCGTGCTGACCGGCCCCCAATAAATCCCCATGAAGCCTTCGCTTGTCTCAGGCAGGAAGCTCTTGGCGTTGGGCATAGATGCCTGGGCGTATTCGCAGGCCGCGGCAAGGCTGCGCAAGGGGCGTTCGGCCTGACCCGCGCGCACTTTGCTTCCCGCGACAAGTACTGGCCGCTCTGCCGTATTCAGGAATTCAGAAACTTGAGAGACCGCAGTCGCTAATGTGTTCGGATCACTGCTGGACTGCCTGGCGAAACTACGCGGTACAGGCGCGGACGTAGGTGCACCTGCAATGTTCGAGGCGATTTCGATATAGACCGGTTTGCGTCGAAGCATTGCGGTGTCTATCGCCCTGTCGATCGCGACAGGCGCAAGAGACGGATGATGAATCGTGACAGCCTCTGCAGTGACGCGGGCGAACATCTCGCGTTGGTAATCGTATTCAACCTCGCCAAGCGTGTGGTGCAGATATTCCCACTCGGCTTCTGAGTTTGTGTTCGGCCCACCGGAAATCGCGATCAATGGAAGATCTTCGGCATAGGCGCCTGCGACGGCATTCAAAAGGCTCAACCCTCCGACCGAATAAGTGACGACAGCCGCTGACGGCCCCCCGGTTGCGCGAGCATACCCGTCTGCTGCGTAGCCTGCGTTGAGCTCGTTGCAGCAACTGATCATCCGCAGATCCCGATTGCCAAGCAGCTCGTCCAGCAGCACCAAATTGTAATCGCCGGGAACCACAAAATAATCCGCAATTCCAGCTTCTTGCAGTCTCTTCGCCAGATATGATCCGACAGTCCAGCGCTCTGTTGCCATGCCATTACTCCAATACAATTTATCAAAAAGAACTTGGCACATCCTATTCACGAAAGCCGGATTCGCAAAACCAAGAGAGTTGCGCTTGGCTCTGTCACGGAGAAGCTGGAAGCCGAAATCTGTTTTGAACTAGTGGGTGCTGTCTGCGTCAAAACTCAGCTATCGGTCTGTGCGGCCACCCAGTCGAATGACATCGCGCGATAAAATCGACAGAAAAGATCCTGAGCCTGAATGGGCCTTTACATCAACTCGAACCACAGATTGGACAAATTTACTCTTTGTGGGCGTTTCTGCCGCTCCCTATTGGAAGTGGATAACAATGCAGTATGCTCGATCCACCGACCAACCAATTGTGTGTTTGGTTTCCGCTCGTTGCGCGTCCACTGAAGATTGTTGAGGGCACCCTCGGACGCGGGTCCATTTGGAGAGAAAAGCATGCCGGTAACCGGGCCACCGCTGGCCGCTCCCGCGGATTTAACGAACCTTTTTCGGCGGGGATTGTCGGCGGATCCCAAGGCGATTGCGCTTTACGCGTTGGACGGGGCTTTGACCTGGCAGGAGCTGGATACCGCCTGTACACGGCTGGCGCTTCGATATCTGAGCCTGGGGCTTAATCCGGGGGACCGAATAGCTTCGATTATGCCGAACCGCGCGGTGTTGGTGATCCATTATCTGGCCTGCATGCGGGCCGGTTTGGTGGCGATGCCGCTCAACTATCGCTATACGGCCGCGGATATCGACCATGCGCTTCGGTTGGCGACGCCGGCGGCGCTGTTGGTGCATGGCGAGCGCGCCAAGGATGTGGCCGCAGTGCCAGGCGTCGGGCGACTGCCTTTGGGGTTGATATCCTATGCAGGCGAAGTGGACGGGGCGCTCGTCTTGAAGGACCTGATGGACGGTGAGGTTGAGGGGACATTGCCGACGATTGGGGCGGACGCCCCGGCGTTTATATTTTTTACTTCAGGGACCACGGGCAAGCCGAAGGGCGTGACGCATAGCCATGCCAGCATGGGGGCTATGGTGGCAAGCAATGCTCAGGGGTTGGGGTTGGGACCCGGTGATGTGGTGCTTCCGGCGTCGTGGATTTCCCATACAGCCGGGTTGCGGCTGACGTTTGCAGGGCTTTGGGCCGGTGCCAGAACGAACGTAGTGCGGCTGTTTTCGCCCGACGAACTCCTAGGGCTCCTGCGACAGACGAAGCCGACAGTGGCGCAGATATTGCCTGCGCCATTGGCTGCATTGGTAACGGGGCACGGTGCAGTGCGCGAAGACTTTGCTTCATTAAGAACGATGATGGCAGGTGGCGACAAACCCTCGCAGACACTGGTCGACGCCTTTGGCGCGTTGGCGGGTGTGCCGATCGGGGCGTTTTATGGAATGACTGAAATGGGGACGTCACATTCGAACACACATGGAGGAGTTGAGAAAGTCGGTTCCATTGGATTGAACAATCCAGGCTATGTCTCGGCGCTTCGTGATGAGGCCGGGTTGGAGGTGCCCGTGGGAGTGGACGGCCGGCACTGGGTCAAGAGCCCGACTATGATGACCGGGTATTGGGACGATCCAGGTGCGACAGCGGCAGCGTTTCGGGATGGCTGGTTCGATACAGGCGATTTGATGCGACGGGATGAGGATGGCTATTTCTGGTTCCGGGGGCGGCAAAAACAGATCATCGTGCATGACGGCTCGAACATCAGTCCGGCAGAGGTTGAAGATGTCCTGACAGCGCACCCCGCCATTGCAGCGGCAGTGGTGGTTGGGGTGCGAGATGAGATGCACGGTGAAGATGTATGGGCGTTTGTGAGCTTGGTCGAAGGGGCGAAACCGGTGCGCCCCGGAGATATCATCGCCTTCGCGCAGAAACAGATCGGATACAAGGCGCCGGATGTGGTTCGGATCGTTAGTGCATTGCCGCTGACCATGGGAGGCAAGTTGGACCGGATGGCGTTGAAGCGGATGGCGGCGAAAGAAAGCGGTGCCGCGCATATACTGTGATACCGTGGACGATCAGGTCGCAGATGCGAAATGCTGACCTGAGATAAGAAGCGGTGACGATGGGCAACGGAACTGAGGATCTCATTCCCTCAGCGCGGAATGCGGCATTGGAAGTCGAACCGCAACTTGTTGTAAATAGGCACTCTTAAGCTGCTCAAGCCCTACCGAAAGTATCCGCGCCCGAACAGTTGGGATTGCACGGTCAGGTGCCTTGAGGCACGGTGTGGTTCAACCTGGAAGGATGTTCATGGCCGCTGCAAAACCTACCAACCCGTGGCTCATATTGCTTGGCCTTGCGCTTGGCGTCAGCATATCCAACGCTTTTGGTCGCTTTGCATACGGACTAATCCTGCCATCAATGAAAAGTAGCCTTGGTTGGAGCCTCACTCAATCCGGGTGGCTCAATACGGCCAATTCGATTGGCTACATAGTGGGTTCGATTCTAACGCTTTTACTGATCCGGCATTTTTCTCCGTCGCGATTATTTGCAAGCGGAACTGTGGTGACCGCATTGTGCCTTTTGGCAACCGGGTTTGATGAGAGCCTCGTGTTTCAAACTGCTTGTCGTACTTTGGTTGGGTTGTTTGGTGCACTTTCCTTTGTGTCCGGCGGCGTACTGGCAGCATCTCTGTTCCAAACCAGCGCCCGAAAGAATGCGTTGGCCATCGCCTTATACTTTGGCGGTGGCGGTGGATTTGGTATCGCATTATGTGGCGCGATCCTTCCGAGTATGTTGGAGGTTTTCGGACCACAATATTGGGACTGGGCGTGGATCGGGGTCGGGTTGGCAGCCCTGGTCATTTGCCCATTTTCGGTTTGGGCTTCCACAAAATTGAACGAAACCGAACACGACGCCGCACTGCCTTCCATCCCGCCGGTGCGCAGAATGCTTGGCGAACTCGGCGGGTATGCGCTGTTTGGATTGGGTTACATTGTGTACGTCACTTTTATCTCGGTCTGGATGAAAGAGCAGCACTCCAGCGTCCTGTTGACCACCGCAACATGGATGGTTCTTGGGGTCAGTATTATGGCGTCTCCTTTTGTTTGGCGCGGGGTCTTGGCCCGCTTTCCATCCGGAACGCCGTTGGCGCTAATCCTTACCGGGGTCGCATTTGGATCAGCCCTGCCAATCTTGGTTCCATCTGGATATGGATTGATTTTGTCGGCACTGGTGTTCGGGCTATCGGTCTTTATGCCACCCACTGCAGTCACCAGCTTTGTCCGCCAGAACGTGGATCAGCAGGATTGGGGTGCAACCATAAGCTTTTTTACAGTTGTTTTCGCAATTTCACAGACACTGGGACCAATCGGGGCTGGTATCATTGGCGACTTAACCGGAGAAATAGGAGATAGCCTCGTCGTGGCTTCTGCGGTCCTGCTGGTGGGTGCCCTTTGTGCTGCGATGCAAAAGCCGCTCAGGCGTGAGGCGGCGTAGCCGTCGTATTCAGAACCATACTGATTCATTCCCTATTTGGACGCGGTGGGTTCTGAATGCGCAATGTGAGACCTTCCGGTCACTCCAACCTGACCTGCTTTAGGCAATCTCCTCATAATGCGGGGTCCAGAACTTCGCATCTATTGCCGCTTTCAAGTCATTCCCCGAGGATTTAGGCGCAACCCCATCCAACTGCGCCTGTTGACCAACGGCAAATGCGATAGCCTTGCCGACCTCGCGAATGTCCCCCACATCGGGCAGCAAGCTGGCTGTGCGATCGGACTTCGCAGGTGACAACGTGGCGAGCGCCTCGGCGGCGGCCATGAACATTCCGTCCGTGACGCGGCGCGCGCCTGACGCCAGCACGCCCAACCCCATACCGGGGAAAATGTAGGAGTTGTTGCACTGCGCGACATGATGCGTTTTGCCGTTGTAGACAACAGGATCAAACGGGCTTCCGGTGGCAACCAATGCATGACCATCTGACCAGCGTATAATATCCGCTGGTACGGCCTCAATTCGCGATGTCGGGTTCGACAGCGGCAATACGACAGGATGTTCTGTGTGAGCCGCCATCGCCCGAATGATCTCTTCAGAGAACAAGCCTGCCTGACCGCTGACACCCACCAATATGTTGGGTTTGGCCTGATTAATCACATCCAGCAGTGAAATATTACCATCGGACCAACTTTCCACTTTGGTGAGGGATTGGACGATTTGCGTTTGGAACGGCAGGAGGTCTTTCATCGCATCGGTTAACAACCCATTCCGGTCCACCATGTAGATACGCGCGCGCGCCTCGGTCTCGGGTAATCCTTGGCGGACCATGAGTTGAACAAGTTGCTCGGCGATACCCACTCCCGCTGATCCCGCTCCAAGAAACGCGATGGTAGCGTCCTTTAGTGGTATGCCAGTGACATTTGAGGCAGCCAGCAAAGTGCCCGCCGTTACCGCTGCGGTGCCCTGAATATCATCATTGAATGTACAGAGCTGATCACGATACCGCGCAAGCAGGGGTGCCGCATGTTGCTGAGCAAAATCCTCGAATTGCAGCAAAACATCCGGCCACTTGCGCTTTACCGCCTGTACAAAAAGATCGACAAAGTCAAAGTACTCATCGCCGCTGACGCGTTCATTCCGCCATCCGATATAGAGGGGATCTTCCAGCCGTTCTTTATTGTTGGTGCCGATGTCCAGTACCACCGGGAGCGTTACAGACGGGCTTATTCCGCCCGCAGCGGTATAAAGCGAGAGCTTTCCGATCGGAATTCCCATGCCGCCCGCGCCTTGATCGCCCAAACCCAAAATCCGCTCTCCATCGGTGACGACTATGGCCTCAACTGAGGGTAGGACGGCATTCTCAAGTATGTCATCGATCCGGTCACGCTCGGGGTAGGAAATGATCAATCCGCGTGGGTGATCGTAGATCTCACTGAACTTCTTGCATGCGTCACCCACGACGGGTGTGTAAATTATCGGCATCATCTCTGTTAGATGTCGCACCAATAGAGCGTAAAACAGAACTTCGTTGTCATCCTGCAGGCCACGCAGATAGACATGCTTATCCAGCGACGTCTCTTCACGTTCAAAGGCGGCATAGACGCGGTCAACCTGGGTTTCGAGCGTTTCGATGTGTGGTGGAAGAAGACCCAACAATCCAAACTTTTCTCGTTCGTTTAGAGAAAAGGCAGTACCTTTGTTCAGGAGCGGGTTTGTCACAAAGTGCAAATTTGCAGGATCAGTATTGGCCATAGGATGCCCTTTCGGATCGGCACGCACAGGTTGCACGCATCTGTCTGGTAAGGTCAGCATTATACGACAAAAAATGCAACGAGCTTGCGACTGGAACTTTCCGGATTGAGCCAACACACTCGCGCGCGATGGCGTGCCCGAGTAATTCGCGGCCCAGAACCGCCATTCGTCTCAGTTGCTCACGCTGCATTGCAGATTCCCCGAAGCGGATTTTGGCCGGGAATCTCATCCAACAGATAGGTCGCAAGCAGTTCGGAGTACTGCCAGTCTCTGGAGCTAGGGATAGTCAAAAGAGCCGTGTCCCAAATACGAAAATGTTAATCGGTCTACCGCTTCCATTGTGCCCGGACTCGACACCGCGGAACGATGGACACCCACAATCAATTCGCACGGAAGATGCTAACCTTTACGCTTTTTCCAACCGTTGCATTGACCAGCTAATGACCCCGCCCACCAAGATAAATCCGAGCAAACAACCAAGATAGACATTCATTTTTTCACCCGATGCATTGAACCCGGAATGCCCGAAATTCGAGATGGTTTCGATGGTCTGTTCAACACCAAATACTATACTGAGCCAGGTCAACCAGGGTGGAATATTTTTGGTCTCACCAAATCCCAGCACGGCAATTGCGCTGCCCCTTCTGACAGGCCGCTTGGATCATAAGCCAGGCCAGCCCAAGTCCACGCCTGAACTTTTGCCGTCAGAGTGAAACCAAAGACGCCGGCCAAAAAAACATAGCGATGAGGCACAGGAAGAAGGGCTGAGAACTGGCCAGAAAAAGTCATCAAACCGAGAGAGACAAATGTTGGAGACCAATGCGTTGCCGAAGAAGATTGTGATCGACAAAAACGGTGCCAACATTGCGAGCCTCAAGGCTACCAACAAATGCTGAAGAGCTTCGGTTGTCCGATGCCAATTGAGATGGTGAGCCGTTTGATGAAAGGGTGATCTTGCTCAATGATGCTATTCATGGATTTCCGCCTGACCACATCAATCAGGATCGGGTAGCCGAAACTGAGTGCCGGAGGTGGAGGAACACCGCTTGCAGGATCACTTCTTTTGGAAAATGCGCACCTTTGAATGAGATTGCCGCGGCTAGCTTCCGTCTATATCCGTAACGCCTTTTACACGATGGCCTCACCTCAGTCAGAAGGTAAAAAGTTTGCGACAAAGTCATTAAAGATCACGGTTCCTGACGCCAGACAGAACCCTTTTCACATTCAAGTTGGTTGTAGCAAACGCAGTTTTCAACGATCCCAATGGAAATGACGTCAAACAGTCGTCTCAGTTGTTGTGCTCGACGCTCAGGAAAACCAGTGTGCGCTCCTCTTGGCTCTTGTCTTTAATGGCAACCCGATAGACACGGATTCCGGCGTCCAATTCTCTAAGCTTATAGCTGTCGGGATGATTGACATGCGGATCGTTTGGAGCAGGAGTACCGTCTCGACAATGGGTTATTTCAGCCCATGTGTCGTCAAAGTAGCTTGCGGCCTCATCGCTTCTAAACTGAAATTCCCAATAGCACGAAACGCCGCGGGAATTACCTAAACCATCGAATGCCAGACATACCGACCCAAATGGAGCAACCCCGGTGTCATTAAAGCTCTCAAGTGCAGAGATTCGTGCGCATCCGGCAGCCAGTCCAATGGTCGGATGAACGAGTATAACCGTTAAAAGTGAAAGCCAAAAACACAACGAGACGCTATTGCGAGGTTCGATATCGGATGCTGGAGCGGGGCAGACAAAACTCTTGCTGTCGCGCAGTTTTGCGAAGGTCATTCTTCGCATACGATGCACCCTGACGGGAGACTCTCTGTGACCAACAGTTTTGTTAAGGAGTCGTCATTCTGCTGCATCAGGAACATCAACAATTGAATAGTTGCCCTTTACACGTTCCTTTGTCGGGTCAAAATGAGGGAAAGGCACTATTTTGGCTTTCAGACGCTTTTGTTGGCCGTCCAGTTGCCCGATTTCAATGTCAGCTCCGACGACGGCATGAGTGACCGAAACCCGGCCTAACGCAATAACCTTGCCCAGAACGGGTGATTTCATCGCGCTGGTAATCTCTCCAACCTGCGCCTTTCCTAAACGCACACAGTCGCCGGGCGAGGGGACCGTGCCGCCCTCAATCTCGAAACCGACCAGTTTGCGATGAGGATGGGTCTTGCGTTCTTCAATCGCTGCCCGCCCGATAAAATCGTCGGGCTTTGACTTCAGTGGAACGGTGAAGCCGATGCCTGCCTCGAAGGGATCGGTTTGATCGTCGAATTCGGACCCGGCAAAGATCAAGCCACCTTCGATCCGCACCATATCCAGTGCCGCAAGTCCAAGCGGAGCTATGCCATATTCCTGGCCAACCTCCCAGACGCGATCAAAGATCTCGACGGCATCTTTGGGATGGCAGAAGATTTCATATCCCAGCTCACCTGAATACCCGGTCCGAGAAATTACGACAGATGTCCCCTGCACATCACCAACCCGAGCCACGGTAAGCCGGAACCATGGCAGTTCTTCGATCGTCGGTTGCTGAGGCGGTGTCCAAAAGATCTTGGAAAGGATGTCGCGACTGTACCGCCCTTGAACCGCAATGTTGTGCAATTGATCAGTCGAATTGCGCACCCAGACATTCATATTGCGTTTGAGGGCCTGTTCCTGCAGCCACAATCCGCTCGTGTCATTCCCGCCAATCCAGCGAAAGTTTGTTTCACCCAATCGATAAACCGTACCATCGTCGATCATACCGCCGTGTTCATAGCACATCGCGGTATACACGACCTGACCAACGCTTAGCTTTTTCATGTTGCGGGTTACGCAAAGCTGCAACAGCTCTTCTGCATCGGGTCCGACAACTTCGTATTTCCGCAAAGGGCTGAGGTCCATAACCGCAACCTTGTCGCGGCAGGCCCAGTATTCGGCAATCGCGCCGTGATTGGTCATCGTGTTGGGCAGCCAATAGCCGTTATATTCGACGAAATCACGGGTGTGCCGTGCAAAGCAGTCGTGAAATGCAGTTTTCTTGGTTTCTTCCACATCCGCCTCCGCAGATTTTCTATAGCCGTAGGATCTTTTGAAATCCTCGGTCGCCTTGTAGGTTCGCACCTGAATATCGGTTGGATTCCAGCCATTTGCTGGATCAATGTCGCAGGGACAGCCGGTGCTGACGCAGACCAGATCGGTCAGCGCGCGCAACAAGACGAAGTCACCGGGGCGCGACCAGGGGTCGTCCATGCCAATGGCGTTGGTGTCGTCCAGCATCGTGTTGAAAAAGAAGTTGATTGCAGGCCAACCACCACGTGATTTGATGCCATACTGATCCAAGTCTTTATTGATATTGTCCGAGCAATTCACGTGGCCGGGGTAACCGAGATCTTCATAATACCGCGCCGTACAGGCAAGGCCAAACGTGTCATGGCGTCCGCACGTATCCTGAACGATCTCTATCAGCGGTTCCTGATCAACTGACCAATACTTCGAAAAAATCCCCGGTTTCGGATACAAGCTGCCCATCAGGCTACGCGTTGTTGTGGGATCAATCTCGCGTTCGATCCCCTGATCCAGTGCCCGTCGGCTGAAGGCCTGAAAATCCGAGCACTCACGCCCGCGAACATCGACAATCTGAATGAACTCACCGGCCCTGACCTCGTACGAGTGGGCATTGCCCGGCTGAATATTGAAGTCCCTGAGCGGATCGGCCAGCGGTTCGGGTGGGCCCACATCGGGTTTTTCCAAACCGGGTGCAGAGCGCTGAATGTACAGGATGATATCCGTGGGAGGGTCGTTATCTTCGGGGCGCATCGCCTTGCCGGGTGCAGCCACGATCAGAAGGCCATCACATTCGGCGACGAAATGCACCATGTCACCGGGGCGCGACCCGTCGGTAAACGCCCGAACCGCGTCACCTACTCCGATGTCAAATCCGGCAACTTCCAGAGCGCGCAGCACTTTCTTGCCAGACGGCGATCCATTTGCCAGCGTCGCAATCAAACCATCCGGACGTCCATGTCCCAAAGCACCCAGCATGGCCGCATCAGAACTCCGGTCAGGGCCAAAGAAGACCATCTCGGCCTGTTGCATCCCGTCGCGGTCCAACAAGGTTATCGTATCACCTTTGGAAATCGGAACAGCGCGCGACCCCATTCCTGGGACCGGGTGGCGTTCCGTTCCATGCGGCAGGATCGGAAGGCCGGGGGCCAGAACTCCGCTGCGTTCGAACGGAACTTCGAATACCGGCTTCACATTCATAGTGCATCTTCCTGAATGATCTCGGTTGCACCGCGGTGGGTGACAACCAATAGGCATCCCGCCTCGGTTCGCGAATAGTGGCCGGACCCAGCAGCGAGGCTGACAAAGTCGCCGCTGCGATAGTTAAATCCATCGTGATCTGTCAGATCGCCTTCGAGGATGAAGAACTCTTCTGGCCCATGGTGGATATGCGGACTTGAACGTGTGCCCGCTGCCATCTTCATCAGATAACTGCCTTGCCCGGTTCCCTCATCAAAGCTGACATTCTTCCACCAGACTTGCTCGTCGGGTCGGCCTTCCATACGCATCCGGACAAATCCGGGATCGTCGAAACGGGTAACGGTGCGTGGGATTTGATACTGTGCCATCTCAATCAAGCCCCAACCGTTTTTTTCGTTTTTCAGCCCAACTGCTGATCGCCATGTCAAAGGTCAGCGCCATCAGGGACACGTTCAGACCCAGCACAAAATTCTTGCCCAGTTCGGTGCCCGCCAGTGTTCGCTGCAGTTCTTGCCCCAGATCCTGCGTACCGATGAAGGCGGCAATGATAACCATGAAAAAGGCGAACATGATTGCCTGATTAAACCCGACCGCCATTGTCGGCAGTGCCAGCGGAAATTGCACCGACATCAGCTTTTGCCGACGGGTCGAGCCGGACATGTCTGCCGCCTCGGTCATTTCCGGCGGTACATTACTGAGGCCAATAATCGTGTACCGGATCAGCGGCACGGCGGCGAAGATCAGGATTGAGAACACAACTGCCACATCATTGACCCCAAACAGCATGATCGCGGGGATCAGGTAGATGAAGCTTGGGAAGGTTTGCGCGGTGTCGCAGGCCAGCAGGATGCTTTTGGACCAGCGGTTGGACCGCGCTGCAACAACGCCCAAGGGGATACCGATCATAGTCGCCAGCGCGACTGCTGAAATCACAGTATAAAGCGTGATGACCGACCGATCCCACCAGCCCGAGAAGGCGACAATCGTAAAGAAGATCGCGGCGTAGATGCCGGGCTTTCGGCCACCGACCCAATACGCAAAGGACACAACCAGCAGGATAAAAGCAGGAGTCGGAATGGCGAGTAGCGTATTCCGGAACGGGATCAAAACCTTGACGTTAAGGAACCAGCGCAGCCATTCGGTTGTGCCCTTGATCGCGTCTATGGCCAAGAACGACTTGATCACCACGTCGATTTCCTTGCCCTGGCTGAGATGCTGTTTGCGACCAACTTCAGCCAGGATCGGAAACACCTGTGCCAGCAGAGTAAATCCAACAAACAGACCCAGCGCGACCAGCGAAATCTGGTGCCGTTTCCACCACGGGGTCCCGCGTTCGAAGTGCACCGGCTGCTTAACGACCCAGGCCTTTGACATCCGATCCAACGTGACAGCCAGAAGGACGATGGTTACGCCAATCTCGAAAGAACGGCCCAGTTTGAAACTACCCATCATCGCCAGCAGTTTCGCGCCAAGACCGGGCATTCCGATAAAAGCGGTCAGAACAACCATCGCAAGACACAGCATGATCACCTGATTGACGCCGACCAGAACCTCGGTGCGCGCGGCTGGAACGTAGACGTGGCGCAACATCTGCCAGCGTGTGCAGCCAGACATCTGGCCTGCTTCGATCACTTCGGGGCTGACCTTTTTCAGGCCCAGAGTGGTCATCAGGATCATTGGTGGGATGGCAAAGGTAATTGTTGCGACGGCCCCAGCTGTCGGTCCGACCTTAAAGAAGATCACTGCTGGCAGGAGATACGTAAAGAAGGGCAGGGTTTGCAGTACGGACAGGATAGGTTTCAGCAACCGCTCGAACCAACCGTATTTCCAGGCCGCGATGCCCAGTACCAGACCCAGCAAGAAAGCCAATGGAGCCGCAACCACGATGACGGACATCGTCTGCATGGCGATTTTCCACTGTCCGATTGCCGCGGTCCAGATGAAGGTGCCCGCGCCCAAGGCAGCCAACCGCCATCCACCAACGGCATAGCCGACGACGGCTGCCACTGCGGCAATCGCGGACCATGGGATCGGGCCCAGATAGGGCCAGCGACGCTTGCCCTCCAATAGGTTCGCCGAGGTATCCAGCAGAAACTCAAGCGGGCCTTCTGCAATAAAGCGGGTGACATAGATCAGACCGAGATCGTTTTGAATGAAGTTGAATATCGCGTCCAAAACCTGTGCCGTTGGCGGGATTGCAGCCTCAGGAATGCGATTCAGCCACTCGGGCAGAATGCCAATTGCCTTAGCCAGGATCAGTGCAATAGCGGTGACCAGCAGCGCGGTTAGGACTTTGGTTTGCCCCCACGGGCCGTCCCTTGTGTCCGATATGTCGGTGGACAGCGTCGCCATCATTCCGCCCCAAGCAGAACATTCAACGCGGTGTCACGTTCCAGAACCCCGGTGACAACGCCTTTGTCATTCGCGACCGGCAACAGGATGCGCTTGTCATTTACCAGTACCCGCGCCAATTCGTGAATAGTCGAGCCGCCATTGATCGGCGCGCCTTCCAAAGCATGACCATTCACGGGCTTTGCAAGCCCCTTCGCATGTACGACCCGGGCCTTGTCGACATCTTCGGTAAATTTGGCCACATATTCGGTGGCAGGGTTCATCACGATCTGATCGGGGGTGTCACACTGTTCGACCGCGCCGTTGCGCATGATGGCAATCCGATCGGCCAGACGCAGCGCCTCATCGAAGTCATGCGTGATGAAGACGATGGTTTTGCCCAGCATTTCTTGCAGACGGAGGAATTCATCCTGCATTTCACGGCGGATCAACGGATCCAGCGCCGAGAAGGGCTCATCCAGAAACCAGATATCCGGCTCAATCGCCAGTGATCGGGCGATACCGACCCTTTGCTGTTGACCGCCGCTGAGTTCACGCGGGAAATATTCTTCCCGACCTTCAAGGCCCACCAATTTGATGACCTCCAGTGCGCGTTCGCGCCGGTCGTAGCGATCTTGCCCGCGCATTTCCAACGGGAAGGCGACGTTGTCCAATACCGTGCGATGTGGCAACAGACCGAAGGATTGGAACACCATCCCCATCTTGTTGCGGCGCAGCTCAATCAGCTCGCGTTCAGTCAGGCTCATGATGTCCTGACCGTCAACTTCAATCGTTCCGCCTGTAATATCGTGTAGGCGTGAAAAACACCGCACTAGCGTGGACTTGCCTGATCCTGACAGGCCCATAATGACCAGCATCTCGCCACGAGCGACCTCAATCGAGACGTCCTTGACACCGGCGATGTACCCATCCGCGCGGATCTCATCGAAACTGCGGCCAGCGGCCAGAGATTTCAGATAGCTCTCTGGCGAGGGCCCAAACAGTTTCCAGACGTTTTTGGCTGAGATGACAGGCGCTGAGGCGGACATGGCTGCCTTTCTTTCGTGTTGAGCGCGGCCTTGCATCGCTGAGATGTTCAAGGCCGCGCCAGTTTCGGTGGATGCAACCGGATTATGTACTGCAGGCACTGATCCAAGGATCAATGACGGCGCGGTTGGCGTCCAGCCATTCTTCGGCTGCCTCTTCCGGCTCAAGCTCATCAGTGTCGACCAGCTTCGCCATCTCAGCAATCTGCGGGTTGGTGAAAGAAATCTCGGTCAGGGCGCAATACGCGGCCGGCCACTTGTCTTTCATGCCATCCCAAGCCGCCTTTTTCAGGTAACCCTCGGCAGGGTTGCCACAATCATACAGCGCTTCCGGGTTGGGACCTTTGGCTGGATCCTTGTCGCACCCATCTTCCCATGCCGGGAATTCAACGAACTCACCTGGCCAAACAGCTTCGGCGAAGTTTGGCGTCCAGTTAAAGACCAAAACCGGCGTTTTGTCGGCCTCTGCCGCGCCAATCTCAGCCCAAAGGGCTGCGGCTGAACCCGCATTGATCACCGTAAAGTTCAGATCCAGTGCTTCGGCGCGTTCTTTACCATGCTTCAACCAGTCGACCGGCCCATCCAGATAACGGCCCTTGTCACCGGTTTCGGCTGTGGCGAACAGGTGCGCACAGTCGTTCAGTGCCTGCCAGTCAGGCAGGCCCGGGCAGGATTCCTTGGTCCACATCGGATACCACCAATCCTCGCGCGTGACCGCATCATGATCGCCCGCATCATGCAGACCACCTTTTTCCAGTGCCGCGCGGTAGGATGCACCAAAGGCACCTTCCCAGACTTCCATCTCCAGCGCGACATCGCCCAAACGTACCGATTCATAGACGGCCTGACTGTCGGTGGTGACATATTCTACGTTGTTGCCCATCTCTTCGAAGATCAGGCCTACAACGTTCGACATCACGATCTGGCTGGACCAGTTGTGAATGGGGATTACGATCGGGTCGCTGCTGTCTTCGGCAGCCGCGCCAGTTCCCGCTACTGCTGCCAAGGTTGCAGCAGAAAGTAGGTTTGTAAGTTTCATGTTTGCTCCCTGAGTGACATTCATTTTTGAGTTGAGGACTCTTCCGGCCCCGAATTCATGCATTCTGCCTAAGATCGTCTAATGTGCAGAACAGAAATTTGAGGGGCTTTGACCATAATTTCTTGAGGCTAATCCGACTTTTTGCTATCTTAACAGACAGTTGCCTGATCGAATGTTGCCAGATGCGGGCAAATGTTTTTGATCGCGCCGTCGTCCAGCTCGGGAAAAGGCCCCCAAATGCCAAAAAAAGCGCCAGTCACCGGGAAAGTCTTGCCGCCGCTAGACTATTTGTTGGCATTTGAAGCCGCCGCCAAGGCACAGAGTTTTGCGCGAGCCAGCAAGGTGCTGAACATCTCAGAGACCGCAATCAGCCGCAAAGTACGCTTGCTGGAACAGCACTATGACGTGCCCTTATTCGTAAGGGGTCATCGTTCTGTTTCCCTTACTCAACAGGGTGCCATCCTGTTGGCGACCGTGGAAAAATCACTGGACCTGATGCGGGATGTCAGCCGAGACATGCTGGCCAAGCATCAGGCAAATACGGTTTCGATCTCGGCGACCAATTCTGTTGCGTCTCTTTGGCTGATGCCGCAACTTCGCAAGTTCAACAAATCCAATGGCCGAATACGTATCTCTTTAGTGTCTTCTGACAGTGACGCAGAATGCCTGTCAGATTCTATGGACCTGACAATTCTGCGGGGGGATGGCGACTGGCCGGGGTACGAGGCAAAGCTTCTGTTCGGAGAAACCGTTTTTCCGGTTTGCAGCCCCGAGTACCTCAAAAGTAATCCCAATGCCGCGGATATTTCTGCGTTACCGGAACTTGACCTTATTGAGGTCACCAGCGCGCATGCAGAATGGATGACGTGGCGAGCGTGGTTCAGCGGCAATGGTGTATCAACATCATCAATGGAACAGGCAGTCGCGTTCAACACTTACCCATTGTCAGTACAGGCAGCGGTTGATGGATTGGGCATTGCGTTGGGCTGGGCCCATCTTGTTGACCCATTGCTTGAAAGCGGCGCTTTGGTCAGGCCAGTCCAGGGCGCATCGGTGCGAACTGAGTCGGGATATTACCTGCTGAAAAGGCCTTTCAACAGTGCTTTTCCAGAGCAGTTGATAGTCGAAGATTGGCTGCTGGGTCTTAGTGAAGGTCGGAAAAGATACGCCTGAATTGGGTTGTTGGTGGCTGGGCATTGATGGTGAGTTTGGCTGTGGGCTGTTTGGCAACTACAACTCGTGTATTGACCCAGGGGAATAATTATTTACTTTAAAGAAAAATAAACGAATCTGGGTTGGTGCGCTGCCGATCCGGCCAAGACGTTGTCAGACTTTTCTAACCGGGGGTTTTGCCCAATGAGCTATAAATCGGACATTGAAATTGCGCGCGAGGCGCAGAAGAAGCCTATTCAGGA